>CAXUCF010000027.1:7315-26086 GCA_964249275.1 uncultured Lichenihabitans sp.
CGGGTCCTTCAGGATGACGTCGGACAGGCTCTGCTGCAGCGTCGCCATGGCGGGAAACGAGATGTCGGCGGCCGCCTGGGTCTGGCCCATGATGAGGCCCGTGTCGTCCTCGGGCACGAAGCCCTTCGGCGTGTCCTTGAACATCTCGACCGTGAGCCCGATCGTCAGCACCATGACGAGCACCATGGCCCAGGGGTGGCGCAGCGCCACCCGCAGGGTCCGCGCATAGAACCCGACGACCCGCGCGAGGCCGCCTTCCACGGCGCGGTCGAGCCGGTTGGGCGGCCGATGGTCGTGCGGCTTCATGAAATGCGCGCAGACCATCGGGGTCAGGGTCAGCGACACGAGGGTCGAGACCACAACCGCGAAGGTCAGGGTCAGGGAGAACTCGCGGAAGAAGGCGCCGATGATGCCGCCCATGAACAGCAGCGGCACGAAGGCCGCCACCAGCGACAGGCTGATCGACACCACGGTGAAGCCGATCTGCCTCGAGCCCAGCAGGGCCGCGCTGACGGGCGGCATGCCGCGCTCGATGTTGCGCGACACGTTCTCGATCATCACGATGGCGTCGTCGACCACGAAGCCGACCGAGATCGTAATGGCCATGAGGCTGAGGTTGTCGAGGCTGAAGCCCGCGGCGTACATGCAGGCCACCGTGCCGGCCAACGACAACGGCACCGCCACGCCGGCCGCGAGCGTCGGGGTGGCGCGGCGCAGGAACACGAACACCACCGCCATCACCAGCGCGCAGGTGATGAGCAGCGTGATCTGGATATCGCGGACCCCGGCCCGGATCGTCACGGTGCGGTCGGTGAAGATCGAGATGTCGACGCCGGCCGGCACCCAGCGCTTGAGCTGCGGCAGCAGCGCCCGCACGCGATCCACCGTGTCGATGACGTTGGCCTTGGGCTGCTTGGTCACGATCAGCAGCACGGAGGGCTTCTTGTTGTACCAGCCCGCGGCGCGGCGGCTCTTGTTGCCGCGCTCCACCGTGGCGACGTCGGACAGCTTGACCACCGTGCCGTTCTGGCTTCGCACCACGATGGCGCCGAACTCCTCGGGGGTCGAAAGGCGGTCGCTGGTGGCCAGCGTCTCGGTCAGGTCCGGCCCATCGAAGGAGCCGATCGCCTGGCCGACGTTGGCGTTGCCGATGGCCGTGCGGATGGCATCGACCGAAAGCGCCATGGCGGCGAGCCGCTGCGGGTCGATGCGGACCCGGATGGCGGGTTGCGCGGCGCCGTTGACCGTGACCTCGGCGACGCCGTCGACCTGGGAGATCTTCTGCGCGATCACGGTGTCGGCGGCGTCGTAGAGCGCCGTCACGGGCAGCGTGTCGGAGGTCAGGGCCAGGATGAAGACCGGGAACGCGGCCGAGTTGGCCTTGCGGTAGGTCGGCAGTGCCGGGAGATCGCCGGGCAGGTCGGTGATGGCGGCGTTGAGGGCCGCCTGCACGTCGCGGGCCGCGTCGTCGACGTTGCGGCTGAGGTCGAATTGCAGCGTGATGGAGGACGAGCCGAGCGTCGAGGTCGACGTCATCTCGTTCAAGCCGGAGATCTCGCCGAGACGGCGTTCGAGCGGTGCCGCCACCGTGGCCGCCATGATGCCGGGATCGGCCCCGGGCCGCGACGCCCCCACCCGGATGGCGGGGAAATCCACGGCCGGCAGGCTCGCCACCGGCAGCTGGAAATAGGCGACCGCGCCCACCAGGAACAGCCCGATGGCCAGCAGCGTCGTGCCGATCGGGCGGCGGATGAAGGGGGCCGAGATGTTCACGGGGCGAGCGGACCCAGGATGGCGATGCCGCGAGCGCGGGCGGCGGTGGCCATGGCCCGGTCGAGCGTGGCAAGAGGCACACCGCTGGACAGGGCGAGGGCCACGTAGGCGGCGTCGTAAGCGGTCAGGCCGCCTGCGCGAGCCAGAGCGATGATATCGTGATCGTCGGAATGACCGCCCTCGCGAACCGGGAGGGCAGCGAGGCGCCCGAGCAATTCATCGACCTTGGCCGGCATGACCCGCTTCCTGCGCTCTGCGATCAGCAGGATATTGCGGACCTCGTGCCTAAAGATCGACGGCACCAGACCATCCTTCGCCTGAAGCAAGCGCAAAATGCGATCCGACGCCTCGCTGAATTCGTCCGGTAGAAGCCAAGCTGCCGCCACTGAAGCGTCGACGACGATGGTCATCGACGCCCCTCGTCACGCCACGCCAGGATCTCTTCCGCAGTCGTCGGAGGAAGACCGCGTCGGGCCTCGAATATCGCCTCGATGGCCGCCTGACGATCGATCTGCGGTGCATCTGCTTTCGTCACGTGCGCCACAGTTTCCACACCGCGCGTAATCACAACGTCTCGGCCGGCCTCAACCTCCGCCAGAATCTCACGCCAGCGGGCCGCGCCTTCCTCCACATCAATCCTCAGCGTCATCTCACCCTCCATGGTTGCCGCTCACACTGACATGCCGTCGGACTCTGGGCGCCCCTCACTCAGCCGCCCTCCGCATCTCCGGCTCGGCCTCCATCACCCCGATCGGCTTCGTGCCCATCCCGAAGCGGCGTCCGAGCGCCTCCATCTGCAGGTAGATCACCGGCGTCGTGTAGAGCGTCAGCAACTGGCTCAGCAGCAGCCCGCCGATGATCGTGATGCCGAGCGGCACGCGCAGTTCGGCGCCGCTGCCGTGTGCCAGAGCCAGCGGTATGGCGCCGAACAGCGCCGCCAGCGTGGTCATCATGATGGGGCGGAAGCGCAGCCGGCAGGCCCGCTCGATGGCGTCGAAGGGGGACAACCCCTCGTCGCGCTCGGCCGCGGTGGCGAAGTCGATCATCATGATGGCGTTCTTCTTCACGATGCCCATCAGGAGGATGATGCCGATCAGTGCCATGATCGACAGTTCCTGCCCCGTGGCCATCAGGGCCAGGAGCGCCCCCACGCCGGCCGATGGTAGCGTCGACAGGATGGTGAGCGGGTGGATGAAGCTCTCGTAGAGGATGCCCAGGACCAGGTAGATCGTCACCACGGCGGCCAGCACCAGCCAGGGTTCGCCGGCGAGCGACCTCGTGAACTCGGCCGCGTCGGCGCCGAACACCCCGAGGATCGCGGCCGGCATGCCGATGTCGCGCTCGGCCGCCCGGATGCCGCTCACGGCCTCGCCGAGCGACGCACCCCTCGCAAGATCGAACGAAATGGCTGGTGCCGGGAACTGTTCATGATGGGCGACGGCCAGCGGCGCGGGGGTGCGCTGCAGCGTGGCGAAGGACACGAGCGGCACCTGGGCGCCCGGCGTCGCCGCCGTGGTGGTGGCGGCCGTGGTGACGCCGCCCGTCGAGGTCGTGGCCGAGGTGGTGCCGCTGGTCACGCCGACGTAGAGCTTGTCGAGGATGCGTGGGTCGTCGGCCGATCCCGGCGCGGCTTCGAGGATCACGCGATACTGGTTCGATTGCCCGTAGATGGTCGAGATCTGCCGCTGCCCGAAGGCGTCGTTCAGCGTGTCGTCGATCATCTGGGTGGTGACGCCGAGTCGCCCCGCCTTCTGCCGGTCGATGTCGACGAAGGCGCGCAAGCCGCCGTCCTGCACCTCCGCCGCCACATGGGCGAAGAGCGGGTCCCGCCGCAGCCGCGACACGAGCTTCGTCGACCACCGGGTCACGGCCCCCACGTCGGTGCCGGTCAGCGTATACTGGTATTGCGAACGGCTCGCCACGGTGGCGATCTGGATGTCCTGCACGGGCTTCACGTAGGGCGTGGCGCCGGGGATGTCGGCCAGCAAGGCCCTGACCCGTTCCGCGACCGCGGCGGCATTGCCCCGGCGCTCGTCGGACGGCTTCAGGGTGAGCTGCAGATGGGCGACGTTGGACGTCGGGTTCAACGCGCCGACACCCAGCACCGCGACCGTGCCGGTGATGTCGGGGTCGGACGCGAGCGCCGCCTCCGCCTCGGCCTGGAGCCGGCTCATCTCGGCGAACGAGGCCTGGGGCGTCCCTTCGAGCACGACGTTGATCAGCCCGGTGTCCTGCGCGGGCAGGAAGCCCTTGGGCACGATGACGTAGAGCCACACGGTCAGCCCGAGCGTCGCCGCGGTGAGCAGCAGCATCAGGCCCTGGCGGCGCAGCGCGACAGCCAGCGTGGCCTCGTAGCCGCGGGCCATCAGCACCACGGGCGCCTCGGCCAGGCGCATGAGCCAGGGTTCCCTGCCCCGCGGCGGAGCGGGCCTCAGCAGCCGGCCGCACATCATGGGCGTGAGAGTCAGCGAGATCGCGGCCGAGACGATCACCGCAAAGGTGAGCGTCAGGGCGAATTCGCGGAACATGCGGCCCACGATGCCGGTCATGAACAGCAGCGGGATGAAGACGGCGATCAGCGACACGGTCAGCGACACCACCGTGAAGCCGATCTCGCGCGCACCCTTGAGGGCGGCCTCGAGAGGCGGCTGTCCGTCCTCGATCTGGCGCACGACGTTCTCGATCATCACGATGGCGTCGTCGACCACGAATCCGGTGCCGATCGTCAGCGCCATGAGCGACAGGTTGTCGAGTCCGAAGCCCGCCGCCCACATCGCCGCGAAGGTCGCGACGATCGACAGCGGCAGCGCCACGCCCGCGATGATCGTGGCCCGCACCGTGCGCAGGAACAGCAGCACGACCAGGACGACGAGGCCGGCCGAAAGCACCAGCGTCAGTTCGACGTCGCGGATCGAGGCCCGGATGGTTTCGGTGGAATCGTGCACGATCTTCAGCGTCACGCCGGCACTCAGCGAGCCCTGCAGGCGCGGCAGTTCGGCCAGCACGCGGTCGACCGTTTCGACCACGTTAGCGCCCGGCTGGCGCTGCACGTCGATGATGACGGCGGGCTCGCCCGCGTACCAGCCGCCGACGCGCGCGTTCTCGAGCCCCTCCACCACACGAGCGACGTCGCGCAGCAGAACCGGCGCCCCGCCGCGATAGGCCACGACCACGGTCTCGTAACTCCTGGCCGCGTCGATCTGATCGTTGGCCGCGATCGTATAGGCCTGGGACGTTCCATCGAGCGAGCCTTTCGAGCCCGCCACGTTGGCCGCCACGATGGCGGAACGGAGATCCTCGAGCGAGATCGCGTAGGCGGCGAGCCGCGGCAGATCGGCCTGGATGCGGATCGCCGGCCGGATGTTGCCTTCGACCGACACGTGCCCGATGCCCGAGACCTGGGACAGACGAGGCGCCAGGAGCGTGTCGGCGACGTCGCTGAGGTCGCGGAGCGGCGCGCTGCGGGAAGTGAGCGCCAGCGTGAGGACCGGGGTGTCGGCGGGGTTCACCTTGGCGTAGACCGGCGGATAGGGAAGGTTGCGCGGCAGGGTCGAGGCGGCCGCGTTGATGGCCGACTGGACGTCCTGGGCGGCCGCATCGATGTCGCGGTCGAGGTTGAACTGCAGCGTGACCTGGCTGAGGCCGAAGGAGCTCTGCGACGCCATGGCGGCCAGCGCCGGGATCTGGCCGAACTGCCGTTCGAGCGAGGCCGTCACCAGCGACGCGATGGTGTCGGGGTTGGCGCCGGGCAACTGGGTCGTGACCTGGATGGTCGGAAAGTCCACCTGCGGCAGCGACGACACCGAGAGTTGCCGGAAGCCCATCAGCCCGGCCAGCAGCACCGCTATGCCGAGCAGCGCGGTCGCGATCGGCCGGAGGATGAAGGGCGCCGAGATGTTCACGGGCCGCCCCTACTCCCGCGAGGGCACAGGAGGGATCCCGACCGCCCGCATCAGTTCGTCGCCCCGGCCTGGGCGGCGTCCCGCTTGCGGCGACGGCGCACGGCCTCCGGTCCGCCTCCTTGGGATTCGGCTTTCGCGTCCGCGGCACGGTCCGGGGTCGCGCCCGTCGTCACGGGAGCGTCGGCGGCTGGCTTGGCGTCGGCCCCCCCAACCCCCTTGGCGGCCGGCCCCCGCCCGCGCTCCCGCGCCATCGCCTGCCCGCCCGCCCCCGCCACCGCCACCTTGGCGCCGTCGGTCAGGCGGGTGAAGCCCGTGGTGATCACGGCGGCCGGCGGCGCGAGGCCCGCCGTCAACACCGTGTCGGCCTCAGTCTGGCGGCCCGTCGTCACCTTGGTCATCACGGCCTTGCCGTCCGCCACCCCATAGACGAAGGCGCCGTCCGGGCCGCGCTGCACGGCGGGTGTCGGCGCCACGACGACGTGGCTCAGCGTGTCGACGTAGAGCCGGAGATTGACGAACTGGCCGGGCCAGAGCTGGCCGGTGCCGTTCGGGAAGCTTCCTTTCATCCTGACGGTGCCGGTTGTCTGGTCGACCGTGTTGTCGACCACCTGCAGGGTACCAGTGTCGAGCACCTCGCCCGTGTCGCCGTCGCGCGCCTCGAGCCGCAGCGTGCCCCGGGCCATGGCGGCATTGACGGGCCTGAGCCATTGTTGCGGCAGGTTGAAGATCGCCGCGATCGGCTTCACCTGGGCGATCGTGACGATGCCGACCGTGTCGTTGGCGTGCACGACATTGCCCTGGTCGACCTGGCGGATGCCGGTCCGTCCGTCGATGGGCGAACGGATGGTCGCGTAGTCCAGCGTCGCCTTGCTGCTGTCGATGTTGGCCTGGTCCTGCGCCAGTTGGGCCGTATATTGCGCCACCATGGCCTTCTGGGTGTCGGCCTGCTGGTGAGAGCCGTATTGCGTCTCGGCCAGCTTCTGGTAGCGCACGAGATCGACCTGGGCGTTGTTGAGCATGGCCTCGTCCTGGGCCTTCTTGGCCACCGCCCCGTCGTATAGTGCCTTGTAGGTGGCGGGATCGATCCGGGCGATGACGTCGCCCTTCCTCACGTCCTGTCCTTCCTTGAAGGCGATCTCGATCAGCTTGCCGTCGATCTGGCTCCGTGCCGTCACGTTGTTGGTGGCCTGGACGGTACCGAGCACGTCGGCCGTGACCGGCACGTCGGCATAGCGCAGGGGCGACGTCAGCACCGGGATCGGCCCGTCGGCCCCGAGGCGGCGGCGGGCGCCGCACCCGCCCCCGCGGCCGGCGGCCTCCGGTTCGCCGCCCGCAGCATCGGCGGCCTTGTCGCCTGATTGCCCCGCTACGAGGCCGGGGATGCCGGGCAGCCACGGCACGCGCGCGTGAAGGGCCGGAATCCGCTCGGCCAGGACGACGGCGCCGATGAGGACGATCAGCGTGAGAGTCAGGAACCGCTTCATGACCGCCCTCCGGCGGCCCGCGCGGCCGCTCCGGCGCCTGCCGTATAGCCGCCGGCGTCCGTCCGCTCCGGCCCGCTGGGCGGACCATCGGGCCGGAGGGCTTCGGCCGGAACCGGCGTCAGTCCGTTCAGCGGCGGCACTTCGAGCTGTTCGGGCCGCGTCCAGCCGCCTCCGATGGCCTGGGCGAGGCTCGACAACGCCGTAAACCGTGCGAGACGCACGACAGCCTCGGCGTCCAGGGCCGCGAAAAGCGTCTGCTCGGTGTTGAGGACGGTCAGGATGTCGATGGTTCCTTCGCGCAACCGCACCCTGGTTATATCATAGGCGAGGCGGGCCGAGGCCACGACTGCGGCCAATCGCTTCTCGTGTTCCGTGTTCTGCTGGATCGCGATCAGCGCGTTCTCGACGTCGACCAGGGACTGGACCACGGACCTGCGATAGGTCTGGAGATCCTCGAGATCGCGCCCCCGCTGCAGATCGAGTTCGCCCTGGAGAGCGCCGCCGTCGAGCAAAGGCGAAGCCAGGCCGACCCCCATGCTGCCGAAAGCCGCGGCCGGTGACAGCAGCGTCCGCAGCGCCAGGCTCTCCACCCCGCCGGTCGCGGTCAGGCTGAGGGTGGGGAACAGCGCGGCGCGGGCCGACAGGACGGCCGCGTCGGCCGACCCGAGCGTGGCCTCGGCCTCGGCGACATCGGGCCGGCGCCGGAGCACTTGCGATGGGAGGCCGGGCGGGATGACGGGCGGCTTCAGGGCGGAGAGACTGCCGCCCTTGATGGCGAGGCTCTCGGGAACGCGGCCCGTCAGGAGGGCGATCGCGGTCTTGGCCTGCTGCAACTGCTGCTGCAGCGGCGGAAACACCGCGAGTTGCTGGTCCACCACGCTCTGCTGTTGGGCGACCTCGAGCGCCGTGGCGGTACCCACCGAGAGCCGGCCCTTGATGGCCTCGAGCCCGAACCGCGCATCCTTGAGGTTGTTCTCGGCGATCCCGAGCCTGTCCTGCGCCGACAGCAGCGTGAAATAGCTGTTGGCGACGGCCGCCACTGCAGACAGGACCAGCGTGTCGCGGGCGAAGCGCGCCGCCACGGCATTCTCGGTCGCGGCGATGCTGGCGAACCGGTTGCGGCCCCACAGGTCGAGTTCGTAGCTGGCCGTCAGGCCGAGATTGAAGCTGGTGGTGGCGATCGTGCGGCCCGTGCCGTTGCCCGACCGGATGGTGCCGGGCGAGAAGCTGCGGCCGGACGAATCGCTCGACGTCACCTGCGGGAACAGGGGCGCGCTCGCGATCGCGGTCTGGGCGTCGGCCTCGCGAATCCGGGCCGCTGCGGCCGCGACATCGAGGTTGCCGCGGGCCGTGAGCTCGGCCAGGCGCGACAGTTCGGGCGAACCGAACACATGCGGCCAGTTCACCGGCAAGGGAGCAGCCGGGTGGGCGACCGCCGCTGCCCGCGGCTCGGCACCCGCCCGGGCCGCGTGGTCGAAGATCCCAGGTACGGGGATGTCGAGGCCCGGCCGGGCCTCGTCGAACGTGCAGGCACCGAGCGCGGCCGCCCCCACCACCGCGGCGGCCGAAGCGAGCGCCGGCAAGCGACACCGCAGCCCTGCTGGTCCCGCCCGATCGGCGAAGCTTGGCACCCGAAACTCCCTGGCCAATCGCCGCGGCGGGCGCCCCTTCCGCTTCGGCACCGATGCTTATGAAGCATTTGCGGGCGAAACGAAGGCCGTAGTGCCGGGGTCCCGGTCCGGACCCACGACCTTTGCTCCCGCGGTCGCGCCCGCTATCCTGCGACGGATCGCGCGGGCGACCGTTCCCGGCGGACCGAAACGACGGGCGGGGAGTACCACGATGAGCGACGCGCGAGATCGCGAGACGGGCTTCGGGCCGATCGATCCCGGCACCACCATCGGCCACGTCCACCTCAAGGTAGCGGATCTCGACCGCGCGTTGGCCTTCTATTGCGGCGTCCTCGGCTTCGAGCTGATGCAGCGTTTCGGACCGCAGGCGGCCTTCGTATCGGCCGGGGGTTACCACCACCAGATCGGCCTCAATACCTGGGAAAGCCTCGGCGGCGGCCCGCCGGCACCGGGCACCACGGGGCTGTTCCACGCCGCGATCTTGTACCCGACCCGCGCAGCGCTGGCCGATGCGCTGCGTCGCTTGATCGCGGCCGGCATACCGCTCGACGGCGCCAGCGATCACGGCGTCAGCGAGGCGCTTTATCTGCGCGATCCCGACGGCAACGGCGTGGAACTCTACTGGGACCGAGCGCGCGACCGCTGGCCGAGAGATGGCGACGGCCGCATCGCCATGTACACCCGCCGCCTCGACCTCGAGAACCTGCTGGCCGCGACACCGTGAAATTTTCAGTTCATCGGACGGGTCGCAAGTAGCGGCGACATCCGCCGCGGCGTCGATGATGGACCGATGCTCAGGCCGGCCGGCGTGTGGCCTCCGGCATGGCGGAGGCGAATGCCACCTCGACCAAGGTGCCCTCGCGTGGACGGCTCCGGATCGCCATGCTGGCGCCATTGGCGCCGATCAGGGCACGGGTCAGCGGCAGGCCCAACCCGTTGCCGTTGGCCGGGCCCAGCGACGACACCTGCTGGAACGGCTCCAGAGCCGCCGCGATCTCGGCGTCGGTCATGCCGATGCCCGTGTCGCGAACCCGCAGCACCACGGTTCCGGCGTCGCTGAGCGCCGTCGACACGATGACCTGCCCGCCGGGTTCGTTGAAGCGGACGGCGTTGGACAGCAGGTTGTGCACAATCTGACGGGCCGAGCGCTCGTCGACCAGCACGGCCGGGATCCGGTGGCCCAGCGAGGTGCGCATGATGACGCGCTCGCGGTGCGCTTCGGGCTGCATCTGGGCCACGGTTTCGGTGACGATCCTGTTCACGTCCACGGCGCCGACATCGAGATCGAGTTGCCCGGCCTGGATCCGCGACAAGTCGAGGAGATCGCTGACGAGCGTCATCACCTGCGTGCCGGAGGCATGGATGTCCTTGAGGTAATCCTTGTAGCGCGGATTGCCGAGCGGGCCGAAGCGCTCGTCCATGATGACTTCGGCGAAGCCCAGGATCGCATTGAGCGGCGTGCGGATCTCGTGGCTGACCTTGGCCAGGAAATCGGAGGGTTGGGCGGTCTCGTGCTGGCGTTCCGGCCCCGTCGGGGCCCGATCGGCTTCGGCACGCTTCAGCGCCGACACATCGCGCAGCGTCGCGTAGAACTCCGAAGGCCCGACACGACCCATCGTCAGCAGCATGGGCAAGGGCACGTGGTCGGCCGTACGGACGAGAACATCGCGCCGGAGCGGTGCCGCGCCGTGCCCGCTCTGGCTCCTGGCCTCGGCGAGCAGCGCCAAGCCCGCGGCGCGGCTGTCGGGCGCCAGGACATCCATGAAGCTCCGGCCGAGAACGCCGCTCGCACCCGGGGGCCCAAACCAGCTTTCGCCCTGGCGGTTCATGCGGCGGATCCGGCCGTCCGCATCGAGCAGGGCCACGGCGTCGTCGACATGGTCCAGAAGATCGCCCGCGGTCGCCTCGGCGTCGTCCGGTGTCGGTCGCGCTCCCGCGGCTGCCTGCGGCGCAGCCCGAGGATGGGGCACCAACGTCCACAATGTGGCGCCGGCACCCTGCCAGCCGATGCCGACCTTCGCGGCCTCGACGACCATCGCTTCGCCCGTGGCGTCGCGCAGGGTCACTGGGCCGGTGTCGCGTCGCGAAGCGCCGGAGATCACCAGGCCGTCCCCCGCCTGCACGAGGTCTGCCGGGGCCGCATAGCCGAGGAGATCGGAAGCCGCCCGGTTCGCAGCGACCGGCGTTCGGCCCACGAAGACCAACAGCGCCGTCGGCAGCTGGTCGATCAGGGACGCGGCGGAGCCGTCGGGCACCGGTTCGCGCGCCGCAGGGTCGCCGGGCGCAGTGTCGGGACCCGCCGCTTCTCCGTCGGGCGCAACGGCCGGCGCGACGCTGGAGTACGGCACCGGGGAACTGGCTTTCGCTGCGGCCGCGGGCCGCGAGGCATCCTGCATCTCGGACCCGAAATCCCGAGGCGGCCCGCTCTCGATGTGCGCGCGCAAGGCGTCGCCCAGCGCCAGGAAGGCGAGTTCGTCCGTCGAAGACGCCGAGGGTTCGACGGCCTCCGCGGGCAGGATTCCGGCAGCCTCTTGGTGCGAAGCGGTTTCGGCGGCACTGACGGGCGTCGGGGCCGGAAGCGGCCGGAGGTGCACCACATTGGCCGACGCGCTGCGCGGCGGAGCTGCAGCGGGGCGGAGCGGGTCTTCCGGCATTTCAGCGGGAGCCGCCAGCTCGTCGCGCTGCACCGGTGGCGGCGCCATGGCCGACACGGCCGGCTCGCGGTTTGGGCCGGTCGAGGGCGCCTCGGGGGCCGCGGCAGGTTGCTCGACCGGCCGCGAATGCTGCGGTGCCAGCCCGAGCTGGCCGAGGTCGACCGTGCCGAAGCCCCGATAGCCCGCGAAGGTCCGATCCAGGTCGAACATCGGCGATGCGCGCAGCACCATGGGGACCTCCTATGCGCCATCCGCCACCGGCAAGCACACCGAAATGCCTGACCAGGTAGCCCGGGTCGCCAGGGCGGCGCGCAACCGTTCGCCCGCGACAGGGTCGAAATCCGCCACGACCTCGGGGAGCGATCGCTGGGCGAAGCGGACCGGGGATCCGAGGCGCGTGAAGGTCCGATCGTCGATCTGCGTCGCGACGTCGTCGCAGTCGGTCCGCCACAGCAGCCTCAGGGAGGCCGTGCCGTCGACCGCGGCATCGAGCCTGTCGCGCAGGATCGCGAGTTGACTTCGCCTCGCGAGGCTGAGTTCAGCGTCGGCGAATGGCCGGCCGGCACCTTCCGGCCCGGCGGAGAGGTCCGGCCCGGACGGCTCGGCAGCGTGACCGTCGACGGGTGCGGCGTCGCGCTCCTGCGCTGCTCCCTGCGTCCCGCTGGCCGATACCGTCGCACCCTGGCGCCAAGCTGCGTCGGGGTGGTCATGAACAGTGCCCGTTTGCGGCACCGCGAAGGCCAGGAAGCTTTCCCCGTCCGAGCCCCGCCAGGACCGGCCCAGCACAAGCCTGTCCCGCGTGCCGAGGCTACGACCGAGGGTCGGTCGGGCCAGTTGCGGGGCGCGGCCCGGGACGAAGCCGCCGGCAAGGCTGCCGAGCCATCCCCGGCCGACGGCCTCCGGTGGCCCGAACAGGACGCGGGCAAGGACTTCGAGGTCGCGGCTGCCCCAGAAAGTCGCCGCGGCTGCGTTGGCCCAGACGACCTCGCGGCTGTCGGTCCGTACGATCGCAAAGGCCGCGCAACTCACCTTTGCGGCCGCGAAGGCGCGTGCGGCGAAGGCTTGGTCGACGTCGTCCGAGAAACCGTCGGTCCTGTCGGCAGATCGTTGCATCGCTACTCGCCCAAACTCCAACACGACGACGTTCCGGCACGGGACCGACATTTAACACGACCTTCACGCCACTTTTTAGCAGGTTAACACGTTTTAACAGAAACTTAGTGTACCACGCCGCCGGCTGGTCGCGCGCTCGTCCACGAGACAGCATGGCACACGCAAAGTTCCATGCTGCGATGCACAAGAATATTGCATCGCAGCACACCTTCAGGTAGGGACCGCTGCGGTCGGGGTCCTGATGTGGCCCGGCGGCCCGCGGCGGCAATCCGCCGCCAGATCCGCCCAGCAGACCGCCAGCAGGAGAGAGTGTGATGACTACGCCGTCCTACGAGATTCCGTCCGACATGCGCGAAATGGCTGAAAAGAGCGTCGATCAGGCCCGCCGGGCTTTCGATGGCTTCATGACCGCCGCCCAGAAGGCCGCCGGCCAGGCCGACACGACCGCGGCCAGCGTTCAGACCAACGCCAAGACCATCGGCACGAAGGCCATGGGCTTCGCCGAAAGCAATGTCCGCAGCGCCTTCGATCTCGCACAGAAGCTCGTGCGCGCCAAGGACCTGCAGGAGGTCCTCGCGCTCCAATCCGACTACGCCAAAGCCCAGATGACCACCATCCAGGACCAGGCCAAGGAACTCGGCTCCATCATGCAGTCGACCGCCCAGGGGGTCGTCCAGTCCGCATCTTCGTCGATGAAGTCCTCGACCGACGAGGCCATGAACCAGGGCTGAGGCCTTTCCTCGGATGCTCGAGACGGCGCTCAGGTGCGGCTGCGGCCGCATTCGGCCGGCCCGTCGCTTGCCCATCACTGCGCCTTTCCTGGCCCTGCAGAGCCCATTCATGACACCGATACGGTATGTGTTCCATGACGCGTAAACCGCGACCCGAACGACGCCGCCCCGGCGACGCCGCTGCCTCGCCGGGGACGTCGACCTCGCGGTCGGGCCCGTTTCATCCGGGCGAGGCGACGGACCCCATGGAAGGTGTCGTCGCGATCCACGATGTCACCGGCGCGATGATGGAGGAGGCGGCGCGGAAGGCCGCCGAAGCTGCCGATGAGGTGGCGCATCGTGCATCGGCCTCGGTAGACACCGTCCTGGATGCCCGGACCGCTAACGTCGATGCCGTGGCGGAGCAGGCCATGATGGCGACCGGGGCGGCTACGGCGACGGTCGGTCGAGCGGCCGGCAACGCCCTCTCGACCGGGACTGCGGCCGTTGCGGATCCCGGGGGCGAGGTGGATCGCGCCCCATCACGCACGATGCAGGCCAGCAAAGGCGCGCTCACCCAGGCGGTCCAAGTGGATCGTCCCGGCCGTGCCATCCAGCAAGGCCTGTCCGCGACGGCGAGCGCTCTCGTCCAGTATAATGTCAGGGTTCTACAGGCCTTCCAGGCCAACTTGGCCGCTACTAGCGATCTGTGCACCGCTCTGATGAGCGCCAAATCGGTTCCCGAGGTCGTGGTGCTCAATGTCGACCATGTCCGCCGGCAGATGGACGTCATGACGACTCAAGGCCGCGAACTGGCGAATCTCGCCCAGAAGCTCGCTTCCGACGCCCTGCAACCCCTGAAGGCCAGCGTGACGGCACGGCTTCGGGACCGCTGAGTGGCTCGAGGCGTTCCCGAGTCCGACCCCGGTTTTGGCGAGGAACCTCGCCGCGAGGGGCTTCGGATCGCTTGATTTCCCGCGGATTTGCTTTTATCGCTCTCTTCCTCGCACGAAGCGTGCCGCCATAGCTCAGCTGGTTAGAGCGCTAGATTGTGGATCTAGAGGTCCCCCGTTCGATCCGGGGTGGTGGTACCATCGCGCTGTCGTCGCGGTGCCCGGTGGCACTCCACACCTCGAACTCTCTTCAGTCCGAAGCTGCCCTGGTCCTACCCTGACTCCGGTTCGGGATCGAACGCGCCTGCTTCAGGGCTGCGTAACGGCGTCGGATTCGGTACAGGGATCGGCAGGGCCTTCTGCCATGGGAGGTCGTCCAGGAGATTGTGAAGGACGATGCTGGCGCGATGAGCCGATCCTTGCCCTGCCCCGCGAGTTCGACTGCCGGCGGCCGATCCGAAGGACCCGGGGACATGGGGATGGCGGTCCGGACCTTCGCCTGGGGTTCGACTGCGTTGGGACCGATCGAAGGCTGGCCCGAGCGGATGGCTGCCGTGGTCGATACCGTGCTCCTGTCGCCTGTTGCCATGGCGTCGTTCTGGGGCCGAAACGGCATCGCGATCTACAACGACGCCTTTGCGGAATTCCTGGGCGGGGAACGGTCCGGGCACCTCGGGCTGGAGGCCGCTGCCTGGCCGGAAGTGGCCGATGTGGTAGCGGCGGCGCTGCAAGGCCGAAGTCTTTCGGTGGTCGACCGCGCGGTCGCGGCCTGCGGTCTCCCGCTCGACCTCGATGCGAGTCCCGTCGTCGGACGGGACGGTCTGGTCCTCGCGGCACTGGTAGTAGGGTCCCCGCGGCCGCCAGTTCAGCGAGGCCCCGCCCGGTCTCCTGCAGGCGAGCGCAGGGTCGTCGAGAACCGTCAGGCCTTCCTGCTGGGCTTGGCCGATCGGTTCCGGGCCGCGACGGCGCCGCACGAGATCACGGCCGCCGCTACGGCGGCGCTCGGAAACGAGGTCGACGCCTCCAACGTCTTCTATGCCGAAATCGATCTGGCCCACCGCGAGGCCGCGTCCGAAGCTGACTGGACCCCCGCCGGCTCGGATTCAACCGCCGCCGTGGAACTGTCTTCCCGCGCGGCCTCGCGTCCCGTCCGGGTGATGCCGCTCGACAGTCTGGCATTCGGCCGCGTGGCCGATCTGGAAGGCGGCCTGACGATCGTCACGTCTGAGGCGGCCGTCGGAGAAGCCGGGGTCGCGGTCCCGCTGGTCCGCGACGGAAGGCTGCGGGCCCTGTTCCAGGTGACGGCCGCGGGCCCGCGAGCCTGGTCGACCGAGGAAGTCGCGCTCGTCGAGGATGTCGCGACCCGCACGTGGGATGCGCTCGAACGTGTTCAGGCCGCCGTCATCCTGCGACGCAACCAGACCCGTCAAAGCTTCCTGCTGGTGCTGGGAGACCGCCTGCGCGAGTCGACCGAGTCCGCCGAGGTCATGGCAACGACGGCCGAAGCCGTCGGCCGCCACCTCCATGCCAACCGGGCCGGTTACGGCGAAGTCGCGGCTGACGGGCAGGCCCTGGTGTTCGAGACGGGTTGGTCCGACGGAACCGTGGAGCCGCTGTCGGGAGCGATCACGTTCGAGGCGTTGGGCCAGGCCCACGTCGAGGAACTGCTCCGGGGCCTGACCAGTGTGTTCGAGCCGGAGACCGGTCCTGCGGGATCTGGCGACGCGACGGTCGCGGCGCTCGGGCGCGACCTCGGCACGGCTGTCGCGGTGCCGCTGATCCGCGATGGGCAGTTGCGCGCCGTGCTGACCCTCGGCCGGGCCGACCGGCACCGCTGGACGGCCGAGGAGATCGCGCTGATCGGCGAGGTCGCGGCCCGTATGTGGGAGGCTTTGGAGCGTGCCAGGGCCGAAGCCGCTCTGCTGGATCTGAACGCGACGCTGGAGACCCGCGTCGAGCAGCGCACGGCCGAACTTGCGTCGAGCGAAGCCCGGTTCCGCACCCTGTTCGAGAACGCCCCCGCGTCGATCTTCCTGATCCGGGTGGGCCCGGGCGAGCGCGCCGTGTTCGAAGCCGTCAACGCGGCGACCGAGCTGTTCATGGGCCGGGCCGCGACCGATATCGTCGGGCGAGATGTCTCCGAGGCCACGAACCCCGACGACCCGCTGCTGGCGCGGTGCCTCGAATGCGCCGCCACCGGCCTCCCGGTCCAATATGAAATGAACGTCGCGGTCGGCGGCGAGGCCCGCACGGCCGAGAGCGTGCTGGCGCCGCTGGCCATCGAGGGCGGAGAAGGCGAGCTGCTGATCGGTATCTCGCGCGATATCACGGCGCAGCGCCAGGCCGAGGACCAGCTTCGACAGGCCCAGAAGATGGAGGCCATCGGCCAGTTGACCGGCGGCATCGCGCACGACTTCAACAACCTCCTCACCGGCATCATCGGGTCGCTCGCCCTCATGCAGAAGCGATTGGGCCAGGGAAGGACCGACATGCTGGAGCGCTATGCCGGCCTTGCGATGACGTCGGCCAATCGCGCGGCGGCGCTCACGCACCGGCTGCTCGCCTTCTCGCGCCGCCAGCCGCTCGAAGCCAAGCCGGTGGATGCGAACGGCCTCGTTCAGTCCATGAGCGAGTTGCTCCGCCGCACCATCGGCGAGAGCATCGTGCTCCAGAGCGCGGAGACGGCGGGGTTGTGGCTGACGCTCTGCGACCCGCATCAGCTCGAGAACGCCCTCCTGAACCTCGCCATCAACGCACGCGACGCCATGCCGGACGGCGGATGCCTGACGGTCGAGACAGCGAACGCGATCCTCGACGATGTGGATGTCGCAAGCGAGCCAGGCGTCGATGCGGGCCATTACGTCGTGGTGTCGGTGACCGATACGGGCACCGGCATGTCGCCCGACGTGATCGCGCGGGCCTTCGACCCGTTCTTCACGACGAAGCCGCTCGGCCAGGGCACCGGCCTCGGTCTCAGCATGATCTACGGTTTCGTCAAGCAATCGGGCGGGCACATCAAGATCCGATCCGAGCCCGGACAGGGAACGACCATCCGGATCTACCTGCCGCGCTACCGCGGCCATGATGCGGAAGCCGCGGCCGAACCCAGCGGTGGCGCGCCGCGTGCCCAGCATGGCGAGACCGTGCTGGTGGTGGAGGACGACGGCACGGTCCGCGGCCTCGTGCTCGAGGTCCTGCAGGATCTCGGCTACACCGCCATCGAGGCTCCCGACGGCCCTTCCGGGCTCGAGGTGATCGGGTCGCGACGCCGCATCGACCTTCTCGTCACTGACGTCGGCCTGCCCGGCATGAACGGGCGCCAGCTGGCCGAGCAGGCACGGGCGGTGCGGCCCGACCTCAAGGTGTTGTTCATCACCGGTTATGCCGAGAATGCCGCCTTCGGCGACGGCCATCTCGACCACGACATGCAGATGATGACCAAGCCCTTCGCAGTGGACGCCCTGGCCAAGCGTCTCCGGGCCATGATCCGGCGGCCATGACCCTGCAGCCGCTGACGAACCGATCCTTAAAGCTTTCGCGACAATTTGATCGTCGTTCCGACCCCTGCAGGAAGGGTCTGCGATGTTTCGGACGGGCGAAGACACCATGGCCGCACGCGAGATCGGCAACATCAGGTTCCTGATCGAGCAGCAGTTGCTGATCATCGACGTGCTGGATCGGCAGGGCCTCGACCAGGGCGCGGCGTTGCACCTGCTGAAGCGGCTCATGCGGCGGGACGAAGACCTCCGGACGCGCCTGATGAGGCAGTCCCCTCCGATCCGCGTCGCCTGACGCACGGGTTCGGCTCCGCGCCGTGCGGCTGTGAATTGCTGCGACACCGCCTATATCAGGCCGGAAGCTACAGCCCGGGTGCCCCATGACCAAACCGCTCGTCGTCTCGATCCCGCACCAACTCGGTGCCGTGGAGGCGCAGCGTCGCCTGCAGGCCGGGATCGAGCAAATGAAGGAGCAATATGCCGGCAAGCTCGCAGTCTTGGAGGATCGCTGGACGGGTCCTCACCTCGACTTCCGGGTCAGCGCCATCGGACAAAGCGTGACCGGTACGATCGATGTCGCGGAGGATCACGTCATGCTGGCTTTGCAGCTTCCCTGGGTGCTGGCCATGATCGCCCAGAAGGCGCAAGCCATGATCCAAAGCAAGGGACAGCTGTTGCTCGAGAAGAAGTGACCTCTGTTCGGTCCGCGCCCGCGCGGCAGCGCTTGACTTCGTTCCGTCCTCGCTGCGGCCACGGCGCGCCCAAGGGAAGGCCCGCCACCCGGGCCTTCCCTTTGTTCAGTTGTCGAGGAAGCTCCGGAGCTTCCGGGAACGGGACGGGTGCTTCAGCTTGCGCAGCGCCTTGGCCTCGATCTGGCGAATGCGCTCGCGGGTGACGGAAAACTGCTGACCCACCTCTTCGAGGGTGTGGTCCGTGTTCATGCCGATGCCGAACCGCATGCGCAGCACGCGTTCCTCGCGCGGCGTGAGCGACGCCAGGACCCGCGTCGTGGTCTCGCGCAGGTTCGACTGGATGGCGGCATCGATCGGCAGGATCGCATTCTTGTCCTCGATGAAGTCGCCGAGATGCGAGTCCTCCTCGTCGCCGATCGGCG
>CAXUCF010000028.1:0-395 GCA_964249275.1 uncultured Lichenihabitans sp.
CGGGTGCCCCACGCAGCGTGAGCGGCGCGTCCTGCGGGCCGGCGTGCTCCGGGCCGATCCGGAGCGGATGCGCCAGTCGGAAAGGCCCCGGGCCGAGCGTGATCGTGATGGGCCTATGCGGCCGTTCGGCCCGCAGGGCCGCCACCCGGTCGAGGGCGCGGTCGAGCCGCTCGGCGGCTCCGGGACCGGCCGCGACAGCGATGACGACCGGCTCGGCAGATCCGGCCGCGAGGGCGGGCGTGGCGCACGCCAGCCCGCCGACGATGAGCATGAAGGCGCCGAGCGTCCGCGGCCCGGATACCGGCGACGCCGCCGCTGGATCGGCCATCGTCTCAGCTCCGTTCCGGCGTGGCGGATTGGCCGGACGCCGACGCGTCCGGAGCATGGGCCCGGAG
>CAXUCF010000028.1:405-7756 GCA_964249275.1 uncultured Lichenihabitans sp.
TGGTTGCTTGGCCGATCAGCTCCACCTGGGCCGCGCCGTCGAGACCCATCGCGGTCAGCAGCGGGACCAAGAGCAGCACCGACACGACGAAGCTGAGCGCGAAGGCGCGGAAGATGGTGCCCGTCCGCTGCATCGCCCGGAACCTGTGGGCTGCGAGGTCGCGGATCAGGATGAACACCACGGCGGCGGCCAGCAGGCGCAGGCAGGTCGCATAGGGCACGAAGGCGGCACCGAACACCAGTTTGAGCAGCATCGGCGCCGCCAGTGCGATTCCGGCCAGGACGGCCAGCACCGGGGCACCGAGGACCAGGCCGGCCGAACCGAGGTAGCGGTGCAGGCCCGGCGTGCCCCCCCGGGTCAAGGCGCGCCCAGCCCCGACCGGAATGACGTTCTCGGTCGCGGACAGCAGGAGCAGCACGAGCCCGATAAGATATTGGGACGCCCGGAGACCGCCCATCGCCTTGTCGCCCAACAGGGTACCGGCGATGATCCAGACGACCTGCTCCTGCCCGAACGTGACGATCACGACGGGGAGCAGCCAGCGCGCGAGCGGCGCGTGCCGCCGTGTCACGGTGCCGAGATGGTAACCCCGATCCGTCGCGAGCAGATGCTGCTTGAGCATCGGCAGGCTCGTGGCCAGCGCCGTCGCGGCGAGGATCCACAGCAGCGTTTCGACCGCCATGGTGCCGGTCGCGTATCTCCAGGTCAGCGCCACTGCCGCGAAGACGGCGGCGCGCGCCATGTCCATGCCGAGCGCACGGGCGCCGGTCGAGCGGGCGAAAAGCAGCCGGCGCAAGGTGAACTGAAGGTTCTGGGCGGCCGTGAGCGCGCCGGCCGCCGCCAGGAACCAGATCGACAGTTCCTCGCCCCTGATGTTGAACAGCGCGGCGAGAAACAGCCCCCCGGCCACGCCGCCCGCCACCGACAGGATCATGGCCCAGGCCAGCAAGGAGGCGAAATAGGCGCGCGGATCACCTCTGCGCGTGCCCACGATCGTCATCATCGGGGCCGTGATCAGCGCATTGTGGATGTTCTGCGACAGGCTCACGACGATCATGACCAGGGCGAAACGGCCGAAGGCCTCAATGTCGACGACCCGCGCCACTGCGATGCCGGTCAGGAAGCTGAAACCGCTGACGACGCCCTGGTCGACCATGGCCACGAAGGCTGTCCCCGACTCGCGCGGCAACCTCGACCGCAAAGCCGCGACGCCAGCCGCAATTCGGCCGGCGCGACTCCTCTTCGCGCTGGGTCGAGCGCCACGATCGCTCGGTTCGCTTCCGGGCTCGAAGATCAATGGACGTCCCTCGATGCGTCGCGGATGACGATCGCGTGCGGTATGCTTCGTCCCGCCCGCTACCCCGGAAGTCCCGCGCCTCGGGTTCCGGCGTGGGTCGACGCCGAGCCGACACCACGTCACCATGGCGTCGATGGAACCATACGCCTCGCCGGCCGGACGGACGCATCTCCGGTGGGCTTAAGCTTAATGGCAGATGCGGACAGCCCCGGCGGGCGCGCACCGCTATCTTGGACCGGAAATGCCGAGATTGCGATCCAGCAACATGGTCCAGCGGTTGAAGAAGCTCTTTCGCGATCAAAGGACGCTTCGGGCCGGCGCGCTGCGCGTCGCGGCCCTGGTGAAATCGCTCCACAGGGCCGAGCCGGGCCTTTATACGCTCCTGTACCACAGGGTTCCGGCGGCATCCCAGGACGGGTTCGACCGGCAACTCGGCTTCTTCCAGCAATTCGGCCGCTTCGTCGCGCCCGAGGAGGTCACGCCCCTGGTCGTCGACGGCTGGACGGGCCGGCACCGGGCGTTCCTGCTGAGCTTCGACGACGGCCAGGCCGACAACATCGACGTGGCGCTGCCGGTGCTGCGCGCCCGGGGCCTACAGGCGATCCAATTCCTGGTCAGCGACTGGGTCGATGGGCCGCCGCTCTCCACGGGGCGGGCGGATGGCTACATGACGCGGGCCGACGTCGCGGCCTGGGTGGCAGCCGGCATGAGCCTGGGGTCGCATTCCGCGACGCATCCGCGCCTGTCCGGGCTCGACGCCGCCGCGGTCCGCGCCGAACTCATGCGGTCGCGCGACGCGCTCGGCTGCATGGCGGGCGAACCCCTCCGGCATTTCGCCTGCCCGTGGGGCGTCGCGGGCGCCGACTACCTGCCCGACCGGGATCCGGCCCTGGCGCGGGCCTGCGGGTTCGAGACCTTCTTCACGACGCGCCGCGGCAGCGCGACGTCAGCTTCCGATCTCCTGGCCATGCCGCGCCACGTGCTGGAGCCGCATTGGCCCCTCCACGAGATCGAGGCCCTGATGGGCGGCTGGGTGCATGGGCGGTCCAGGCGATGAATGCCCCCGAGCCCGCGCGGCCGGCGCCGACGATGGTGAAGCCGTTGCCGGGTGGGTGGCCCCATGGCGGAGGCTGATGCCGGGCGTCGGCCCGTCGTGGTCGTGACGGGTGCGCTCGCCCCCTATACGCAGGTGCTCTACGAGCGCCTTGCCGGCCTGCTGCGCGCGCCGCTTCATGTGCTCGCCTGCAGCGCCCGCGAGACCGCGCGGCAGTGGGATCTCGATCTGGCCAGGGGCTACGGCTTCGAGGTCCTGCCGGGCTTCCGCTGGCACCGCAGCGCGACCAGCAACCTCTACGTCAACCCGAGCGTCGTCGCGCGGATCGCGGCGCTGCGGCCCGGCGCCCTGGTGCTCAACGATTTCTCGCCCACGATGGGGATCGCGGCCGCCATGGCGCGCGCGACGGGGCTGGGCTACGGCGTCAGGACCGACGGCGTGCCGGAGACCGATCCCGGGGCGCGCTCGCCCGCGCATCGCCTGCTCCGGCGGACCGTGGTGGGAGGCGCCAGCTTCGGGCTCGGCCCGAGCCAGGGCAGCGGGCAGCTTCTCGCCTCCTACGGGCTCGCGCCGGGGCGCTTTGCGATCGCGCCGTTGTTTCCGGCCTGGTCCTGCCCGGCTTCGACTGCGGAGCGACCCTACGACCTCCTGTTCTGCGGCATCCTCGGCGAACGCAAAGGCGCCGGTTTCTTCACCGACGTCGTCCTCGGCTGCCTGGCGCGTGGCACGCGGCTGCGGGTGCGGGTGGTGGGCGACGGGCCCTTGCGGGGCGACATGGAGCGGCGCTTCGCGGCGGCCGGGATCCCGGCCCGCTTCGACGGCTTCCTGCAGCAGGCCGCGCTCGCCGAGGCCTATGGGTCCTCCCGGCTGTTCCACTTCCCGAGCCGCGGCGACGTCTGGGGCGTCGTGGTGCAGGAGGCCCTGCAATGCGGCACCGCGGTGATGGCCTCGCCCCATTCGGGCGCCGCGCGCGAACTCGTCGGACCCCGCCGTTGCGGGCTCGTGCTCGACCTCGACTCCGAGCGGTGGATCGAGACGACGCTGGCCCTCCTCGACGACCCCGGCCGTCGGGCGTCGCTGCGGGAAGCCGGGTTCGCGGCCCTGCCGGACTTCACCCCGGAGCGCGCCGCGGAAGCCTATCGGACGATGCTGGCCCCGCTGCTCGATGGCCCGTGATCAGGGACCGAAGATGACGAGTTCCGTGTAGGCGAGATCACCCAGCCGCGCGGGTACCGGGCCGCGGCAATATTTCGGTGCCCGGCTATCGAAGTAGCGCCCGACGAACCCGCGCATCGGCCCCGCGGCGTCGATCACCATCCAGGGTATGCCGCAATGGACCAGCAGGCGTCGCCCCACCGGACCGGCCAGTCTCGGCAGGGCCGCGACGTCGCGGCAGAAGACGAGCTGAAGGCAAGGCACCGGCCCGCTGCCGATCTCGCGTCGCGACCAGCCGATGCGGCGCTTGAGGAAGACCAGGGGCTGGCTCGTCCCTCCTTCCGTCGCGACGAGGCCGATGCAGCCATAGGACAGGTGGTCCCGCACCAGGCGCCGCTCCGTCGGCGGCACGTCGTCGAGCGGATCCTCGGCCGAGGCGACCCGCACGCGGAGGCCGCGCCGCCCCGGGCTCAGGGCCGGCACGACCAGCATCTGTCCGCGGCAGTAGCGGGTGAAGCCGCGCGCCTCCTGCAACGCCTCGGTGTGGGGAGCTGGGGTAACGTTGAGGTAGGTCACGTCGCGCCGCCGTTGCGCGCTGGCGTCGAGCATGGCGGCCTGGGCGCGGAACTCTGGTTCCACATACCAGCTCGACAGATTGCAGCGGAGTGCTGCTCCTCCCTCGCGCGGATGGGCATCGAACAGCGTCAGCAGCACCCCGACCGGGCGCCCCCCACTGTCCAGCATGACGCCGTAGGCCGGGCAGCCCTCGGGCAGCGGGCGAGCGGCATGGCGGGCGAGCCCGCGCCGCCAGTAAGCCTCGGTCCGGTCCGGGAAGCCCTTGGTCAGCAGAGCCACGACGGCGTCGAGATCCCGCTCCTCGATGGGGCGGCAACGGACGGCAGCGCGGGATGATGCCGGCTGCGGTTCTGGCATGGCGAGGGTTCCCGGGGTGGACGTGGAAGCGGACCACCACCGGTGAGGGATCTCGCAAATGCCGCGCGGTTTGTCGATGCGCGAGGACGAGTCCGCAAAACGGGATGGACCGCTCGACGGTCGGACGAGGGCCTTTCAGCTTGCCCGGAGCGCCTTCGCCCCGCGGTCGATATCGATCCCATGGCGTTCCAGCGCGATCCGGCAGAGGTTCGCGACCTGTCGCTCGCGTTCGTCATCGCTCCAGTGCAATGCTTGAGCCGCGAGAGCGGCCAGTTCCGTCACGGCCGCCCGGGTCAGTCGGCCCGAGACCGCGATCGGCAGGCGCCGGAAAACGAGATCGGCGAGGTCGACGACCTGCTCGCGGTGGATCACGGCGCGAAGCTCACCGCAGCCATATTCCCGCATGGAGTCGAGATCGTCGTCCGGCCCCTCGTCACGGGCTTGCAGGATGGCCTCGGCCCCGGTGCCGTAGCGATCGAGGCAGGCTTCGGCGCGTGCCGGGCTGACCGCGTTCGCGGCCGCCACGCGTGCGATCCACGCGGCGCGCGGCGTCTTCGAAACGGGAAAGTCGCGACCGCCGCCGATCGGCACGAAAGTGGTGTCGGTTCGGCGCGGCCGGTCCAGCGCCGCCAGCACCATATCGGTCACCTCCGTCGCAAGAGCGCGAAAGGTAGTCCACTTGCCGCCGATCAGCGACAGCACGGGAACGGCGCTGCCATGGGGCCCAGCACTGCCGGGCAGCGGGTCGCGGCCGACCGAGTGGTCGCGGCTGATCTCGCCGGGGTCGTCGACCTGGGCGGCCGGAAGCGGCCGGATCCCGGCGTAGCGGTAGACGATCTGATCGCGCGTCAGCGGCAGGCCGGGAAACACCTCGCGCACCATGCCCAGCATGTAGTCGGCTTCGGCGTCGTCGCACACCACCGCGTCGGGGTCGTCGGCCTTGATGTCGGTCGAACCGATCAGGGCCTTTCCGTAGAATGGGTAGACGAGGCAGATCCGTCCGTCGGACGAGCCGAAATAGATCATATGGCCGTCGAGTTGCCGGACGAGGTCGGGGTTGTCGACGACGAGATGCCCCCCTTTGGTGCCGCCGATGTAGGTGCGGTTGAGACCGCAGGCCTGGTTGACCCGGTCGATCCATGGACCTGCCGCATTGACGACGACACGCGGCTTCACCGTGACGGTATCGCCCGTGACCTGGTCGACCAGCGTCACCCTTCCGCCCGACGCGCCCGTGACCGCCATGTAGTTCAGCGCGCGGGCTTCCGGGTTCGCGGCCTGCCCGTCCATGACGAGTTCGAGGACCAGGCGTTCGGCCTGCGTGACACGCGCATCGTAATAGGTCGATGTCGCCACGACCGAGGGCGCCATGGCGGGGAAGCGGCGCCGGGTCGCGGCCCGTAGTGCAAACCTGTGGCGCGGCATGATCCTGTACCTGCGTCCGAGCCAATCGTAGAGCGCGAGCCCGAGTTCGACGATCAGCAGTCCGCGGTCGGTGAGCTTCGCCTTGAAGCCGAGGAAACGTTTCGCCGCCGGCACGATACCGCTGCAATAGGCGTGGATCGGCACGGCGGTCGGCAGCGCCTTGACCAGGTGAGGCGCGTTGCGCAGCAGCAGGTTGCGCTCCCGGGTCGACTCCGCCACGAGGCGGAATTCGCCGGTCTCGAGGTATTTGAGTCCGCCATGGATCAGCCGCGAAGGCGCGGCGCTGGTCCCGGCACACCAGTCGGCCTTGTCGACGAGGAGGCAGTCGACGCCCTGCAGGGCGAGATCGCGGAACGTGCCGGCGCCGTTGATGCCGCCACCCACGATCAGGACCGAGACCTCCGGGGTGGTCTTCAGCTGCCGCAGGGTGGCGTCGCGGGCCGCGGGAACGAGGTTCACCGTCATGCTGTCGGACTCGGAACGTGGGGCGTGGGGCCAAGCGGCCCGTTTCCCGACCAGAAAGGCCGGACCGCCTCGGCCAGGGCGACGTATCGGGCGAAGCGGGCGCTCAGCGCAACGTGGCGCGCCGGATCCGGTTCGTGACGGGTCGCCACCCGGCAGGCCTGGCGGACCGCGGCCTCGAGTGACGGATAGGCCCCGACCCCGACCCCGGCCACGAGGGCAACGCCCAGCGCCCCGACTTCGGCGGCTTCGGGCACATCGACGGGAAGGCCCAGCGTGTCGGCGAAGAGCTGGGCCGCGCGAGGTCGCGCCGTGCCGCCGCCCGTGATGCCGGCACGGCTTACGGGAAATGCGGAGCGCAGCGCGTCCGCATGGAAGCGGTGATTGAACACCGCGCCCTCGACCACGGCGCGCAGCATGTCGGCCCGGCCGTGCCACGAGCGCAGCCCGAAGAAGGCGGCGCTCGCCGGCCCATCGTAGGGCGACCCGTAAAGGAAAGGATGGAACAGCGGCGCATCGGGGGCCGCGGGGGTGGCGAGGTCGGTCTCGACGCTCTCCCAGAGCGGCGGCCCGCCGGCGGCCGCGGCGTTCCACTCGGCGCCATAGGCCTGCCGCAGGAACCAGTCCACGTTGTTCGACGACGCCGGCGAGATCGCCATGTTCATCCATTGCTCCGGCCGAAGTCCGGCACGCGCCGTCCAGCGCCGGTCGACCGCCAGGTGGTTCGACAGGGTCTCGTTGATGCTGAACGTGCCGGCCGTAACCGACAGGGCGCCCGGTTCGAGATTGCCGAGCCCGACCGCGCTGGCCGTGACGTCGTGCATGCCGCCCGACACGGGTGTGCCCTGCCGGAGGCCCGTCGCTGCAGCCGCTTCTGCCGACACCGTGCCGATGACGCCGAGCGTCGGCGCAAAGCCGCCCATGGTGCCGAACAAGTTCGCGCCTTCATGGTGGCGCGAGCCGAGGAACTGGATGTCGGTTTGCATGATTTCCCGCACCAGTTCCGGGTCGGTGCCGTCAATCGC
>CAXUCF010000028.1:7766-26043 GCA_964249275.1 uncultured Lichenihabitans sp.
GGCAGGATGGGCGGCAGCGCCGATGCCACGGCTTCGAGCCCGAGCAGGGCCAGCAGCACCTCCGAGCGTTGCTGCGTCGACGCCTCCGTGAAGGCGGTGCTGGCGTCGGTCGGGTCGGTGGCCAGGACGCCTGTCAGCCGGTAGCGTAGCCAGTCCTTGCAGAACATCACATGGCGGATCGCCGCGAAACGGTCCGGTTGGTGGCGCTTGATCCAGGCCAGCAGCGTCGTCGCAGCATAGGGATAGGGGCGCTGCCCGGTGATGGCCGCGACGGCGTCGAGGATGCCGCCGGACGCCCATTCGGCCATGACGGCATGGGCCCTGCTGTCGACCGACTGGATGCCCGGGCCGAGCGGCCGTCCGGCCGCGTCGCACAGATAGAGCCCGTCGCCATGGGCCGTGACGCCGACGGCGTCCACCGCTCCGGGGCCGGCCGTCACCCCTTCGAGCGCGTCCCGGATGGCCGCGCAGGCCGCGTGCCAGAGCCGGTCCATGTCCAGCTCCACGAAGCCGGGCGAGGGTTGAACCGGCGCCGTCCGTTGGCCGCCGGTCGCGATGGTGGTTCCGTCGTCGCCGAACAGGACGGCCTTGATGGCCGTGGACCCGCAATCAAGCCCCAGCAGCATCGATGGACCTCATAGGCTGGCCGGTTCCACTCTTCCACAAGGCGCACGGCCGTCCGGGGAAGATCGGATCAGGCCAAGAGTCTCTTTTGGCGTGGATCCAGTTCCCTCGCGTCATGCCGGGCCGCCGCCAGTCGCCGGAGAAGAGGCTTACGCATCCCCGCTTCACGCGCCCGCTCCGCACGGCGTGGATGGCCGGCACAGGCCGGCCATGACGTGTTCAGGTCATTACTCGCAGAGCATTTCGATCGGTTCCGTTTGCCAGGACAGCCGTGCCCAGAGCGGGAGAAGGGTTTGACGGCCGCCGTGCCCTCATTTCCCGAGCGTGAAGGGAGCCGTCATGCGGCCCATGTTGGCCTTGGTGATGAGGACGCAGTCGAAGAGCTGCTTCTCGCCCGACGCGCCCGTCTTGCCGGTCTTCAGGAACGAATCCGCCTCCTGCACGGCCTTGGCCGCGAAGGTGGCCACCGGCTGGAGCACGGTATATTGCAACTCGCCCGCCTTGATGGCCGCGACGGCATCCGGGGACCCGTCGAAGCCGCCGACCTTGATGCCGGACAGCTTCCCGGCCTCCTTCAGGGCCGCGATGGCGCCGAGCGCCATTTCGTCGTTGCCGCTGATCACGCCGATGACGTCGGGATGGGCCTGCAGCAGACTCTGCATCTTGTCGTGGCCTTGCGTGCGGTCCCAGTTGGCGACCTGGGAGCCGGCCTTGTGGAGCCCCTCATACTGGCTGAGCACGGTATCGTAGCCATTGGATCGCGTGGCGGCGTTGTTGTCGGACGGGGCGCCCAGCAGTTCGACATAATTACCCTTCTGCCCGACATCCTTCACCCATTGCTGGGCCCCGAGAGCCGCGCCTTGTGCGTTGTTGGACACGAGCTGCGCCTTGGCCAAGCCCTCCTGGTTGATCTCGGCATTGACGAGGAGGACCGGGATGTTGGCCGCAATGGCCTTCTTCACCGCCCCGATGGACCCGCTGGCATTGGCGGGATCGAGGATGATGGCCACGGATTTGTTGGTGATGGCGGTGTCGATCAGGTTGCTCTCGGTGTTGGTGTCGCCCTTCGATGCGCCGACGGTCGCGTCGTAGCCGAGCTTCTTGGCTTCGGCGGCCGCCACATTGCCTTCCGTGAGCCAGTAGGGGTTCGACGGATCGTTGACGATGATCGAGACGAGCCCGCCCTTGGCGTCGGCGGCCGACACCGACGCTGCGGATCCCGCGAGGACGGGAGCCGCCAGGGCAATGGCCGTGAGCATCGGAATTGTCATCTTCTTGGACATGGTTGGCTTCCTCTTGTGGAGCGATGGTGCCGGGGGTTCCACGACAACGGACGCCTCGGGTTGTGTCTCTTCGTCTGATGCGAAGGCCGAGGGATGCGGGTGCCGCGGGGAGCCCTCAGCCGGCGGTCTTCCCGTGTGCAGGAGCAGCCGTTTGGGCCTTCACTCCCTGCTTCGGAGAAGTCGATGGGCCGCCGGTCGAGCGCGGGGGCTTGACGCGGCGGCGGTACTGGATGGCGTTGAGCAGCACCGCCAGCACGATGACGGCGCCGGTGAACACCGTCTGCCAGTAGGACGAGATGCCGATGATCACCAACCCGTCCGACAGGAAGCCGATGACGAAGGCCCCGAGCAGCGTCCCGCGGATATTGCCGCGGCCGCCGGTCAGCGCCGCGCCGCCGATGACCACGGCCGCGATGGCGGTCAATTCGTAGGTGGTGCCGGCCGTCGGTCCCGCCGAGGTCAGCTGCGAGGACAGGATGAGCCCCGCGATCGCCGCACAGAGTCCGGACAGCATGTAGACGGAAACCTGCACGGCCTTGACCGGAACGCCCGACAGCTCCGCCGCGCGTTCGTTGCCGCCGGAGGCATAGAGCCACCGGCCGAACGGCGTGCGGGTCAGCACGAGGCTGCCGATCACGGCGATGACCGCCATGACCACGACGCCGATCGGCACGCCGAGCAGTCGATTGAAGCCGAGCCAGTCGAACCCAATATTGCCGAGTTCCGGCTTCCCGCCGAGATTGTTGTAGGTCAGACCGTTGGTCATCAGCAGGGCGACGCCGCGCACCATATACATCACGCCCAAGGTGGCCACGAAGGCCGGAACCTTGAATCGCGCGATCAGCACACCGTTGATCGCGCCGATGAAAGCGCCCAACCCACAGGCCAGCACCGCCACGGCCCAGACCGGGGGAAACAGCACGACACCGAGCGCATTCAGCGTCACGCCCTGCATCAGAAAGCCCGCGACGACGCCGGATAGCCCCAGCGTGGATCCCACCGACAGATCGATCCCCCCGTTGAGGATGACCAGGAGCATTCCGACCGCGAGGATCCCGAAAAGCGCGACATGCGACGCCATCGTCAGGAAATTGTCGAGCGACAGGTAATAGGGCGACAGAATCGAGAAAACGACGACGATGGCGATCAGCGCGAAATAGGCGCGGCCCTCGAGCAGCAGCCTGCCGAGGTCGACGCCGTCGGTGAGCGGGCCCGGGCGGGAGCGCTTGGTATAGGGTGCGGCTTCGGTCATGGTCAGGGCTCCGCTGGTCTCGACGATCAGACGACCATGGCTTCGCCCGAGGCGGCCATGATCTGCTCCTTGGTGACATCGGATCCGAACTCGGCCGATATCCTGCCCCGATGCATCACGATGATCCGGTGGGCGATGCCCAGGCACTCGGCGACTTCCGAGGTCGAAAACACGACGGCGAGCCCCCGCGCGGCCCGCTCGCCGAGGAGCCGGAACACTTCGGCCTTGGCCCCGACATCGATGCCGCGGCTGGGCTCGTCCAGCAGGATGACCCTGGGATCGGTCGCCAGCACCTTGCCGATGACGACCTTCTGCTGGTTGCCTCCGGACAAGGACCCGATCGGCGCGTCTCCGCCCGCCGTCTTGATGCGCACGCTTCGGATGGATTCGTCGACCACCGAGCGTTCTCGCGCGCGGGACAGCAGCATCCGTCCGGCAAAGGCGCCGATGCTGGCCAGCGACAGGTTCTCGCCGACCGACATCGTCTGGACGAGCCCGTCGCGCTGACGATCCTCGGGCACCAGCGCGAGGCCCCTGGCGATCCGCTCGGCGATGCCGAGCCGCGAGATGTCCTGGCCTTCCAGAAAGACCTGCCCGCCCGTCATCGGCACGCGGCCCGCGATGCACTCCAACAGCTCCGTGCGCCCGGCGCCCATCAGCCCGTAGATGCAGACGACCTCGCCGGCCCGGACGTCGAGCGACAGGTGATCGACGACCGCATTGTCCGAGCCCGAAGGGTCGGCGACACTCAGATCGTCGACCGACAGGGCGACCTCGCCGAAGGCGTAGCCGGCCGGTGGCGCCCCGAGGTCGAAATTGTCCCCCACCATGTGGCGCACGATCCACTCGAGGTCGATGTCCTTCGCCTCGGCTGTCGCCGTCAACGCTCCGTCGCGCAGCACCACGGCGTAATCGGTGATCTCCAGGGCCTCCTCCAGGTGATGGGAAATATAGACGATCGAAACGCCGCGGCCGGTGAGGTCCCGGATCACCCTGAACAGCACTTCCACCTCGGTGGCGCTCAGCGCGGATGTCGGCTCGTCCATGATCAGGATGCGCGAGTCGACCGAGAGCGCTCGCGCGATCTCGACGATCTGCTGCTGGCCGAGACGCAGATCCTCCACCAGGATCATCGGGTCGATCTCTTCCTCGAGGTCGGCCATCAGCGCTCGGGCCTGACGTGCCTCCTCGACGAAGTCGATGCCGGTTGCGGTGCGCAGTTCGCGTCCCATGAAGATGTTGTCACGCACGCTGAGGTTGGGTGCCAGGCTCAGCTCCTGGTGGATGATCGATATCCCGCGGTCCCGCGCCTCCGCGGCGGAGGAGAAGGCTACATGACCGCCGTCCAGCACGATGCTTCCCGAGGTCGGCGTGACCACGCCCGACAGGATCTTCATCAACGTCGACTTGCCCGCGCCGTTCTCACCGAACAGCGTTGTGACCTTGCCGCGATGGACGTCGAAGTTCACGCCCTTCAGCGCCTGGATGCTGCCGTAGGATTTGGCGATGTTGCGCGCCGAGAGCACAGCGTCGCCGACGGCGGGCTCCAGGTCGGACCGGGCGATCATCGGACGTCGAGCTTGACGGGGGTGACGAGCCAGTTCCCGGGATCGGTCAGCTGGAAGACGCCGACGACCGATATGGTCTTCCCGGTCAGATTGGCGGTGTCGATCTTCGCCAGGACCTGCTTCTTCATCTCCTTGTTGAGGGCCGATCCCGCGTTCTGGTAGTCGATCTGGTTGGTGAACTGCCCGAAACTGATCGTGCCGGTCGCATCGCGCAGGTCGGTTCCGTTGATCGCCGGTCCCGTCTGCAGGCGCACGATCACCGAGCTCGGCACGTCGGCGACCTTGACGGCGTAGATGCCGAAATCGCCCTCGCCGACGACCCCGGTGAACTTGACGGGCAATTCCGGACCGATACCTGAATCGACGCCGTATTCCCTGGCTGCGCTGCTTGGGTCCTTGGCCACCGCCGAGGCGAGCGTCCCGGCGTCGACCGCGCGGGCCACGATGGCGGACTGCACCTTCGGGAATTCCGACCTGCCGTAATCCGCGGCAGAGAAGGTCCCGGGCGGAGCGCCCCCCGCCGCATCTATTTTGACCACCTTCGTGTCGAGGACCATCGCGACGAGCAGGATCAGAGCTGCGCCTGCCGCGGCCACCACGCGGAGGCCGGTTCGATGACGCCTCGGAGCTGCGGTGTTGGATGTGAAGCTCATGGGCTCAACCTGTGACACGGTGGTGGGCGTAGGTTCGGCAGTGGATCGGTGCTGCGAGGAGCGTCAGGCCGCCTCCATCCAGCGCTCGAAATCGCGCTTCTCGTCGGCGCTCATGTGGAGCCCGTGCTTGGTCCGGCGGGTCAGCACGTCGGCCGGCGTCACGGCCCATTCGGTCTCGCGCAGGAAGTCGACCTCGCGCTCGTAGAGCAGGCGGCCATGGGGGTGCCCCAGGGCGTCGAGGCTTTTCGCACCGCCGAGCAGCTGCCGCGCCCTCGTACCGTAGAGGTGGGCATAGTGCTCGGCGAGGTCGGCCGGGAGCCACGGATATTCGGCGCGCAACGCCGACAGGAAAGCGCCGAAATCGGCGTCGGGCAGGTCGCCGCCCGGCAGGGTGGCCTCGGCGGTCCAGGCCGTGCCCATGGCCGGGAAGGTCTTGGCGAGCTTGTCGAGCGCGTGTTCGGCCAGCTTGCGGAACGTGGTGATCTTGCCGCCGAAGACGCTGAGCAGCGGCGGTTGGCCCGCGGGGTCGTCGACCTCGAACACGTAGTCGCGCGTCACCGCGGAAGCGTTGGCATCGGTATCGTTGTCGTAAAGCGGGCGCACGCCCGAAAATGCATAGACGATGTCGCTCGGCACCAGCGGTTCCGCGGCGTAGCGATTGACGACCTTGAGCAGGTAATCGATCTCGGCCTGGTCGATGGTGGCCTCTTCGGGCCTGCCCGTGTAGGGGATGTCGGTGGTGCCGATGAGGCACAGGTCGCCTTCGTAGGGGTTGACGAAGATCACGCGCTTGTCGTCGTTCTGGAACAGATAGGCCTGCGGACCTTCCCAGAATTTCCGCACCACGATGTGGCTGCCCTTGACGAGCCGCACCCGATACGAGCTGTTGCGGCCGGCGACGCGGCCGACGACATCTTCCACCCAGGGGCCGGCCGAGTTGACCAGCGCGCGTGCGCCGACGGTGCTGATCGCGCCATCCGCCCCCTTCATCGTGACGGCCCAGAGCCCGTCCTCACCGCGCCGGGCAGCAGTCGCGGCGGTCCGGGTCAACACGGTGGCGCCGCGCTGGTGAGCGTCGAGCGCGTTCAGCACCACGAGCCGCGCGTCGTCGACCCAGCAATCCGAATATTCGAAGGCTGTGGCATAGTCCTTCTTGATGGCACGGCCTTCGGGCGCCCGCCGCAGGTCGAGCTTGCGCGAGCCCGGCAGCATCTTGCGGCCGCCGAGGTGGTCGTAGAGGAACAGGCCGGTCCGAACCATCCAGGCGGGACGCTGCTCGGGGGAATGGGGCAGCACGAAACGCATCGGCCAGATGATGTGGGGCGCCGAACGCAGCAGCACTTCGCGTTCGATCAAGGCCTCCCGGACGAGCCGGAACTCGTAATATTCGAGGTAGCGCAAGCCTCCGTGCACGAGCTTGCCGGAGCGCGAACTCGTGCCCTCGGCGAGGTCGCCCTTTTCGCAGAGCAGCACCGTGAGGCCGCGGCCCGAAGCGTCGCGGGCGATCCCGGCGCCGTTGATGCCTCCGCCGATCACCGCGAGGTCGACCGTCCCATGATCCGTCATAGCGCGCTGTCTTTCCCGTTCGGCTCGAGTCTCTGTCGGCGCAGGGCGGCGGAAGCCGCATCCCCGTCGCGCGGGGCGGCCCACCCCGAGGCCGCGGGCGGATCCGCATCGCGCGCGCGCCTCATGGCGCGCCACACCGGCGCGGAAGCCTCGCGCGACGCGACATAGGCCGGAAACAGCCGGTCGTAGCGCTGCGCCAGGGCGGGGTCCGGGTCGAGCGCGTCGGCGAGCGTCGGCGTCACCCAGCGCGCGATGCAGCGCTCCATGTCGGGGCAGACATCGGTGGCCACGGCCGCCATCATGGCGGCTCCGGCAGCGCCCGCCTCGTCCCGGGTCGAGGTGCGGATGCGCGTGCCGAGCGTCGCCGCCAGGATCGTGCGCAGTGCGGTCGAGCGCGCCGCTCCGCCCGTGACGCGGACCTCCGGCGGGATCGGCCCCATGGCGGCGTAGCAGTCGCGCGCCGCGAAGCCGAGTCCCTCGTAGACGGCCCGCATCAGGTCGCTGAAACCGTGCCGGGCCGAGAGCCCGTGGAACTGCGCCCGTGCCGCGGCGTCGACGAAGGGTCCGCGCTCGCCCGCTTCCGAGATGTAGGGGTGGTAGAGCAGCGTGCCGGCCTCGGCGCCGAGCACGTGATGGTCGAGGTCGGCGAGGATGTCGGCGCGCGACTTCTCCACCCCGTGCTGCTTCAGCACGCCGCGGGCGAGGTCGACCAGCCAGTCGATGTTCAGCGTGGAGGCCATGTTGGACTGAAGCTGCGCGAAGGTGCCGGGCACCGGAAAGGCCAGCGTGTAGCCGGTGCTCTCCGGGTTGAGCCGGACCGCCTCGGCCGAGCGGGCGATGCGCATGTGCATGCCGGTGGAGCCCACGATGGTGCAGCCGGTGTCGCGCACGGGGTCGTAGAGTCCGGCGCCGAGCGCCGTCGCCACGATGTCGATGGGGCCGAGGCACACCGGCAGCCCCTCGCCGAAGCCGATCTCCCGCGCGGCCGCCGGGCTCAGCGCGCCCGTGTGCCGCGCGCCGTCGACGATCGGCGGCAGCAATCCGCGCCGCGTGCCGAGGCCGTCGAGCACCGCCGGCGCATATTGCATGGTGCGGAAATCGCCGAACGAGTGGACACCTTCGCTGGGGTCGGTCGCGCGGTCGCCGGTGAGCTTGAAGTAGAGCCAGTCCTTGAGGTGGAAGGCCGTGGCGGCACGCGCCATCACGTCCGGGCGGTGCCGGTCGAGCCAGCGGAGTTGCGGTCCCATCTGGCAGGCCGCCAGGCCCGAGCCCGTGCTCTCGAAATGGCGCCGGCCGACTGGCGATGCGCGCAGTTCCGCCGTGATTCCTGCCGCGCGGGCGTCGAGCCAGATCAGAGCTCGCCCGGCGGGCTCACCCTCGGCGTCGACGAGCCAGGTTCCGTCGCCCTGGGCCGTGACCGCGATGGCGGCGGCGCGCTCGGGCAGGTCCGGCACCGTCTCGCCGAGGCCGCGCAAGGTGGCGGCCGCGTCGGCCCAGGTGCCGGCCATGTCCTGCTCGGCGCCGACGCCGTCGACGATACGATAGACATTCGGGCGCGCGAAGGTGCCGACCTGCTCGCCGTGCCGCGTGAAGGCGACCGACTTGATCACCGACGTGCCGGCGTCGACGCCGATCAGCAGGTCGCGGGACATCAGCCGTCAAACCCGTGCAGAACCGCGACCCCAAAGGCGGCGCCGACAAGGGGCGGGTCCGACGATATGGCCGCACAGGCGGCGCAACGACGGCGTTCCTCCCGGTCCATGCTGCTCCTCCCCTGTGTCGCACGCCGTATTGGCCTCTGCGCGCCGCCTGCTATTCTCCGGATTCGGGTCCCACAAGCGCGGCTGCCGTGCTCTCGTCGGTGAGGAGGCCGTGCAGCAGGCCGCTCGACAGCACCGCACGGATCGCCGCCGGCTTGGCGCTGCCGCCCGCGACGGCGACGAGCTTGCCGCTGTTCAGGTCCTCGTAGGCCAGCGAGGCGAGCCGCCCGGACAGCTCTGTCTCGACCCGCAGCCCGCGGCAATCGAAGAAGTGGCCAAGGACCTCGCCGCGGCCGCCCGCGCGGGCCACCTCGTCGAACTCCTGCGGCTCAATCATGCCCGAGGTGGCCAGCGAGGCTCCGCCGCCGTCGACGATGCCGATGCCGACGAAGCGCAGCGTCGAGCCGCGCGCCAGGGCGAAGACTTCGTCGATCCCGCGCTGTGCCATCAGCACGGCGCGATCCTCGGCCGAGTTGAGGCAGAACGGCACCGGAAGCACGTAGGCCTCGGCGCCCGTGCGCTCGACGATGCGGTTGATGACGTCGAAGGGGTTGGCGGCGAAGCGCCGGGTGAAGCCGCCGAGCAGCGACACGAAGCGCACTTTCCTGACATCGATCCGCGGCAGGTGTGCGACGCAGGCCGCGAGCGTGCGGCCGTGCCCCAAGCCGATGACCGGGTCCTCGCCCTTCTCGCAGGCGAGCCGGAGATAGCGCGCGCCGAGCAGGCCGAGCGAGCGGAGCGGCAGCGGCTCGTCGTCGACGTTCGGGGCGACCTCGCAGAAGCTGAGGCCGTAGGCGCGGCAGAGCTGCTGCTCCAGTTGCACGCAGCGGGCGATCTCACCGTCGACGAACACCCGCACCATGCCCTCGCGGCCCGCCCGGGCGATGAGGCGATGCGCTTTGACGTTGGGCACGTTGAGCCGCGTCGCGACCTCGCCCTGCGTCAGCCGGCCGACGTGGTGCAGCCAGGCTGCCCGGGCTGCGAGGCTGGACTCGTCTTCGATGAAGAGGTTCGGGTCCGCCGCTCGTGTCACCCTGTCCAGCCCTGCATATTCGTTCTTATCCTGTAAAAAGTTTCACGCCGCGGGCGCGCCGTCAAGGCGTAAGTCGAGGCGCTTGACCTCGACGGCGTTCCAGCGTCGTGCTGATCTCAGCGGTAGGGAGGGGCGCTTGAAGACCAACAAGCTGATCAACGACCCCGCCGATGGCCTTGGCTGCGCGGCCCGCCGTCCACCGTTGCGCGTCGCTGCAACCAGGCCGGCTTCCCTGAACCTGCTTGCATTTGTCAGGCTGAGCAGCGTTGGTTCGCCTTGAAGAATCCAAATCAACCGTGGCATTCGCCGCGAAAGTCTGCTTGTGCGCTTGTCGTTGACGGTCGAGCCGTTCCTGTTCGCTCGCCACTTTTTGGCCGACGTGGGCACCACCCTGGCGGCACCGGGCGTGGGAAGACGTTGCAGGAAAGGCAGAGGAGTCGCGGCCCATGGCCACAGCCCACGAGCTCATCCTGGTCGCCGGCGTGCTCTGCCTGCTCGCCATTTTGGCCGGTCTGCTTTCGGCCCGGATCGGCACGCCGCTGCTGCTGGTCTTCATCGGGGTCGGGACGCTGGCGGGCGAGGACGGACCGGGGGGCATCGGGTTCGACGACTTCCGCGCCGCCTACCTCGTCGGCAGCCTCGCGCTCGCCGCGATCCTGTTCCAGGGTGGGCTGGACACCGAGCGCGGCATGATCGAGCGGGCGCTCTGGCCCGCAGTCGCCCTTGCCACGGCCGGGGTCGTGAGCAGCGCCGGCGTCGTCGGCGCCACGGTCGTCGTCCTCTTCGGGGTGTCCTGGCCGGAAGCGCTGCTGCTCGGCGCCGCCACGGCCCCGACCGATGCGGCGGCGGTCTCGGTCCTGCTCCGCGGTTCACGGATCGCGGTGCCGTCGCGCGTGATCGCGGCGCTCGAGGTCGAGTCCGGGCTGAACGACCCCATGAGCGTTTTCCTCACCGTGGGCCTCGTCGAACTCCTGACCTCGCCCGGGCTGGGCGCGGGCCACGCGGCGCTGCTGTTCCTGGAGGAGATGGGCGGCGGCGCGACCCTCGGACTGGTCAGCGGCTATGCCCTCCTGTGGCTGTTCCAGCGGCTGAGCGTGGAACCCTCGGTGTTCCCCGTCCTCGCCGTCGGCGGCGCGCTCGCGACGTTCGGGGCCGCGCAGGTCCTCGGCGCAAGCGGGTTCCTGGCCGTGTACCTGTCCGGCGTCGTCGTGGGCAATCATGAACATCCCGCCCGGCAGCCGGTCACGCGCTTCTTCGGGGCGCTCGGCTGGCTGGCGCAGATCGCGCTCTTCCTCATGCTCGGCTTGCTGGTCACGCCGCACGAACTGCCGCCCGTGATCCTGCCCGCGCTGGCTGTTTCGGTTGTCCTGATCCTGGTCGCCCGGCCTGCCGGCGTCATGGCCTGCCTGCTGCCGTTCCGCTGGACGGCTCGCGAGGCTGCGTTCGTGGCCTGGGCGGGCCTGCGCGGCGCGGTGCCGATCTTCCTGACCATCGTCCCGCTGCTGGCGGGTGTCAGGAGTGGACGGATGTTGTTCAACGTCGTGTTCGTGGCCGTGATCGTGTCCGTCGCCATCCAGGGCTGGACTGCTGCGCCGGCCGCCCGTCTGCTTGGGCTGAGAGCGGACGAACCTCCCGAGCAGCAGGCCTAGCGTCGCTGACGGGCTCCGTCGATGGATCGGCCCGCGAAAGTCTAGGCAGGTTCGCAAACAAACCCGCTTGGCCGCGCCAGGGAGAGACTTCTGTTCAGGCCGGCGTCGAATATTTCCCGTCGAGCTTGTCGATGGCCGCGACATTGCCGGCCGACGAGCCTTTGTCATCGAAATCGGAGGCGAGCCAGGTGTCGACCACGGCCTTGGCGAGTTCCGGCCCCACCACCCGCGCGCCCAGCGTGATGATCTGGGCGTTGTTGCTCTTGGCGGCCCGCTCCGCCGAATAGGTGTCGTGGGTCAGGGCGGCCCGGATGCCCGGCACCTTGTTGGCCGAAATGCAGACGCCGATGCCGGTGCCGCAGAACAGGATGCCGCGCTCGAACTCGTGGTTGGTGATCGACAGGCCCACGCGTTCCGCCGTCTCGGCATAGAATTCCGGCGTGCTGCCGGAGGGCGGCGACAGGTCGGTCACGTCGACACCCTTGGCAGCGAGATGCTGGGCGATGACGTCGAGCAAGGGCTTGCCGGCACCGTCGGCGCCGATGACGAGCTTCATGGAGACCTCCCTTTGCCGCCCGGCCATGCCGGTCTATGTGGTAAATTTCAGCAGTTGCAAAGATTTTTCAACCCTGCTTCCATCGCGAGGATGAAGTCTCGTCGTCGAGAGGACCGTTTTCGGGGGCGGACCGGCATGGGTTTCACGCTGTCGCTGAGCACCAATCCTTTCGTCAATCGCTTCGCCGAGCCCGAGGACCTGGTCGGCGTGCTGGCCCGCGAGGTCGGCATCGGCCGCATGCAGCTGACCCACGAGTTCATCGACCCCGCTTGGCCGGTGCCGCTGATCCGCCGCATGACGGACCGCATGGCTAGAAGCTGCGCCGCCGAGGGCTTGCAGGTCACCTCGATGATGACGGGTCCCTACGGCCGGCTGAACCACTTCGGCCACCCGGATGCCGAGGCGCGCCACCACTCCGTCGCCTGGTTCAAGACCTTGTCGGACATTGCGGCCGACCTCGGTTGCCCGGCTATCGGCACGCAATATGCCATCCTGACCTACCGGGATTTCGACGACCCCGCGCGCCGCGCCGCCGTCATGACGGGGGCTCTCGATTGCTGGCGCGAGGTGGCCGAGCACGCAGCCCGGCGCGGGCTCGCCTCCCTGTTCTGGGAGCCCATGTCGGTCGGGCGCGAGGTCGGCCATACCCAGGCCGACACGCGCCGTCTCCAGGCCGAGATCGACGCCGCGGATCTGCCGATCCCGCTCCTGCCCATGGTGGACATCGATCACGGCGACGTGTCCTCGCCCGACCCCGTCGATACCGACCCCTACGCCTGGGCGCGCAATTTCGCGACGCGCTCGCCCATCATCCACATCAAGCAGAGTTCTGCCAACAAGGGCGGCCACTGGCCGTTCACGGCCGAGCGCAACCGCGACGGCCGTGTCCAGCCCGAGCCGCTGATCGCGGCCGTCCGCGAAGGCGGCGGGCACGACAACGAGCTGTGTCTCGAACTCGCCTTCCGCGAGCGCGAGCCCGCCGACCGGGCCGTGGTGGCGGAGATGCGGGAATCGGTGGCCTTCTGGGCGCCTTTCGTCGACGCCGGGCGCGCCCGCGCGGCCTGATCGGGAGGAGAGCGCCATGGCATTCGACAGGCTGTGGATCGGCACGAGCTGGAAGATGAACAAGGTCCGGGCCGAGGCGAGAGCCTTCGCCGAGACCCTGGCGGCGTCGGACTTCGCCCGCACCGATGCCGTGCAGCTCTTCGTCATCCCGCCCTTCACGGCGGTCGCCGAGGTGGCCGATATCCTGGCCGGCACGCGCGTGGTGGTCGGTGTGCAGAACCTGCACTGGGCCGAAGCCGGCCCGTGGACGGGGGAGATCTCGGCCGCGATGGCGGCCGACGCCGGTGCCACGCTCGCCGAAATCGGCCATAGCGAGCGCCGCACCCACTTCGGCGAAACCGACGCGACGGTGGCGCTCAAGGTGGCGGCCGCCCTCCGGCACGGGCTCGTGCCGCTCGTCTGTGTCGGCGACACGCGCGACGAATACGAGGCGGGCCTTACCGCGCAGGCGCTCGACCGGCAGGTGCGGGCCGCCGTGTCGCGGGTGCCGCTCGAGGAGGCCGGCCGCGTGGTGATCGCCTACGAACCGGTCTGGTCGATCGGCGAGGGCGGAACGCCGGCCGAGCCCGGCTTCGCCGACGTTCAACACGCGCTGATCAAGAGGACGGCGCGCGACCTCACGGGCAGGGACCTGCGGGTGCTCTACGGGGGCAGCGTCAATCCTGGCAACTGCGCGGCCCTGGCGGCCCAGCTTCACGTCGACGGCCTGTTCATCGGCCGTTCCGCCTGGCAGCCGGACGGCTATCTCGACATCGTAGCGCGGGTCGGCGCATCCTGCCTGCCACGTCGACACCGCCAAGGATGAGCTGATGTTCAGCGACCCCGGCCATTGCACCTACGGCGGCCTCTCGGTCCTGGAGACGACGGCTTGACCGTCTTCGCGGACGGTGGAGAGACGCCGACGATCGGCGAGCCGGCCTTCATCGCGGCCTGCGCGGGCATCGTGGGCGACGCCCATGTCCTGCTCGGTCCCGACGAGACGCGGCCCTATTCGGTCGATTTCTGGAGCCAGTATCGAGGCGCGGCCGGTGCCGTCGTGCGGCCCGGCACGACGGACGAGGTCGCCCGGGTGGTCCGCCTCGCGGCCCGGCACGGGGTCGCCATCGTCCCGCAAGGGGGCAATACGGGGCTCGTCCACGGTGGCATCCCCGACGAGACCGGCCGGCAGCTCGTCCTGTCGCTGCAGCGGCTCGATCGCATCCGGCGGGTCGACGCTGCCAACGACACGATGACGGTGGAGGCCGGTTGCGTGCTGGCGGCCGTGCAGGGGGCTGCGGCCGGCGTCGACCGGCTGTTTCCCCTGTCGCTCGGCGCCGAAGGCTCCTGCCGGATCGGCGGCAATCTCAGCACCAATGCGGGCGGCCTCAACGTGCTGCGCTACGGCATGGCGCGCGGCCTGGTGCTCGGCATCGAAGCGGTTCTCGCCGATGGCAGCGTCTTCGATGGCCTCAGCCCCTTGCGCAAGGACAATACGGGTTATGACCTGAAGCAGCTCTTCATCGGCTCGGAAGGAACGCTGGGCATCATCACGGCGGCGGTGCTGCGGCTTTGTCCCGCGATGCGGGAAAGCGTGACGGTGTGGTTGGCGGTCGAGAACCCGGGCGCCGCGGTCGGCCTGTTCCGCCGCTTCCGCGCCGAATTCGGCGACCTCCTGTCGAGCTTCGAACTGCTGGAATCCTGGGGAGTCGAGGCCGCCCTGACCCATTTCGGGGTGGCGCGGCCCGTCGCCGATCCGCATCCCTGGCACGTGCTGAGCGAGGTGTCGTGGAGTTTCCGCGACGGTCTGCGCGACCGTGTGGACGCCGTGCTCGAGGCCAGTTTCGCCGAGGGTCTTTGCCGAGACGGCACCATCGCCGAAACCGAACAGCGGAGGCTCGCCATGTGGCGCATCCGCGAGGGCCAGAGTGAGGCGACGCGACGTCACGGCGAGATCATCCGCAGCGACGTGGCGGTGGCGATCGGCGACATCCCGGCCCTCATCGCGAACGCCGCCGCACGGACGACGCCCGATTCCGGGGCGCGGCTGCTGACCTTCGGGCACGTGGGCGATGGCAATCTCCACCTCAACTACATCGTCCCGCCGGCCGAGGCGAAGCGCCTGCGTCCCATTCTGCTCGACGGCCTCTACGACGCCGTGGCGGCGCTCGGCGGATCGATCAGCGCCGAGCATGGTGTCGGCCGGGCCAAACGCGACGCGGTTCTGGCCCGCAAGACACAGACCGAGGTGGACCTGATGCGTCGCCTCAAGCAGGTCCTCGACCCTCAGGGCCTTCTCAATCCCGATGTCGTCCTGCCGTCCTGAGGCCGGACGTCAGAGCGAGGTCGTCGCGGATGCAGGCCGCGAGGTGGCCGGGGCCGATGGGCCGCAGCGGCGGCACGGCGTCGGCGCAGGCCGGTAGCGCGTAAGGGCAGCGGCCCCGGAACGCGCAGCCCGAGGGAGGCGCCAGGGGGCTCGGCAGGTCGCCCTTCAGCACGACGCGGGGGCGGCGCAGCCTCGGGTCGAGGACCGGCACGGCCGCGAACAGCGCTTCCGTGTAGGGGTGCCGAGGCCAGGCGAACAGCGAGCGCGTGTCGGCGATCTCGACGATGCGGCCGAGATACATGACGGCGACACGGTCGGCGACATGCCCCACCACGGCGAGGTCGTGGCTGATGAACAGCACCGTCAACGAGAGCCTGCGGCGGATCTCCATGAGGAGGTTGACGATCTGGGCCTGGATCGAGACATCCAGCGCCGAAACCGGCTCGTCGGCGACGAGGAAGTCCGGTTCCATGATGAAGGCGCGGGCGATGCCGATACGCTGGCGCTGGCCTCCCGAGAACTCGTGCGGGTATCGGTCGGCGGCCCGCTCCGGCAGCCCCACGGTGTGCAGGGCCTGCGCGACACGGGCGTGGCGCTCCGCCCGGTCGAGCCCCTGCCTCTGGATCACGAAAGGCGCCCCCACGATGTCGCCCACCGTCATGCGCGGGTTCAGCGACGCGAACGGGTCCTGGAAGATCAACTGCATGCGGGGCCGCAGCGGGCGGAGTTGGGCCGGCCGCAGCGTCGTGATGTCCTGCCCGTCGAAGGCGATGCGTCCCGCGGTCGGCACCGTGGCGCGCAGCACGGCACGGCCGAGGGTCGATTTGCCCGATCCCGACTCCCCGACGAGACCCAGAACCTCGCCGCGGCCGATCGCGAAGGAGACATCCTCGACGGCCCGCAACGCGCCTCGGCGGCCCAACACTCCGCCGCCGCCGAAATACTGCCTCAGATGTTCGACGGCGACGAGCGGGGCACCGTCGATTGTGGCGGGCGTCATGCTTGCAGCTTCGGGGCAGGGGCCGACCGGGCCGTCGAAGCGGCGTCGACCGCGACCGCGTCGACCTCGGCCGCCACCGCATCGACTTCGGCCGCGACCGCGGCCCAGCGCCGGCATCGCACGCGGTGGCCGGGCCGCACCTCGTCGAGGGACGGAACCGAGGCGTCGCAGAGGTCCGGCACGGCATGGGGACAGCGCGGCGCGAAGGCGCAGCCGGGCGGCGGGGAGCGGGGGTCGGGCACCGTGCCCGATATGGAGGCCATCGGTCCACCCGCGAGATCGAGGCGCGGCACCGAGGCGATCAGCCCGCGCGTGTAGGGCATCAGCGGCCCGGTCATCACGGGCACGACATCGCCATGCTCCACGATGCGGCCCGCATACATCACCATCACCCGGTCGGCGACCTCGGCCACGACGCCAAGATTGTGGGTGACGAAGACGATGCCCATGCCGGTCTCGGCCTGCAGGTCCTTGAGGAGTTCGAGGATCTGCGGCTGCACCGTGACGTCGAGGGCTGTCGTGGGCTCGTCGGCCATCAGCACGATCGGGTCGCAGCCGAGCGCCATGGCGATCATCACGCGCTGCCGCATGCCGCCCGACAACTCGTGCGGGTAGGCGCGCATCCTTTGTTTCGCGGCCGGGATGCCGACGCGGTCGATCAGGCGCTCGGCCCGCCGAAGTGCCGTAGGCCGGTCGACGCCGCGGTGGAAGCGGATCGCTTCGGCAATCTGGTCGCCGACGCGGTGCACGGGGTTCAGCGACGTCATCGGCTCCTGGAAGATCATGGCGATCTCGTCGCCGCGCAGGGCGCGCATCTCGGCGTCGGGTAGAGCCAGGAGGTCGCGCACCGTGCCGTCGCGTCCCCGCAGCAGGGCCGAGCCCGAGACGCGGGTGCGCGGCGCCGGCGGCAGCAGCCGCATCACGGCGAGGCTGGTGACGCTCTTGCCCGAGCCGGACTCGCCCACGAGCGCCAGGGTCTCGCCCGGCCGCAGCGCGAAGGCGACATGGTGGACGGCGGGCACGAGGGCCCGCCCGCTCGCGAAACCGACCGCCAGCCCGCGCACGTCGAGCACGGGATCGGCGGACGAGCCGGGCATCGTCACAGCTCCACGCGGGCATCGAGCGCGTCACGCAGGCCGTCGCCGACGAAGTTGAAGCTCGCCACCGCCACCGTGATCATCAGGCCGGGGAAGATGGCGAGCCACGGCGCCGAGCCGAGGTACTGCTGGGCGTTGTTGAGCATGTTGCCCCAGCTCGCCACGGGCGCCTGGATGCCGTAGCCGAGGAAGCTGACGTAGGCCTCCGCCAGGATGGCCCGCGCCACGGTCAGCGTCGCCGCCACGATGATGGGGCCGACGGCGTTGCGCAGCAGTTCGTTGGTCATGACGTAGAGGCCCGAGGCGCCCATCAGTTCGGCCGCGAGGGTGAAGTCGCGGGCCTTGAGCGTCCGGATCTGCCCCTGAACCACGCGGGCCACCTCCATCCAGCCCGTGGCCGCGATGATCAGCGTGATGGTGACGACGTTGGGGCGGATGAAGGCCGCCAGCGCCAGCAGCAGGAACACCGAGGGGAAGCACAGCACGGCGTCGACGCCCCGCATCAGCGCGCCGCCGACGAAGCCGCCGCGATAGCCCGCCACGAGGCCGATCGCGGTCCCGATCGCGGTCGAGATCGCCATGGCGGCGAAGCCGATGGTGAGCGAGATGCGGCCCGCCATGAGGAGCCGCACCAGGAGGTCGCGGCCGAGCTGGTCCGTGCCGAAGAGGTGCGGCCCCGCGAAGGGCCCCGCGAAGCGGTGGCGCACGTCGATGAAGAGCTGGTCGTAGGGGATCACCAGCGGGCCGAGCCAGCAGGCCGCGAGCATCAGCGCGATGGCGGCGAGCCCCGCCACGGCGAGGCGGTGGCGCAGAAACCTCGCCAGCGCGCCGCTGCGCGTGGGGCCGGCGGCCGGGCGGCGGGACAGCAG
>CAXUCF010000029.1:0-13052 GCA_964249275.1 uncultured Lichenihabitans sp.
GGGCCTGGCGGACCGCCTCGGCCGTGACGGCGCAGGAGTTCACCAGCACGAGGTCGCGGTGGCCGGTCGCGAGCGCCGCTTTCCGCATCGCCTCGGATTCGACGATGTTGAGGCGGCAGCCGAAGGTCAGCACCTCGACGCCATCGGGAACCGACCCCGCTACCACGGCGCGGTTGCGCCGGTGACAGGATCGAGCCGGCCGCGATGTTCGAGCGCCACCGGCCCGCTCATCAGGACGTGATCGTCCGGGCGCCACGCGACCGTGAGTTCGCCGCCTGGAAGGAGAATGCGGGCCTGCCGTGCCGCGAGGCCGCGGCGGGCGGCCGCCACCAAGGTGGCGCAGGCGGCGGAACCGCAGGCCAGCGTCGGCCCGGCGCCGCGCTCCCAGACCCGCAGCAGGATGCGGTCGGCCCGCAGGATCTCGGCAAAGGAGATGTTGGCGCGGTCGGGAAACATCGGGTGCCGCTCGAAGCGCGGCCCCAGCGTCGCGAGGTCGATCGCGGCGGCGTCCGGCACGAGAAACACGGCATGCGGGTTGCCCATGCCGACCGCGACCGGCGCCCCGAGCCCCGTCTCGGCCAGGATCGCGCCGAGGTCGACCGCCAGCGTATCGGCCGGCTCGCGCAGGGGAACAGCGCGCCAGCCGAGCTGCGGCATCCCCATGTCGACCGTGAAGCAGAGCGGACCGTCGCGCCGGCACAGCACGGCGGTGCCATCGATGTCGAGGCGCAGGGCGTCGCCGCTACCGGTCTCGCCCATGAACCAGGCGACGCAGCGCGTGCCGTTGCCGCAGGCGCCGGCGCGCGAGCCGTCGGTGTTGAAGATCCTGACGGCGGCGTCGAAGCCATACCTGGCGCCGCCGCCGGCCGGATCCGACACCACCATCATCTGCTCGAAGGCGAGCGCGCCGTGGCCGAGGTCGCGCGCCATATCGCCCGTGACCGTGGGCAGGTGCCCGCGCTCGTCCACCACAAGGATGGAATTGCCGATGCCGTTCATCTTGGCGTAGGGGAGCATGGCGTGACACGTGGCATGCGCCGCGTGCCGGGGCAAGGTCCGGTGCGGTCCCTCAAGTTCGGGCCGGCGTCGGCATGCGGCTCCTCCACTTTGGTCACCTTCGTCATCGGAGCCGCTCCCATGGATCGCACCTCGCACAGGCTCGTGCCGGAGCTCACGGTCACGGACCTCGCCCGCAGCCTTGCCTTCTGGCGCGATCTCGTCGGCTTCCGTGTGGTGTTCGACCGCCCCGAGGAGGGCTTCGCCTACCTCGACCTCGACGGTGCCGAGGTCATGCTCGACCAATATCACCCCGCGGGACGCCATTGGCTGGTGCGTCACTACGAGCCGCCGCTCGGCAACGGCATCAACCTGCAGATCGAGGTGGCCGCCACGGCGCCGGTCCTCGACAGGCTCGCCAAGGCCGGCTGGCCCCTGGTCATGCCGGTCGAGGACAAGTGGTATCGGAGGGACCACAGCGAGGTCGGGCAGCGGCAGTTCGTCTTGGCGGACCCCGACGGTTACCTGCTGCGCCTCGCCCAGCCGCTCGGGCTGCGCGAGAACCCCGAGGGGACGAATTGACCGAGGCTGAGAAGGAGCGATGGCGCCTCACCGCGACAAGGCTCAACACCATTGCGGCCGGCTTCATCGTTACGGGGCTCGTCGTGCCCGCTGTCGCCTGGGGTTACCAGGCGCCGGGTTATCATTTCGACGAGAAAGGTCTGGTTGTGACGGGTTCTTTGATTGTTGCGGTGGAGCGTTACATGTGGTGGCACGAGCCCTGCTGAAGCGAGTGATCCCATGAGCCCGCTGGACTGGTATGTCCTGGTTTTCTCCCCCATCGTGGTCGTCGCTCTCGCCGTTGTCCCACTCGCGCTCGCGCGCCGCGACGTCGGGAAACACGAAGGGAGGCAAGTGAGCGCCGCAGCCCACCTCGGTTCGTCCTGGCACGCTGCGGCTCACGGGCGTCGAAAAGCGGTCCTGAACGAGATGGATGCCTTGCGCCGCTCTCGCGGCGACCTCCTTGGCGGCAAAGATCCCGAGGGGTCGAGTCGAGCCCCATTTGACAACGCGTTCTGAGAACCCGACATTCATGGGGTTGAAATCCGCTCCTTCATAAGATGCGGGCGAAGGCGTCCAACCTGTCTCGTACTAGGCTGGACGTTATTGGAGATTGTTCCGATGCCCAACAGGATCACTTTCGAGCACAAAGTCCTCACGTCCGGGCAGCACGCGATCACGTCGCCCGACATCAAGGGTTTTTGCATCGTAGGAGCGCCCCACGATACGCCGTCCAATGTCGAGCGTCAGGCGATCGAAGCTGTCAGTCTGCTCCGCAGCAGATCAGCCGGTGCCGTTCGGGAGCGAGTCGTGGCCATCGAATATGAGGCCGCATGATTTGGCATATCCACGCCAGTGATTTCGCTACCTTCCTGCAGAAAGAGGGCTTTAGACCTGCCGCGCAAACTGCCGACCAGACCCTTTACGAGCGTGAAGGACATTCCTTCTTTGTTCGTCGTTCAAACACGCTGACGCAAGCCGAGGTGGATGCGATTTGCGACGCCAACAACCTGAGCCCTCCACCATTCGATAGCTTCTTCGGCGACTGACGGCGACGAAATGACGATGCCCTGCGGCTATCGGCGAGGGACGAAGATCGCCTTAGTATGACGAGTCGCGTACGGTAGGGCACCATATGTGGCGGCACGCACCCTGCTTGACGATCAGACCATTACAGGACAGCCGCTACACTTATTTTAAACACCTTCAGAACTCACCGTGAATTTGGATCCACCCAAGGTTCAAGCTACGGAGTGCGATCCTATCACGCGCAAGCACCGAACTTATTTCATCGTCCCTGCTCTGATGGGAGTGCTAGCGTTCACAACATATAAAGTATTCGGTAATCGCTCCGACAGCATCATAGACGGCGACAGCCTGCGCGTCATGCGATACCTTGAAGTATACGGTTTCATTTCCCTGCCCCGTACAAATTTCGAACTGATGCATATCGTAGAAAGAAAGGGAGAGATCTACGGCTTCATATCTGCCACAATGATGATTTTATGCTCTACATTCGAGCGGCTCACTTTCCTCGCTGCAATTAGAAATTCTCGACCCGTTGGGGGGTTCTGAGCTCGTTGCATCCTCCAATAAGAGAGTTGCAGATGCCGTCATCGTCATTCTTGGTACATTATATTCCGCCCTGTAGAGCGTGACTCTAACTTGCTTAGATGGGCTAGTCGTGTTGACAATGACGGAATTTACTTCAGCTCTATATGGCCAGCGAAGAAGACGAACGCTCACGACCGCTGCAGGTCGCTTCGGTTCGTTCTGGCATACCTTGGCTCACGGTGTCGTAGAAAGCGGTCCTCACCCCTTCATCCTGCGCCTCCCGTCACCAGCGCCAGCGCGGGCGTCGTCGATCGACGTTGAATGGTCGGGTGCTACAAGAAGCTCTGCGGCTCGACGTCGACTGCGGTCCTGAGGCTGCCGGTCGGCTTCGGGGCTTCGGCAAGGATGCGGCGCAAAAAGCCCTGGAGGTCGGCCGAGCGTGGCGCCTTGACCAGGAGCCGATAGCGGTAGCGCCCGCGGATCATGGCGATAGGTGCCTCGGCCGGGCCGAACACCTCGATCCGCGGCGGGTCGCCGGCCCCGCTCCGCACCGGGTCGCCCCCCGTGATCGCATGGGCGGCGCGCGCCAGGGCCCGCGCGTGGTGCTCGGCCGCATGGCGATCGGTGCCGCTGACGATCAAGGCCGCGAGCCGGCCGAAGGGCGGCAGGCCGGCCCGCTGCCGCGCCTCGATCTCGGTGCGGTAGAACCGCTCAGCGTCGCCGGTCAGCAGCGCCCGGATCACCGGGTGCTCGGGCTGCCAGGTCTGGACGAGGGCCTGCCCGGGCTCGTCGCCGCGCCCGGCCCGGCCCGTCACCTGCTGGAGCAGCTGGAAGGTCCGCTCGGCGGCGCGCGGGTCGCCGTTGGCGAGGCCCACGTCGGCGTCGATCACGCCGGCCAGCGTCAGCTTGGGGAAGTTATGGCCCTTGGCGACCAGCTGGGTTCCGACCACGATGTCGACCTCGCCGCGCGCGATGATCGCGAGGTCCTGCCGCAGCCGTTCGGTGCCGCCCGGCGCGTCGGACGACAGCACGAGGCGCCGCGCGTCGGGGAACAGCGCCGCCGCTTCCTCGGCGATGCGCTCCACGCCCGGTCCGCACGCCACCAGCGCGTCGACCTCGCCGCAGCGCGGGCAGTGATGCGGCTTGCGCTCGACATGGCCGCAATGGTGGCACATGAGGGCGCCGCGGAAACGATGGTCGACCAGCCAGGCCGAGCATTGCGGACAGTTGAAGCGGTGTCCGCAGGAGCGGCACAACGTGAGAGGCGCATAGCCGCGGCGGTTCAGGAACAGCAGGGCCTGTTCGCCGCGGTCCACCGCGGCCCGCACGGCCTCGGCCAGAGGCGGGGCGATCCAGCGGCCACGGGGCGGCGGATCGTGGCGAAGATCGATGGCGCCGATGGCGGGCAGGGCACGGCCGCCATAGCGGGACTCGAGCCGCAGGTAGCCGTAACGCCCGGTCTCGGCATTGACCCGCGATTCGAGCGACGGCGTCGCCGAGGCCAGCACCACGGCGGCCTCCTCGAAGCGGCCCCGCATCACGGCCATGTCGCGGGCATGGTAGCTCACGCCATCGTCCTGCTTGTAGGCGGCCTCGTGTTCCTCGTCGACCACGAGGAGGCCGAGATCCCGGAACGGCAGGAAAAGGCTGGAGCGGGCGCCCGCTACGACCCGCACCTCGCCTGCCGCCACGCCGGACCATGTGCGGGCGCGGCGCCTCGGCGCCACGCCCGAATGCCATTCGGCCGGGCGGGTGCCGAAGCGCGCCGCGAAGCGATCGAGGAACTGCGCCGTCAGCGCGATCTCGGGCAGCAGGATCAGGGTCTGACGGCCGCACCGCAACGCTGTCGCCACGGCTTCGAAATAGGTTTCGGTCTTCCCCGATCCCGTGACGCCTTCGAGCAAACTGACCGAGAAACGCCGTTCGGCGACCCGCGCCGCAAGCGCGGCCGCGGCAGCGGCCTGGGCGGCGTCGAGCGCGACCGTCGCGGCCTCGGCATCGGGCTGGGCCGCCGGCGCGTCGGGCGGCAGGGCTGCGGTCGCGATCGTGCCTTCGTCGATGAGCCCGTCGATCACCCCGATGCTGCAGCGGGCCGCCTCGGCCAGGGCGCGCTTGGTGAGGCCGTCGCCCGCATCGGACTCGAGCGCCGCGAGCACGCGCATGCGCGCCGGCGTCATGCGGGTCGGCTGCGGACCGGCACGTCGGACGCCCACCCGCACGGGCTCGGCCCCTGCGAAATCCGGAGCGCGGACCGCCATGCGCAGCACCATGCCGCGTGGGCTCAGCGTCCAGGCCGCGAGCCAGTCGATGAAGCGCCGCAGCGGCGCGCGCAGCGGCGGCCAACCCTCGCGTGCCAGGACGCTCTTCAGGTTGTCGCCGCCCGTCGAACGCGCGCCCCACACGACACCGAGTGCCTGGCGCGTGCCGAGCGGCACCATCACGAAATCGCCGGCGGCCAGGGTGAGACCTCCCGGCACGCGGTACGAATAGGCCATGTCGACCGCCACGGGAATCAGCACGTCCACCACCGTGGCATCCGGCGGAGCCGGCGGTACCGGGTCTGCGATCACGGGAACCTGTCGGCCGGCCTCGGCGGTGGCGTCCGATCGGCATCCAGCAGGGCCAGCAGGCCGTCCTCGTCGGGACGCTCCGCGACCGCGACCGAAACGGCGGCGTGGCGGAGGAGCGGCTCGGCCACATCGGCCGACAGGCAGGCGTGGTGGAGCGTGAGCAGCGCGTCGCCGAGCCCGTCCTGCTCGGCGAGCCGCAGGGCGATCTCGACGCTGCGGCGGGAATAGTGGAGCGCGGCGTCGAGGCCTTCCCGCAGGGCGTGGAGTGCCGGCGCGGGCCAGCGCTCGACAGCCTCGGCCGCGTAGACCTCCACCACGGCGACGTCATGGCCGGCTGCGTCGAGTGCCCGTTCCAGTGCCGGCTTGCGGTCCCGGCCCGCGAGGTAGAGCAGCCGCGCGGGCCGCGGCAAGGTGAGACGCAGCAGATCGACCAGGCTCTCGGCAGCGCCGGCCGCGATGCGGACGTCCTTGAATCCGGCCGCGCGGGCCGCCCCGGCGGTCCTTCCGCCGACGGCGAAGAGCGGCAGCCTGCGTTCGCGGTCGGGTTCGCCGTCCGCGAACGCATGATGGCTCGTTGCGACGACGGCGTCGAACCGGCCGAACGGCCGCACCCGGGGTGCGTGCCTGATCGTGATGACGGGTGCCAGCACGGGCGCGTGGCCGAGCCGCGCCACCGCGGCGGCGGTCCGCTCGGCATCGGCGAGGCTCCGTGTGATGAGCACGCGCACCGCCGTCGTCAGCTCGCGGCACGGAACGGGCCGGTGAGATGGTGCGGGGCCCGGGCCAGCAGGTCGAGACCGGCATCGCGCCCCAGCACCGCAGCCGATTCGACGGAACCCGCCGCCAGGGTTTCGACCGAGTCCGAGCCGTCGACCGCCAGCACCACACCGCGGAACGCGATCTGAGCGCCTTCGACGCGGGCATGGCCGGCGATCGGCGTCCGGCAGGAGCCGTCGAGCACCGAGAGGAAGGCACGCTCGCATCGGACGGCAAGGCCTGTGTCACGGTCCAGGATGGCGGCCAGCGCGTCGGCGGTCGAACGGTCCTCCGTCCGCGCCGCGATCGCGATGGCGCCCTGGCCGACCGCGGGCAGGAAGTCACTCGTGTTGAGGTACTGCGTGACGCGATGGTCGAGGCCGAGGCGTTTCAGCCCCGCCATGGCCAGGATGGTGGCGTGATATTCGCCCCCGTCGACCTTGCGCAGCCGCGTCTGCACGTTGCCGCGCAGCAGCCGCACGTCGAGATCCGGCCGCAGGCGGCGCAATTGCGCCTGCCGCCGTACCGATGCGGATCCCACTACGGCGCGTAGCGGCAATTCGGCGAGCTTGGCGCCGTCACCCGAGATCAAGGCGTCGCGAACGTCCTCGCGCGGCAGGTATCCCGGCAGCGCGATCCCATCGGGCAGGATCGCCGGCAGGTCCTTTGCGGAATGGACAGCGACATCGATGCGGCCCTCGAGGAGCGCCGCGTCGATCTCCTTGGTGAACAGCCCCTTCCCGCCGGCTTCGGCCAAGGCGCGGTCCTGGATGGCATCGCCCGAGGTGCGGATCGCCACGACCTCGACCCGATCCTCGCTCCAGCCGGGGGCCGCCACGAGCCGGGCACGCGTCTCGCGAGCCTGGGCGAGCGCCAACGGGCTGCCCCTGGTGCCCAACCTCAGCACGATGCCGTCGCCCGCCATGCCGTCCCGCTCTTTCGCTTGCGCTCGGATCGTCACTATAGGGACGGGGCCGGCCTTGCGGAAGCCGTGCGGTCGCGTGGTTTGGGGTGAGCCTTGTCGCTGCCGGACCGCTCCGCTACCGTCCCGCCGGACACGACGAAGGGGACTCATGCGGGTTCTGGGAATCGAGACGACCTGCGACGAGACGGCCGCCAGCGTCGTGCGGCTGCGTGAGGGCGGCGGCGGCGACATCCTGTCGAACGAGATCATGAGCCAGATCGCCGACCATGCGGCCTTCGGCGGGGTGGTGCCCGAGATCGCGGCTCGCGCGCATGTGGAAATCATCGATCGACTCGTGGAACGCGCGCTCGATACGGCCCGGATGGACCTGCGCGACCTCGACGGCATAGCGGCCGCGGCCGGCCCCGGCCTCGTGGGTGGCGTCATGGTGGGCCTGACGACCGGCAAGGCGCTGGCCCTGGCGCTCCGCAAGCCCTTCGTCGCGGCCAACCACCTCGAAGGCCACGCCCTCACGGCGCGGCTGACCGACAACGTGCCGTTCCCCTACCTCCTCCTGCTCGTCTCGGGGGGCCACACGCAACTGATCGCGGTCCTTGGCGTCGGGGACTACAGGAGGCTCGGCACCACGGTCGACGATGCCGTCGGCGAAGCCTTCGACAAGACCGCGAAGCTGTTGGGTCTCGGTTACCCGGGCGGGCCGGCGGTGGAGCGCGCCGCGGAGACCGGCGACGCGACGCGCTTCGCGCTGCCGCGGCCCATGCTGGGTCGTCCGAAGCCCGACTTCTCGCTGTCGGGCCTGAAGACCGCCGTGCGGCTCGAGGCCGAGAAGGCAGCGCCATTGAACCCCGCCGACGTGGCCGACCTCTGCGCGTCGTTCCAGGCCGCCGTCGTCGACGTGCTGGTCGACCGGACCCGCGCGGCCTTGCGAGCCTTCCGCGAGATCGCGGGACGGCCGAGCGCCATCGTGGTGGCGGGCGGCGTCGCGTCCAACCTGCCGGTGCGCAGCGCCCTGGTGCGCTTCGCGGGCGAGAGCGGGGTCAGGCTGGTTCTGCCGCCACCGATCCTGTGCACCGACAATGGTGCCATGATCGCCTGGGTGGGGATCGAGCGGCTGCTGCTCGGTCTCGCCGACGATCTCTCGGCGCCGCCGCGGCCGCGCTGGCCGCTCGACGCCGACGCCGAGCGGACCGGTGGCGGGCGGGCCTGATGCCTGCGACGTCTGGCTCGCAGCCGGTCTCGCGGATCGCCGTGCTGGGCGCCGGCGCCTGGGGCACGGCTCTGGCCAATGTCGCGGCCGCGCCCGGCCGTCGCGTCGATCTCTGGTCGCGCCACCCCGATCACGCGGCCGACATGGCCGAGCACCGCGAGAACCGTCGCTCGTTGCCGGGTGTCAGGTTCGAGGACGGCGTGGAACCGACGTCCGCGCCCGACGTGCCGGGTCGTGCCGAGATGGTGCTGCTGGCCGTACCGGCCCAGCACCTCCGCGCCACCCTGGACGCACTTCCGCCATGGCCCGAGGGGATCCCGATCGTCCTCTGTGCCAAAGGCATCGAGGCCGCATCGGGCCTGCTGATGAGCGATGTGCTGGCCGCATGTCGGCCGGGCCATCCGGCCGTCGCCCTGTCGGGTCCGAGCTTCGCGGCCGATGTCGCGCGTGGCAGCCCGACCGCCGTCACGGTGGCGGCCCGGGATGGCGGGCTCGCCCAGCGCATCGCCGGCGACCTCGCCCGTCCCCAGTTCAGGCTCTATTTCACCGACGACCTCCGAGGCGTCGAGATCGGGGGCGCGGCCAAGAACGTGCTGGCCATCGCGAGCGGCATCGCGGCCGGGCTCGATCTCGGCGCGAGCGCATCGGCGGCCCTGATGGCGCGCGGTTTCGCCGAGCTGGCGCGCTTCGGCCGTGCGATGGGGGCACGGCCCGAGACGCTGATGGGCCTGTCGGGCCTGGGAGACCTCGTGCTCACCTGTTCCTCGCCGCGGTCGCGCAACTTCGGGCTCGGCCAGGCGCTCGGCGCCGGGGCGTTCCTGTCGGAGGCCTCGGCGGGCCGGCTCGCGGAGGGTGCCGCCACCGCACCGATCCTGTGCAGGCTTGCCCGCGAGCGCGGCGTCGACATGCCGATTGCCAACGGCGTCGCGGCCATCCTGGCCGGTGCGACGACGCCACGCGACGCCCTCGACGCCCTCCTGTCGCGCCCATCCCGCGCCGAAAGTGATGTTTGAGCTGCGTGGGAACTCTGTCTCAAGACCCTTTCTATTTGTGTTGGAGACACCGCATCATGGCGCATTGGCTCTTGAAGAGCGAACCCGAGACATGGTCCTTCGTGCATCAGCAGGAGGCCGGTCCGGACGGTACGTTCTGGAACGGGGTGCGCAACCATTCGGCCAAACGATGCCTCATGGCCATGCGGGTCGGCGAGCAATGCTTCTTCTACCATTCCGGCGACGAGCGCGCCGTCGTGGGTATCGTGGCGGTGACCAAGCTCTATTATCCCGACCACACCGATCCGACGGGCAAGTTCGGCATGGTCGATATCCGGGCCGTGCGGCCGCTCTCGCCCGTGACGCTCGACCGGATCAAGGGCGAGCCGCGATTGGCCGACATGGTACTGGTCAGGAATTCGCGTCTCTCGGTGCAGCCCGTGACCGATGCTGAATGGGCGATCGTGCTGGAGATGGCGGGCCGATCGGCGGTCTGATGATCCTGACCCTGCAAGATGAGCGGTGGAACGTCTGCTTCGCCTAAGCAGCCTTGCGTGGCGAAAGCCACGATTGATTTCGCTTTCAAAGTGAAATCAATGCTGCCCACCATCTCAAGTCTAAGCAGATTTGCAAAAATCTGCTTAGACGAACTTCAGCGCCTTCAGGCTGCTGTGGCCGTGGCGGCCGACGATGAGGTGACCGTGGATCGCGATGCCCATGGGCTTGGCGATCGCGATGATCTCGTGGGTCATGCGAATATCCGCGGTCGAGGGTGTCGGGTCGCCGGACGGATGGTTGTGAACTCGACAACTAAGATGGCGCTAACTTCACAGTTATCCCAGGGGTCCACAGCTTTCTTGATCAGACCGAACCGGTCTTCCGGCCAAGCGATATAGGTCCGGGCGCCGGTTTTTGAGATAGGGGTCGGGCTCTCCATCGCTATGGGCGTTGCGCTCCAGCCGGGCAAGCAGCAGGGCGGGGCCAGTGCCGGCGCGGGCGAGGTCCTCGCCGTCCTGACCGACGATGACTGAGCCGCCCTGGTAGGCTTGACCGTTCTCCCGGCCGCACAAGCCCGCGTAGACCACGAACACGTGGTTCTCGAGTGCCCGGACGGGGATCATGGCGCGTGACACCCTATCGTTTGGCCCGCTTCTGGGCAGGGCGGTGGCGACGAGCAGCACTTCCGCCCCGGCCAGGGCTAACGAGCGGGCCATCTCCGGGAACTCCACGTCGTAGCAGATGAGGAGCCCCGCCCGAAGCCCGCCGATGTCGAACAAGGCCGGCAATTCGGAGCCGGGCACGAAAAGTGCCTTCTCAAGCGGGCCGAAGAGATGGCACTTGCGATAGAACCGCGCTGTACCCTCCGTCCCGGCCAAAGCCACCGCGTTGTAGATCGCCTCGCCGTCACGTTCGGGCCAGCCCGCCAGGATCATGACCCCGGTTGCGCGCGCTATCGTGGACAGCCGATCCACGGTCGGCCCGTTTCGCGGCTCGGCCAAGCGGGAAACAGCGTCCCCGACGGCATAGCCGGTCAGCGACATCTCCGGGGTGACGAGAACCATCACGCCCGCGGCGGCGGCCGACCGGGCCGCGGCCTCGATCTGCCGGAGGTTGGCGTCGATATCGCCCGAGACGGGCTGCATCTGAAGCGCGGCGACGCGCATAGCGGTGACCTCCTGTCTTCCCGGTTCAGCTCAAATGTCTTCGTCGGCCACGAAGCTGCCGATCTTGCCCGCCAGGTCGGGGTCGCGGCGCGCCAGGACGATCCCGTAGACGATCGCGATCAGCAGCCCCACGCCCGCCATGGCAGGGAAGAGATCAAACGGAGCGGGTTGGCCGGGCTGGAGCAGGCCCCAGAGCGGGAACAACGTCAGCACGAGTGCAAGGACGGGGATCATCGCATGGCGGACCACGCTGAACTCCGCCCGGTGGCAACGCAGCACATAGACCGGCAGTGCGATGTTGGTCACGAGGTAGACGATCACGATTGGGATGGTGCCGAGCGTTCCCGTGTCGCTGAAGATGTCGACAGGTTCCAACGTCGAGCCGCAGGCGAGGGCGATGACGGCCGCGAGCGTGATGTAGGACCACATGGCGACAGCCGGCGTGCCGTGCACGCGGTGGATGCGGCCGAACACGCGCGGCAGCAGCCCTTCCCGGGCGGCGTTGAACAGGATCCGGCCTTGCGAATTGGTCAGCCCAAGCAGGCAGGAAAAGATGCTGGTCAAACCCGCGAAATAGGCAACGATCAGCAGGGCCGACGAGGAAGCCTTGACGGCGTCGACGAAAGGGATGCTGGAGGCGCTGATCGCCTTGGCGTCGTTGTGGAAGGCGATCTCGGTCGCGTAGGCGAGGAAGATATAGACGAGACCGATGGCGAGCGTGCCGACCACGAGCGCGCGTGGGATGTTCCTGCGCGGGTTCTCGGTTTCCTCGGCCAAGGTGGCGGAGTTTTCCCATCCCACAAACAAATAGACCGCGAGCGGGAAGCCGAGGCCCATGCCCGCCAGCCCGCCCGAAAGATTCGAAGGGAGAAAGGGCGCGAGGCTCAGGGCGTCGCGGTTGAGCACCAGCATCACCACCGCTGCGATCAGAAGCAGGGCAAGCTCGAAGTAGAAGAAGATGGCCGCCCAGGTGGTAGAGACCTTCACGCCACGAGCAACCAGGAAGCCGCAGATCGCGGTTGCCAGTACGGCCAGGAGTTGCCATGGGACGTCGACACCGAAAAAGAGCTTGATCGTATCGTGGGCCCAGCCGCCCGAGATGGCCACGATAGCGGCCGCGCCGACCGCGTAGCCAACGACCGTGAACAGCGAGGCGGCCGCGCCCGCCGTAGGGCCGAACGCCATGCCGATGAACGTCACGAACGAGCCGGTGCTGGGCCGGTACTTCGAGAACTCGGCCAGTGTGTTGCTGAGGAGCAGGATCGCCACCATGGCGACGATGATGGTGAGCGGCGCCGCTACTCCCGCTCCGCCCACGATGACCCCGAATCCGAAGTAGAAGCCGACCGCCGGTGCAATATTGGCTAACGTGGAAGCCACGATCTGCGGCAGACCCAGCGCATTGCGGCTCAGCCGGTCCGCTCTCATCGTTACGGCCGTCATGCCCATCCTCCTCGTTGCGGCGGTGCCGCGCGTTGATCTTCATCGCGTGGCGCCAGCGCGCCGCAAGATCCGCTCAGCCTGTTTCGGAACGAACCTGCAAGCGGTCTATGCGCCAGAGCGCGGCGCGCCTGTGACCTTCGAGGCCCTCGCTCCGGCTTTGCCGCGCTGCGGGCGGCCCGACGGCGGCGACGCCCCGCTGGTCCAGCCACTGGTGGGTCGCGACCTTGACGTAGGAACCGACCCAAAGCCCGCCCGTGTAGCGCCCGGCGCCGAGCGTGGGCAACGTGTGGTTGGTGCCGCAGCATTTGTCGGAGAACACGACGCTCGCCATGGGGCCTATGAACAACGAGCCGTAGTTGCGCAGCTTGGTAGCGGTAGCTTGGG
>CAXUCF010000029.1:13062-26040 GCA_964249275.1 uncultured Lichenihabitans sp.
CCGCGATCCAGTCCGAATAAGCGATCATGGTCGCTTCGTCAGGGCAGACCACGATCTCCCCGTAGTGGTCCCAGGCGACGGAAGCGACCTGGCCGGTGGGCAAGCCGGACAGCTGCCGGGCCACCTCCCTCAGGGTCGCTTCTGCCAAGCTTCGGCTCGTGGTGATCAGCCCCACCCGGGTCCTGACATCGTGCTCGGCCTGGGCCAGGAGATCGACAGCGACTGTCTCGGGGTCGGCCGTCTCGTCCGCGACGACGAAGATCTCGCTCGGCCCGGCGAGTTGGTCGATGCCGACCGGCCCGAACACCTGCCGCTTGGCCTCGTTCACGTAAGCGTTTCCGGGACCTACGATCTTATCCACGGCGGGCACCGTTTCGGTACCGAACGCCATGGCGGCGATAGCTTGGGCACCGCCGACCCAGAACACTCGGTCGGCCCCAGCGAGATGACAGCCCGCCACCATGGCCCCGTGCGCGCCGGGCGGCAGGCAGGCCAGCACGGTGTCGCAGCCCGCCACCTTCGCGGGCACGATCGTCATGACCGGGGCCGACAGAAGAGGATAGCGCCCGCCAGGCACATAGCATCCGATCTTCTCGATTGGGATGATGCGATGGCCCAAGTGCAGCCCGGGCAGCGGCTCGACCTCGCACGGCAAGATGGTGGCGAATTGCGCTTCGGCGAAGGCCCGCACGCGAGCGATGGCGAATTCGGTATCGGTCCGGGTTTGCGGGTCGAGACTGGCAACTGCGGCATCTTTTTCGGCGGCCGTCACCTCGAACTGCGCCAGCTCCACACCGTCGAACTTGGCCGAATAAGCCCGAAGGGCGTCATCGCCGTCCCGCTTCACCGCCTCGAGGACGCCGCGGACGGTGCCTTCAACGGCGCTGGTATCGGCCAAGGCGTCCCGCTTGGGAGACTTCACGTAACGGACGGCGTCGCGCAAGGTCGCGCCGATGTGCCTTGTCATGTCGGCCCTCGGGGAATGTCACCCCCGACAGCATCGGAAAAACGCGACCGGTAAACAATGGCGGATTCGTGTCAGGTGATTATAATCAACAACACGGATGCGTGGCGACGAGGCCAGTCCTCGACGGATCGACCGATTTCACGGGCCGAAGGACGAGAACATGGCGGCGGTCGGGAGTATGCTCAAAGAGTTGCGACGACGGCGGCGGCTTCCCCTGCGCGAGCTTGCCAAGCGCTCGGGTGTCTCTCATTCCACCATCTCCCTGATGGAGCGTGACCGGCTGAGCCCCTCGGTCGACACGCTGAATGCGGTGCTGGAAGCGCTCGGCACGACCTTGGCGAGCTTCTTCGCGCAGCTCGACTCGGATCTGGTGTGCTCGCCTTTTTACAAGGCCGCGGACCTCGTCGAGATCGGCCGCAGCGAGGGGATTTCGTACCGCATGATCGGTTTCGGTCACCCGAACAAGCAGCTCCTGATGCTGCATGAAACCTATGCGCCAGGGGCCGACACGGGGCAGGCCTTTTCACACGCCGCTCACGAGGCGGGCGTGGTCATCCGAGGCTGCGTCGAGCTGACGGTGGGCTCCGAAAATTACGTGCTCAACCCAGGCGATGGATACTACTTCGACAGTCGCCTGCCGCACCGCTTCCACAATGCTGGATCGACCCGGGCCGAAATCATCAGTGCTATTACGCCACCGACCTACTGAGTGACTGGTGATTTTCTTAACAGATGGCTGGTCCGATTCCGCGAGAGATCGGGCGTCGGGTCACAGCGGCTGCCCGGCAGGGCCGGCTGTCATGAGTGCCGCGTCTACAGGGCGGACACACGACGGCACCCGACTCCAGCATCATGGCTTCGCCTCGCACCGTCCGCACCTCAGAGGAGCAGCCTAAATGAACTTCAGCGCCTTCAGGCTGCTGTGGCCGTGGCGACCGACGATAAGGTGATCGTGGATCGCGATGCCCATGGGTTTGGCGATCGCGATGATTTCGTGGGTCATGCGGATGTCGGCGGTCGAGGGCGTCGGGTCGCCGGACGGGTGGTTGTGGACCAGCACCAGTGCGGTCGAGCCGAGTTCGAGGGCGCGCCTCACCACCTCGCGCGGGTAGACCGGCGTGTGGTCGACGGTTCCGCGCCCCTGGACCTCGTCGTTGATCAGCATGTTGCGCTTGTCGAGGAACAGGACGCGGAACTCCTCCCGGTCGTTGAACGCCATGGTGGTGCGGCAATAGTCCAGGACCTCGGTCCATGAGCCCAGCGTTGTCCGGCTCTTCACCGCTCCCTTGGTGAGGCGCCGGGCCGCCGCCTCGACGATCTTCAACTCGGTGATGGCGGCTTCGCCGAGGCCGGGGATCTCGCGCAGCCGCTCCGGCCGCGCCGAGAGGACTTCCGCGAAGGAGCCGAACCGGGCCATCATGGTCTTGGCGAGCGGCTTGACGTCTCGCCGCGGCATGGCGCGGAACAGCAGCAGTTCGAGCAGTTCGTAGTCCGCCACCGCGGCATCTCCCGCCGCATTGAAGCGCTGGCGCAATCGGTCCCGATGGCCGGCATGGAGCGGGTCTTCCGGCCGCGTCACGCCCTGGGCGGCGTCGCTCATGCCTCGGAGCGCTGAGCGGTCAGCTTGCTCATCTGCGGCTCCCGCCCGTACGGCGGCTGATGGAGCCCGCGCGGCGACACGGTGAAGATCTCGACGCCCTGCTCGGTGACCCCGACTGTATGCTCGAACTGCGCCGACAGCGAACGGTCCCGCGTCACCGCGGTCCAGCCGTCGCCCAGCACCTTCACCTGCGGGCGGCCGAGATTGACCATGGGCTCGACCGTGAAGAACATGCCGGGCTTCAGCACCACGCCCTCGCCGCGCCGGCCGTAATGCAGGATGTTGGGCTCGTCGTGGAACAGGCGGCCGATGCCGTGGCCGCAGAACTCGCGCACGATGGTGCAACGCTCGCTTTCCGCGAACTCCTGGATCGCGGCTCCGATGTCGCCCGTCGTGGCGCCGGGCTTCACGGCCGCGACGCCGATCAACAGGGCCTCGTGGGTGACCTCGATCAACCGCTCGGCCCGACGCGGGATGTCGCCGACCGTGTACATGCGGGAAGAATCGCCGTGCCAGCCGTCGAGGATGAGCGTCACGTCGATGTTGAGGATGTCGCCGCTGCGCAGCGGCTTGTCGTCCGGGATGCCGTGGCAGACGACGTGGTTCAGCGACGTGCAGATTGATTTGGTGAAGCCGCGATAGTCGAGCGGTGCCGGATAGGCCCCGTGCCCGACCGCGAAGTCGAAGACCAGCCGATCGAGGGCCGCCGTGGTGATGCCGGGCTGGACGTGATCGACCAGCAGGTCGAGCGCTTCCGCGCAGAGCCGTCCCGCCTTGCGCATGCCCTCGAAAGAGGGGGCGTCGTGCAGCTTGATCTGACCGTTCTTCCGGCCCGGCGATGTCGCGGCTTCGACGAAGGTCATGGTTGGCTCGGCTGGCATCGGGGGATGCGGCTCAATCTAGGCACCGGTCCGCCATAAGACAATCGGGGCCGGTCCGGTGCCGTCCGGTCTTGCTAAGCCCATTGGGTTGCGTGAGAGAAGGGCGATGCGACGCAGCGCCACCAACGATCTCTCGGCCTTCGGGCGCCACGCGCCGCGCGGCTGGCTCGCGGGCCTCGTTCGCGTCGCACGGCTGTGTTCGACCGATTGGGCCGGGCGGCGCCTCGCCTTCGCGCTGCGGGCGATCGCCATCCGGGCGCTCCGTGGCCGACCGCTCGATATCGAGTCGCTCGGGGCCCGCATGCGGCTCTACCCCGGCAACAACGTCGCCGAGAAGAACCTGCTGTTCACGCCGCAATATTTCGATCCCCAGGAGCGGCGTCTTCTGGCCGAGAAGCTCCGAGGCGATTTCGTGTTCATCGACGTCGGCGCCAATGTGGGGGGCTACACGCTGTTCGCGGCCGCGCAGGGCGGCGTGCGGGCGCGCGTCCTCGCTGTCGAGCCGCAGGCCGATATCTTCGAGCGTCTGGTCTTCAACGTCCGGCAGAACGCCTTCGCCAACGTCAAGGCTCTCGAATGCGCCGTGGCGGATCGGGACGGCGAGATCACGCTTTTCGTCGATGCCGCCAACAAGGGTGAAACCTCCATGCGGCTCGTCGGCACGCACGGGGCCGGATCGGCCGTCCGGGTGCCCGCCAAGGCGCTGGGCACGATCGTGGCCGACGAAGGATACGACCGCATCGACGCCATCAAGCTCGACGTGGAAGGCGCCGAGGACCTGATCCTCGAAGCCTTCTTCCGCGACGTCGATCCGCGTCACTGGCCGGGTCTCCTCATCGTCGAGGATGCGCCGGGGCGCTGGGCCATCGACCTCCCGGGCCTGATCGCGGCCCACGGCTACGCCGTGATCCTGAAGACCCGGACCAACGTGGTCTATGAGCGCGCCGAAACCTGAGGACCAGCCATGCCGTCATTCGTCACTGCCGCGGTCCTGGTGATCGGCGACGAGATCCTGTCGGGACGCACCAAGGACAGGAACATCGGCACCATCGCGGATTTTCTCACGGCGATCGGCATCGACCTGCGCGAGGTCCGCATCGTGCCGGACGTCGAGGACGAGATCGTCGCGGCCGTCGACGCCCTGCGGCACCGCTACACCTACCTGTTCACGACCGGCGGCATCGGCCCGACCCATGACGACATCACGGCCGACAGCATCGCCAAGGCCTGCGGGGTCGGGATCGGCGAGGATCCGCGCGCCATCGCGATGCTGCTGCAGCGCATCAAGCCGGAGGACCTCAACGAGGCGCGGCGCCGCATGGCCCGCATTCCCGACGGCGCCGAACTGATCCGCAACGACATCTCCAAGGCGCCAGGCTTCATGCTGGGCAACGTCATCGTGATGGCGGGCGTGCCCGCCATCATGGGCAACATGCTCGACAATGTGGCGGCGCGGCTGCAGGGCGGCGACCGCGTAGTCTCCGAATCGATCGACGCCGGCGGCCTGCCGGAAGGAGCCTATGCGGCCGGGCTCGGGGCATTGGCCAAGGCACATGCCGAGGTCTCCATCGGCTCCTACCCGTCTGTTTCGCCCGAGGGCTTCCGCAACCAGATCGTGGTCCGGGGCAAGGACGCGGCCAAGGTCGCGGCGGCGCGGGTCGCGGTGCTCGAGATGCTGGCGGCCTTGCGGGGCGACGGCGTCCCGGTGTAGCGGGTTCACGGTGCGGTGGTGTCGGGAGCCGGGATGACGGACCAGCAGAACAAGGCCTTCCCGGTGTCCTGGGACCAGTTCCACCGCGACTGCCGGGCCTTGGCGTGGCGCCTCTCGGCCGCCGGCCCTTTCGAGGCCCTCGTCTGCATCACGCGCGGCGGCCTCGTTCCCGCCGCCATCGTGGCGCGGGAACTCGGCATCCGGACCATCGAGACCGTCTGCATCGCGAGCTACCACGACTACGACACCCAGGGGAGCCTGCAGGTGCTGAAGGGCGTATCCGACGCGGTATTGTCGCTCGGCGACGGTGCCAAGGTGCTGGTGATCGACGACCTCGTCGACACGGGCAAGACCGCCAAGGAGGTGCGCGACATGCTGCCCCGGGCGCATTTCGCCACCATCTACGCCAAGCCTCTCGGGCGCCCCATGGTCGACACCTACGTGACCGAGGTGAGCCAGGACACCTGGATCTATTTTCCCTGGGACATGGGTTTGACGTTCCAGGAGCCTCTCACCAAGGGCCAGCGCGGCTGAGGCAGGGCGCCTTGCCGGGTACGCGGGCGTCCCGTCGGCTGCCTTGCGGGGGCACCGCCCGGCAGGCTAGTGTTTCTGAGCGGCCAAGGCCGTGCGGGCGGACGTGGCGGAACCGGTAGACGCAGCAGACTTCATTGGAGTGCCCGGGGGGAAATCCTCGGCGTAGAACCGCTCAAATTCGGGGAACGCTAAAGGCTCGCGCCCAGGCCGATCCCGAGCCAAGCCCCGCGAGGGGAAGGTGTAGAGACTAGACGGGCGGCGCCTAATCCTTGGCTTGTGTCCGAGGGATGGCGAAGGGATAGTCCAGACCACGAACATCGCCCGGGAGACAGCGGGCGGCGGCGGCGAAAGTCGAAGTGGTACGAAAATCTGCATCCTCAGGGAGTGCGGGTTCGAGTCCCGCCGTCCGCACCACCTCCGGGCCGGATTCCGATCTCAGGCGCAATGAATGTCGCTTCGACCGCGAATCGGCACCTCGAAAGGCCGTCAGGCCATTTCCTTCTGCCACGCCGCCTTGAAGGCGCGCGCCGCGGCCTCCGGATCCTGCGCCGCCATGATGGCGCTGACCACCGCGACCCCGGTGGCGCCCTCCTCGGCCAGCATCGGTACGTCGGCCGCCTTGATGCCGCCGATCGCCAGGACCGGCTTGCCGGTCAGCCGCCGCAGTTTGGCGAAACCGCCGAGGCCGAGCGGCGTGGAGGCGTCGGGCTTCGTCTTCTGGGGGTGGACGGGGCCGATCCCGAGATAGTCGGCCGCCGCGGCATCGGCCCGCCCGATCTGCTGGGCGTCCGTGATCGACAGCCCGATGAGCTTGCCGGGCCCGATCAGGGTCCGCACGGCCTCGACCGGCATATCGGTCTGGCCGAGGTGGACGCCGGCGGCCCCGATCGCCAGCGCGATATCGACCCGGTCGTTGACGATGAGCGGCACGTTGCTGCCGTCCAGCACCGTCTTCAGGGCGCGCGCCTCGTCGAGAAAGGCGCGGGTCGTGGCCGCCTTCTCGCGAAGCTGCACCATGGTGACACCGCCCATGACGGCGCGCGACACGACTTCCACCAGGGAGCGTCCTTGGGCGAGGGCGCGGTCCGTGACGAGGCAGAGGCGATAGGCGGAAGGATCCAAGGTCATGTGGTCCTCGACTGCGCCTCGCCAGCGGGCCGCCGGCGCGCTCGGTCGCGATCGTCCCTGCAAGCTCCAACGAGGCGGGCCGGCAATGGTTTCGGGGCGCCGTCTCGCGGGAATCCGTCCGATTGCGGAAGCTGGGGAGTTCTGGCAAGACGGAAGCGGAAACGTAGCAATGGCGGTTGCGGACAAGACCCGATCGAGGGCAGCGTCGCGCCGCTCTTGGGGAGGCTGAGGCACGATGAACCCGATCTGGCTGATCATTCTGTCGGGCATACTGGCGATCGCCTATGGCGTCGTCACGGTCAACCAGGTCATGGCGGCCGACCCTGGTAACGCCCGCATGCAGGAGATCGCCGGCGCGATCGCCGAGGGCGCGCAGGCCTACCTGCGGCGCCAGTACATCACCATCGGCATCGTCGGCGTCGTGATCTTCGTCGGGCTCGGTCTTCTGCTCTCCTGGGCGGTCGCGGTCGGGTTCCTGATCGGCGCCGTGCTGTCGGGGGCGGCCGGGTTCATCGGCATGAACGTGTCGGTGCGGGCCAACGTCCGCACCGCGCAGGCGGCGGCCCATTCGCTGTCGGGCGGGCTCGGAATCGCGTTCAAGGCGGGCGCCGTCACGGGCATGCTGGGGGCGGGTCTCGCCCTGCTCGGGGTGGTGGGCTACTACTACGTGCTGACGGGCCCCATGGGGCACGGCATCGGGGCCGACAACACGATCGACCGCGAAGTGATCGATGCGTTGGTGGCGCTCGGCTTCGGGGCCTCCCTGATCTCGATCTTTGCCCGCTTGGGCGGCGGCATCTTCACCAAGGGGGCCGATGTCGGCGCCGATCTCGTCGGCAAGGTGGAAGCCGGCATCCCCGAGGATGACCCGCGCAACCCCGCCACCATCGCCGACAACGTCGGCGACAACGTCGGCGACTGCGCCGGCATGGCGGCCGACCTCTTCGAGACCTACGCCGTCACCGTGGTGGCCACCATGGTGCTGGCCTCGATCTTCTTCGCCGGCCTGCCGGTCCTCGGTTCGATGATGATCTACCCGCTGGCGATCTGCGGCACCTGCATCGTGACGTCGATCGTGGGCACCTATTTCGTCAGGCTGGGCGCCGACAATTCCATCATGGGGGCACTCTACAAGGGCCTCATCGTGACGGGCGTGCTGTCGATCGCCGGCCTCGCGGTGGCGACCCACTTCGTGACCGGATGGGGGTCGATCGGCACGGTCGCGGGACGCGACGTCACCGGCCTCAACCTCTTCTACTGCGGCATCGTCGGGCTGGTCGTCACCGGCCTGATCGTGGTGATCACCGAGTACTACACCGCCACCGGCAAGCGCCCCGTGGTGTCGATCGCCCAGGCTTCCGTCACGGGCCACGGCACCAACGTCATCCAGGGCCTCGCCGTGTCGCTCGAGGCGACCGCCCTGCCGGCGCTGGTCATCATCGCCGGCATCATCTCGACGTTCCAATTGGCCGGCCTGTTCGGCACCGCCATCGCGGTCACCACCATGCTGGGCCTCGCCGGCATGATCGTGGCGCTCGACGCCTTCGGGCCCGTCACCGACAATGCCGGCGGCATCGCCGAGATGGCCGGGCTGCCCAAGGATGTCCGACACTCGACCGATGCGCTCGATGCGGTCGGCAACACCACCAAGGCCGTGACCAAGGGTTACGCCATCGGTTCGGCAGGCCTGGGCGCCCTCGTGCTGTTCGCGGCCTATTCCAATGACCTCAACTATTTTGCCAGCCACGGCGACACGGTCTCCTATTTCCGCGACGTCGGGCCGGTGTCGTTCGACCTCTCGAACCCCTATGTGGTGGCCGGGCTGATCTTCGGGGGCATGATCCCCTACCTGTTCGGCGGCATCGCCATGACGGCGGTGGGCCGAGCGGCCGGCGCGGTCGTCGAGGAAGTGCGTCGCCAGTTCAAGACGAAGCCCGGCATCATGGAGGGCACCGACCGGCCCGACTACGGCCGTGCCGTCGACATGCTGACCCGTGCGGCCATCCGCGAGATGATCGTGCCGTCGCTGCTGCCGGTGCTGGCGCCCTTCGTGGCCTATTTCGGGGTGCTGTTCCTGTCGGGCTCCAAGGCCTCTGCCTTCGCGGCGCTCGGCGCCATGCTGCTCGGCGTGATCGTCAACGGGCTCTTCGTCGCCATCTCGATGACGTCCGGCGGCGGGGCCTGGGACAATGCCAAGAAGAGCTTCGAGGACGGCTTCGTCGACAAGCTCGGCGTGCGCCACCTCAAGGGCTCGGAGGCCCACAAGGCGTCCGTCACCGGCGACACGGTCGGCGACCCCTACAAGGACACGGCCGGTCCTGCCGTCAACCCGGCCATCAAGATCACCAACATCGTGGCCCTGCTGCTGCTCGCCATCCTGGCTCACTGAAGCGAGCGGCCCGGCGGAGCGGCGCATCGGAGCGAGCGAACGGCGCGTCGAGGCGGGTACTCCGGGCGCCGAAACTCCCGGCTTGCGGGTCGCCGCCGACAGGATCATGCTGCATCCCTCGAGCGGACCCGCCCGGTTCGGGAAGGGTCTCGCCACCAAGGGAGGCGAGAATGACGACGCTTTCGCTGATTCTGTCCAGCAAGGGCCGCGACGTGGTGACCTCGGCGCCGCACCGGACCGTGAGCGAGGTCGCTCGGATGCTCAACGACAAGTCCATCGGCGCCGTCGTGGTGACGGGCGCCGACGGGATCGTGCTCGGCATCTTCTCCGAACGGGATGTCATCCGGGCTCTGGCGAGCGGGGGTGTCAAGGCGCTCGACGACTCGGTGTCGAAACACATGACGTCCCGGGTCGTCACGGCCACCGAGGACACCGGCGTGCTGCAGCTCATGGAGCGCATGACCGAAGGCCGGTTCCGCCACATCCCCGTGGTGGAGAATGGCCGCCTCACGGGCCTGGTCTCGATCGGCGATCTCGTGAAGTTCCGCATCGCCGAGATCGAGACCGAGCGGCAAGCCATGCTGGACTACATCGGAACCGCCTGAGCGCCGCACCTGGCCAAAGACGGACCGTGTCGCCGGCTCAGGCCTGTTCTACGATGGACAGTGTTTCGCCATCGGCCTCCACGCGGCGGTAGAAGCAGGTCGGCCGGCCCGTGTGGCAGGCGCCGCCATCGCCACCGACCGCGACACGCGCCATCACAACGTCCTGGTCGCAGTCGACCCGAAGTTCGATCAACGTCTGCACCTGTCCCGACGTGTCGCCCTTGCGCCACAGCGCCTGCCGCGACCGCGACCAGTAATGGACGGTGCCGGTCTGCAGCGTCAGCCGCAGCGCGTCCCGGTTCATGTGGGCCACCATGAGGACGCCGCCGTGCGGCCCGACCGTCACGCAGGTGATCAGCCCGGCCGCATCGAACCGCGGCTCGAACCGCGTGGTCTCCTCGATCGACGGATCACGTGCCGGGCCTTCGTGCATCATGTCTCACCCGCTCGCCGCGATGCTCTCGCGCAACCGTCGCCCGCTGCATATATGGGTACGGAGCGACCCGTACCCTTTCGCGAAATAGCCGCCCTCATGTTGAGCGACATCTACAACGACCGCATTCTCGAACTCGCGGCCAACCTGCCGAGGATCGGGCGGTTGGCGTCGCCGGATGCCACCGCGACCGCCCATTCGAAGCTCTGCGGCTCTACCGTGACGATCGATGTCGCGCTGGGTGCCGATGGCATGGTGGCGGATTTCGCGCATGACGTGAAGGCCTGCGCGCTCGGCCAGGCCTCGTCCTCCATCATGGCTCGGAACGTCCTGGGCAGCAGCCCCGACGAACTCCGGGCGCTACGCGACACCATGCGGGCCATGCTGAAAGCCGGCGGCACGCCGCCTGCGGGACGATGGGCGGACTGCGCGGTCCTCGAACCCGTCCGGGACTACAAGGCGCGCCATGCCTCGACGCTGCTGACCTTCGAAGCCGTGGTCGACGCCGTCGAGAAGGCCGCGCAGGCGGCCGGTCCGGCTCGGCCCGCGTGATCGGGGGCGTTCCTTCTGACCTGTCCTGGCCGGGTCGCCTCTTGATCGGCGCGATCCGCGTCTACCAGTTGACATTCTCGGCGCTGGTCGGTCGCCAGTGCCGCTACCTGCCGAGTTGTTCGGACTATGCCGTAGAAGCCGTCCGCCTGCACGGTCTCTGGCCCGGCCTGTGGATGGCGTCGGCACGGCTGTGCCGTTGCCAGCCCTGGGGCGCCTGGGGCTACGACCCCGTGCCGCTCCGCTGCGATCCCATCGCGCCCTGGCGCCCGTGGCGCTATGGCCGATGGCGCATGCCGGTCGGCCAGGATCGTCAGGATCGCGCCAGCAGCTCCGCCGCCAAACCGTAGATCCGCTGCCGCGTATCGGCCGGGAGGGCGTGCAGCGCGTCGAGGTAGAGGCGGCCCAGCGCGCAGAGCCGCGTGTCGGTGAGCGGTGGATCCGGCGTGGTGCCGTCGAGGAGAACGCCGATCTCCTGGGGCGAGACCTGCCGGGACGCCAGGGCCGCCGACAGGGCATCGAGGTCGGCGTTGGTCGGGGATGACCGGGCGAGGTGGCGGAGCCGTCCATCCTCGATCGCGGCCATCTGCCGGTCCGCCAAAGTCGCCACGAGGCCGCGGTGGGCCTCGGTGAAATCCGCGATCGACGGGTTGGTGTAGCCGTAGAGGAAGTCCGCGCATTCACGGGCGTTCAAGGGCGCCAGCCCGTCGAGCACCGCCTGGCGGGCGCCGAAATAGCCGTCGAGCGCCGCAGGTCCCGCCTGAGCCGCGAGAATGCCTTGCGATTGCTCGAGGTCGCGCATGGCATCCCAGATTGCGGCATTGCCGGTCGGCATTGCGGGGCGGGTCGTCATATGCTCGACCAGGGCGGCGTAATCGCGCGGGAAATCGGCCCTCAGTTTGCCGTAGAAGCTCGCAAACTCGGGCACTTCCTCAAGCCGTTCCTCCGGGGTCACCGGGACAGGCGTAATCGGCGGGTATCTGTCGGCCCGCGTTGGGACGACCCCGGCCATCCGGGGATGCTGTGCGGTCACGCGCCAGCCGAGCAGCCCCAGGAGGGCCACCGCAAGCACCAGGAACAGGATACGCAGCGCGTGCATCGGCGTGGGTGCCAGAATCGATGCACCACTTTAGCCGAAGCGTCACGCCCGGCAAGATCGCGGGGCAGAGACCTTGGTGGAACCACTTGGTGGGCCTCAGCACCTTGGAACGGCACCTGGGCGCCGCCACGCACATTGCGCGTGTGCGGCCTTTGCTGTAGCGCACCATCGCGCCCTTGACGAAACGGCCGCCCTCTGGCGGAAGGCTCGACCGCGCGCGCCGCTTACGCCGATCCGTTTCGGCGACTGAGCTTGAAGGAGCATGGCCTTGATCGAACTGACCTTCCCCGACGGGGCGCGCCGATCCTATCCGGCCGGCACGACCGGCCTCGACGTCGCCAGGTCGATCTCGCCGTCTCTCGCCAAGCGCGTCGTCGCCATGGCGCGCGACGGGATCGTGTCCGATCTCGGCGACCCGCTGGAGGCCGACGCCGCGATCGAGTTCCTGACGCGCGACGATCCGCGCGCTCTTACCCTCATCCGGCACGACGCCGCCCATGTGCTGGCCGAAGCCGTGCAGGGCCTCTATCCGGGCACGCAGGTGACGATCGGCCCGGTGATCGAGGACGGCTTCTACTACGACTTCTTCCGCGCCGAGCCTTTCACGCCCGAGGACTTTGCCGCGATCGAGAAGCGCATGCGCGAGATCGTGGCCCGCGACCGGCCCTTCACCAAGGAGGTCTGGAGCCGCGACCAGGCCCGCAGCTTCTTCGAGCAGCGAGACGAGGCGTTCAAGGTCGAACTCGTGGATGCGATCCCGGCCGGCCAGGACCTCAAGATCTACCGGCAGGGAGACTGGCTGGATCTCTGCCGCGGTCCCCACATGACCTCGACCGGCAAGGTCGGCACAGCCTTCAAGCTGATGAAGGTCGCGGGCGCCTATTGGCGTGGCGATTCAAGCAATCCCATGCTGTCGCGCATCTACGGCACGGCCTTCGCTAGGCAGGAGGACCTCGACGCGCACCTGAAGCGCCTGGAGGAGGCGGCCAAGCGCGACCATCGCCGCCTCGGCCGCGAGATGGACCTGTTCCACTTCCAGGAGGAAGGTCCCGGCACGATCTTCTGGCATCCCAAGGGCTGGA
>CAXUCF010000030.1:0-26002 GCA_964249275.1 uncultured Lichenihabitans sp.
CTGGGACAACACTTCCAGCAGCGGGACTGCAACACCCGCGGTGGCCGGCCTCGTTTCGACGGCCGACTTCGGCCCTCGTATCACCAACCGGAAAATCGAGACGATCGGTCACTGGGTGCTGTCCGATTCCGCGCTGTGGAGCGGCGTGGGGTCACCGCCGCAGGGTACGACCCCGCAACTCGATGGCACGACCGCGACCCCGGCCTTTGCCTACCAAGCGACGGCCGGAGACCAGCAGACGCCCCCGGTGGCCGATGCCACGATGGGAGGACAGTTCGCCACCCTGGTCGACGTCCTGAACCGGACGCAATCGGCCGGCTCCGATGCCTCCCTCGCGGCCTCGTCGGCCGCCACCTCCTCGACCCTGGCGGCCCCGTCGATGGTTGCCCCGCTCCCCGCGGCGACAACGGCCCACTTCGACCTGAGTCACGATCTCAAGCTGAGCGTCTGACTGGCGCGGTGAGCCTCAACGATCGCGCAGCAGCACCGCCGCAGGCAGTACGGCAAAGAGGGTCTCGGCCCGGGCCGCCGGCCCTCCTGAAAAAGACCGGCCCGTCAACGCCTCGATCCAGCGCCCGGCCGGCAGAGGTACCGCGGTACCGGGATCGAAGCCGCCGCCGTCGCGCCTGCCGGGAAAGCGGGCCACCGCCACGACCATCTCGTCGTCATGATGCTGGCGCCGGAAGGCACAGATGGCGTCGGCACCCGGGCCGGATGCGGCGATGGGCTCGTAGCCGCCGCCGTCGAACAAGCCGGCATGGTCGCGCCGGACCGCCAGCAGCGTCGCCGTTACGGCGAGCTTCACCCGACCGTCGTGCCAGCATCTCGCGTAACGGGCAAGCGCGTCCGCGCGGTCGAGCGCGAACTCGGCCAGCACGGCGTCGAGGGCTTCGGCACGGGTCTGGAAATCGACAGGCCTGCGGTTGTCCGGGTCCACCATGCTGAGGTCCCAGAATTCGGCGCCCTGATAGATGTCCGGCACGCCCGGGATCGTCAGCTTCAGAGCGGTCTGGACGATGCTGTTCTGCGCGCCCAGCCGGGCAACGCGCTCCACGAGCGGCCGCAGGGCGGGCAGGAACTCACCCGAACGCTCGCCCGTGAGGGCTCTGTCCACGAAGGCCAGGGTGGCGGCCTCGTAGGTCTCGTCCGGGTCGGCCCAGGTGGAATGGACCTTGGCCTCGCGCATGGCCTTGGTCATGGCGCCCCTGAGCCGCTCCGCATAGGCGGCCAGGGCGTCGGAGTCCGGGGGGGCATCGCCCAGGAGCTCGACCGGATAGGTGCCGACGAGGAGCTGCAGGAAGGCATATTCGTCATTGCGGTCGGGCTGGCGCTCGGGGTCGGCGGCGGCTGGGCCCGGGCTCAGGATATCGCTCCAGCGTGCCACCGCCTCGGCCCAGATGTCGGGCATCTCCGACAGCACGGCGAGCCTGGCGCGCGCATCCTCACCGCGCTTGGTGTCGTGCGTCGATGTCGCCAGCATGGCATGGGGCCAGTTCTGCGCGCGCTCGGCATTGGCGTCGTGGAAGGCCGACAGGGGCCGACCGAAGGCGGTCGGATGGCCGCCCACTTCGTTCAGCGCGATGAAGCGATTGAAGCGATAGAAGGCCGTGTCCTCGAGACCCTTGGCCATCACCGGACCGCTATATTGCTGGAACCGCATGGCGGCACGCAGCACCGCGTTGCGGCTGAGCCCGCTTTTGGGGCCGGCCACGAGATCGCCGCTGAGAAGGCCGTGCAGGAAATCGAAGACGCTGCCGTCGACGGCGGTCTCGGTACGACGCGCCTCGGCGATGGCGATGTCGAGCGCCTGCCGGTCGGCCTCGGTCGGAGTCCCTTCGAAGTCGATGTAGGTGCGGTAGACCGGGAAGTTGGCCACGACTTCGCGCAACCCGCGGCGCAACAGGTTGCGGGTGAAGTCGGACGTCTTGGGGTAGCGCCGGGCGATGCGGCTGACGTCGCGGGCCAAGCTGTTCAGCTCGCTCGCCATCTCGTTGTCCATGATCTGCTTCTTGCTGACCCGCAAGATCCTGGAAAAGGGCTCGGACTTGCCGGTGAAGTTCCCGTAGAGCCGCGAGAAGGCCGCTTCGCCCGCCGGGTCGATCAGCACGTTCAGGAGCTGGTTCGTGACCTCGTAGCCCGTGGTGCCGTCAACCGGCCAGTCGCGGCGCAGAGGCTCTCCGGCGCCCAGGATCTTCTCGACCACGAGATAGACGGAGCGCCCTTCGCGGTTGGGCGCGCGCGTACGGAGCCGCTGAAGGTAACCCTTCGGGTCGAGCAGACCGTCGACGTGATCGATCCTGAGCCCGTCGATCGTGCCGTCGCGCAACAGGGTCGCGACGAGGCGATGCGCGTGATCGAAGACGGCCGGCAACTCCATACGCAGGCCGGCCAGATCGTTGATGTTGAAGAACCGGCGATAGTTGACGTCGTCGGCCGCAGTGCTGAAGTGGGCGGCGCGCCAGAACTGCTGCCCGACAAGGCCGTCGAGCTTGCTCCAACTGGCGGCGTCCGCAGGCCGCCCGTTGAAGCCTGCGACCGCGACCGCGATGGCCTCGCCGACCGCCGGATCGTCGGCGACGGCACGGACGAGGTCCGCCTTCAATCCTTCGGCACGCCGAAGCACCTGCGGGCGCCAGGCCGGCAGACCAGAGAAGCCATCGCCGAGGTGCTCGAGGGTGACGTCGTCATCGCCCAGGATCTGTCCGTAGTGCAGGGGGCAGATGGGCATCTTATGGGTGTCGTAGGCCCAGACGGCGAACGAGCCCGCGGCGGCATCGAATTTGAGTTGGAGCTTGCCGGCCGCGATTTCGCTGCCGTATTGCCCCCCCAGCACAGGCACCAGCAGCTTGTTGTGCAGGTAGGCCTGGTCCGAGTCCCAGTCGATGTCGAACCAGCCCGCATAGGCCGAGTCCGGGCCCCATTCCAGCACGTCGAGCCAGAAAGGGTTGTCGTCGCCGCCGACTCCCATGTGGTTCGGCACGAAGTCGAGGATCTGCTTCAGGCCGGCCGCGACGAGCGCCTTGCTGAGCCGCGCGAAGCCCGGAGCACCACCGAGTTCGGGATTAAACATGTTGTGGTCGGTGATGTCGTAGCCATGCGTGCTACCCGGCCGAGCCTTGAGGTAAGGGGACGCATAGAGGTGGCTCACGCCGAGCTTGCCGAGGTAGGGGGCGACCTTGGCTGCGGCATCGAACCCGAATTCGGGCGTGAATTGAAGGCGATAGGTGGCGCTAGGCGTCACGGGCGGCATCCTCGGTGATGGCAGGACGGTCAAGGCGCGCGACCTAAGCGGCCCTGCGTCGCTTACGCCACGGTCGATTTAGCTCCTTCGACGCGAAATCAACGCCGCTCAACACTCCACCGTAAGCAGGTCCGCAAGAACCTGCCGGGTCCCGGTTCATTCCGGACCGACGGTCCACAGCACCGACCAGGGAGAGAGCCGACCTTCGGCGGCCCCGCCCTCGAGCCAGATGACCGAACGCGCGGCGACCGGGAAGCCGCTCTGCGGCTCCGCCTTAAGGTTGGCCTCGAGGCGCAACGTGATGCCGCCCATCGTCCGCCATCGGACCGCGACGGCGTTCTGGCCCACCACCGTGAAGGCTCCCGCATGAGCGCCCATGCTGCTCACTAGGGGCAGGATGCGCTCTCGCCGCACCTCCAGCAAACGACGGGTACGGTCGAGTGCCGCCCGGTGGGCCGGCTCGACCAGCGCGTCCCAGTCGAGCTTGGCCGAAGCGAAGGTGCGCTCGGCCGTGGGATCGGGGATGCGGTCGCGCGCCGCTTCGTCGTGGAAGGCTGGAAAGCGCTTGAACTCCTCCCGCCGCCCCTTGCGGACGGCTTCCGCGATGTCGCCCTCGAAATCGCAGAAGAATGGGAAAGGCGAAGCCGAAGCCCATTCCTCCCCCATGAACAGCATGGGGATCTGGGGCAGCAGGAGGTACACGGCCGAAATCGCTGCAACGGCCTCGGCCGACGAGAAGGCGGTGATGCGGTCGCCGAAGGCGCGGTTGCCGATCTGATCGTGGTTCTGGATGAAGCTGACGAAGGCGGTCGGCGGCAGTTCGCCGCTGGGTTCGCCGCGGCGCGTCTCGCGGAACGGCATGACTTCGCCCTGGAACGCGAACCCCTGGGCCAAGGCCCGGCCGAGCTTCTCGGTGTCGCCGAGGTAGTCGGCGTAGTAGGAGACGCCTTCGCCCGAGGCTGCCACATGCAGCACGTGGTGGACGTCGTCGTTCCACTGCGCCGTGTAGCGATGGGCCGTGCCGTCGTCCGCACGCAACAGGCGGCTCGCGGCATTCTCCTCGTTCTCCAGGATGAGATGCAACGGCCGCGTCCGGATGGCATGGCGCGCCCGCACCGCGAGTTCGTGCAGAAGGTGCGGCTGGCCTTCGTCGATGATGGCGTGGACGGCATCGAGCCGGAGACCGTCGAGATGGTACTCCTCGATCCAGTAAAGGGCGTTGTGGATCGCGAAGTCCCGTACCGCCTGGCTGTGCTGGCCGTCGTAGTTCACCGCCGCGCCCCAAGGCGTATGGTGCCGCTCGGTGAAAAAGCCCGGCGCGTAGCACGACAGATAGTTCCCGACCGGTCCGAAGTGATTGTAGATGACGTCGAGGATCACCGACAGGCCATGGCGGTGGGCGGCATCGACGAGGGCCTTGAAATCCTCGGGGCGGCCGTAAGTGCCCTCTGGCGCATAGGGCAGCACGCCATCGTAGCCCCAGTTGCGGCTGCCCGGGAAGTCGCCGATCGGCATGACCTCGATCGTATTGACCCCGAGCGCCACCAGATGATCGAACTTCTCGATGGCGGCTCGAAAGGTCCCCTCGGGCGTGAAAGCCCCGACGTGAAGTTCATAGAGGACGGTCTCATGCCAGGGCCGTCCCGCCCAGTCGCCGTCGCCCCAGCAATAGGCCCGCGGGTCGACGACCTCGCTGGGGCCATGGACGTCCCTGGGCTGGAAGCGCGACGCCGGGTCCGGCACCAGCATGCCGTCGGGGAGACGGAAGCGGTAGAGCGTACCGGGGCCGGCTTCGGGCACCACCAATTCGTGCCAACCCTCGCCAGTCGCCGTCATCGGACAGATGGAATTTTGGTCGGACCCGGCGTCATCGAGCACGAGTTCGATGCGGGCGTGTGCCGGGGCCCAAAGGCGAAAACGGGTGCCGGCGTCGGGTGCCCACTGGGCACCATGCGACATGACGTGGGCTCGGAACAGATCGGACAAGGAGTGAAAGCCTTATGCAGCTAGCCCCGGACTTGACGGGGTGCGAGGCGCCCGCCGCTGGGCGGAGTGGGCATCCGCTCTTGGGACATGATGGGCAGCGAGCCGAGCCGCTGCGCGCCGAGGCGCTATTCCTTATCCCGGTTGGGCGCGTTGATGTCCGGCACCGGGGGCGGCTCATGAGTGTTGAGCCGGAGTAGCGCCAGCCCCCGCGACGGCACCGTACAGGTCTCGCCGATGAGGACGTCCCGCTCGGGTCGGCCGGGATCGCTCGTGTCGACGAGACACGTCCAGCTCATGCCATCCGCGCAGGGCGGCATCGTGAACGCGATCGCATCGCGCGCCGCGTTGACGACCAGCATCAGGGTGGAATGATCGCCGTCCTGCGGCACCGAATTCATCTGGGCACGCCCGTCCATCAGCATACCGACGCAATGGAGCGCGGAATCCGTCCAGTCGTGCTGTTCGGCTTCGCCGCCGTCCGAGCGGATCCAGGTGACATCCTTGACTCCATGGACCTCGTCGAACCGGCCGGTGTAGAACCTGTTGCGACGCAGCACCGGATAGTCATGGCGCAAGCCGCCGAGCTTGCGGGTGAAATCGAGCAGCACCTGGCTGTCCTCGGTGATGTTCCAGTCTACCCAGCCGATCTCGCTGTCCTGGCAGTAGGCGTTGTTGTTGCCCCCCTGCGTGCGCCCGAACTCGTCGCCCGCCACGATCATGGGGGTGCCCTGGGCGAGCAGCAGCGTCGCCATGAAGTTGCGCATCTGCTTGTTGCGCAGCGCGATGATGGCCTTGTCGTCGGTCTCGCCTTCGACACCGCAGTTCCAGGACCGGTTGTCGCTGCTCCCGTCGTTGTTGTTCTCTCCGTTGGCCTCGTTGTGCTTCTCGTTGTAGGAGACGAGGTCCTTCAGGGTGAACCCGTCATGGGCGGTGACGAGGTTGACGCAGGCCCACGGGCGTCGCCCCTCCCGGTTGAACGTGTCCTCCGAGGCGCAGAGCCGCGACGTGATGGTTTGGACTGGCGCGGCGCCGCGCCAGAAATCGCGGACGTCGTCCCTGAACTTGTCGTTCCACTCGGCCCAACCGGGCGGGAAGTTACCGACCTGGTAGCCCCCGGGGCCGATATCCCAAGGTTCGGCGATCATCTTCACGCCCGCCAGCACGGGATCGAAGAGGCAGGCCTGCAGGAAGGCCGAGTGCCGGTCGAAGCCGTATGGCCCGCGGGCCAGCGTGCAGGCGAGGTCGAACCGGAACCCGTCGACATGCATTTCCTGCACCCAATAGCGCAGGCTGTCCAAGACCATCTGCATGACGCGAGGATGATGCAGGTTGAAGGTGTTCCCGGTGCCGGTGTCGTTGATGTAGTAGCGCCGCTCGTCGGGAATGAGTTGGTAATAGGACGAGTTGTCGATCCCCTTGAACGACAGGGTCGCGCCCTTCTCGTTGCCCTCGGCCGTGTGGTTGAACACCACGTCGAGGATCACTTCGAGGCCCGCCTCGTGGAAGCGGGTCACCATGTCCTTGAATTCCTGGATCGCGTTCGACGGGTCGGCCGCATAGAGAGGATGCGGCGCGAAGAAGCCGATGGAATTGTAGCCCCAGTAATTCGACAGGCCGCGCTCGATCAGAAAATCGTCGTTGACGAAGGTGTGGACCGGCATCAGCTCGACGGCCGTCACGCCCAGGCTCCTGATGTGGCGAAGGACCTCGGGTGTCGCCATCCCGGCATAAGTGCCCCGCTGGGCCGTGGGAACCGCGGGATGGCGCTTGGTCAAGCCCCGGACATGCGCCTCGTAGAACACGCTGTTGGACCAGAGATGCTTGGCTCGCGCCACGGCGGGCAGCCCGGGCAGGTGCATGTCGGCCACGACGCATTTCGGCATGAAAGGCGCCGAATCGCGTTCGTCGAAGCTGAGGTCGTCACCCGACTCGAGCTTGTAGCCGAACAGGGCCGGGTTCCACTTCAGTTCGCCCGCATGTGCGCGGGCATAGGGATCGAGAAGGAGCTTGTTCGGATTGAAGCGGTGGCCCTGCTCCGGTTCGTAAGGGCCGTGCACCCGGAAGCCGTAGAGCTGCCCCGGCTTCAGCTCGGGGAAATAGCCGTGGAACACCTGATCGGTATATTCCGGCATCTCGATCCTGTCGGTCTCCTTCTCGCCCGACGAGTCGAACAGGCAGAGTTCGACCTTGGTGGCATGAGCCGAGAACAGGGTGAGGTTCGTGCCACGGCCATCCCAGAGCGCGCCGCGCGGATGCGGGGACCCTTCGAGGGTGACACGCTGCCGTACCATCTTGTTCATATCGCATTCCCTTACGGTGCCGAAACACCGGCCCTGGCTCAGCTTCAGCCGAGCAATTGCCATAGAACGGCCGAAATCAAGCTTTGGTGCCAAAGCCCGCGGCCGCAACACTGCCGGCCTATCTGGCTGTGACACGCGCTCGACCTGCGCCGTGTCGCGCGTTGACTTGATGTTTTCACGGCTTTAGCACTCGCGTCGACGATCGGGCGGCCGCCGCGGCGAAGTGGACCGCCATCGGCGCCCTTCATGGAACTGCAGTGCAATGAAGATCCTGGTCCCCGTGAAGCGGGTCGTAGACTACAATGTCAAGATCCGGGTCAAGCCCGACGGATCGGGGGTCGATCTCGCCAATGTCAAAATGGCCATGAATCCCTTCGACGAGATCGCGGTCGAGGAGGCGCTGCGTCAGAAGGAAGCCGGTCGGGGGACCGAGGTGATCGTCGTGTCGATTGGCCCGGCCCAGGCGGTCGAGACGTTGCGCACGGGCCTCGCCATGGGGGCGGACCGCGGGATCCACGTCAAGGTCGATGGTCCTGTCGAGCCGCTGGCCGTCGCCAAGATCCTGGCCGGGGTGTGCAAGGCCGTCGAGCCCGGCCTCGTCATCATGGGCAAACAGGCCATCGACGACGATTGCAATCAGACGGGCCAGATGCTGGCGGCCTTGAACGGCTGGGGGCAGGGCACTTTCGCGTCGAAGCTCGTGCTTGCCGATGGCGAGGCCCAGGTCACGCGCGAGGTCGACGGTGGATCGCAGACCGTGACACTGAAGCTGCCCGCAGTCGTCACCACCGATCTGCGGCTGAACGAGCCGCGCTACGCCAGCCTGCCCAACATCATGAAGGCCAAGAAAAAGCCGATCGACACCCAAGAGCCGGCCGATTTCGGCGTCGACGTCGCGCCCCGCCTCACGGTCCTCAACACGGCGGAACCGCCGAGGCGCCAGGGAGGAGTCAAAGTCGGCTCGGTCGGTGAACTCGTCGGCAAGCTGCGCGAAACGGGAGTGATCCGATGACGACGTTGCTCGTGGCCGAACAGAAGGCCGGCGCCCTCAACGAGGTCACGGCGCGTGCTCTGACGGCGGCCAGGGCGATCGGCGACACGGTCCATGTTCTCGTGTTCGGTCAGGGCGCCGGGCAAGCCGCCAGGGCCGCGGCGCGGCTCGACGGCGTCGACAAGGTCCATGTGGTCGAGGGCGGCACCTTCGACCACGACCTGGCCGAACCCGTCGCGGCCCTCCTGGTCAGCCTTTCGGGCCATCACAAGGTGATCGTGGCACCCGCGACAGCCAGCACCAAGAACATCATGCCGCGGGTTGCAGCGCTGCTCGACGTCATGCAGATTTCGGAGATCGTCAAAGTGGTGTCGCCCGACACGTTCGAACGGCCCATCTACGCCGGCAATGCCATCCAGACGGTACGGTCGGCCGACCCCGTCAAGATCGTGACGGTGCGGACCGCGGCCTTCGCGGCGACGGGAGAGGGTGGCTCAGATGCCGGCATCGAGGCGCTGGATGCGACGGCCGATCCGGCGCTGTCGCGCTTCAACGGCGAGGAACTGGCGCGGACAGACCGTCCGGAACTCACCTCGGCCAAGATCATCGTCTCGGGTGGCCGCGCGATGGGCAAGCCAGAGAACTTTAAGACCTATCTCGAGCCCATCGCGGACCGGCTCGGGGCCGCCATGGGGGCGTCGCGCGCCGCCGTCGATGCCGGGCTCGCGCCCAACGACTGGCAGGTCGGCCAGACCGGCAAGGTGGTGGCGCCCGACCTCTACATCGCGGTCGGGATTTCGGGCGCCATTCAGCATCTCGCCGGGATGAAGGATTCGAAGGTGATCGTCGCGATCAACAAGGACGAGGAAGCACCGATCTTTCAGGTGGCCGATTATGGGCTCGTAGGCGATCTGTTCCAGATCCTACCAGAACTCGACCAGGAACTCGCCAAAGGCTGATGCCGGTGCTGCACGAGGCGAGGCGAAACGTGATATGCGGTGCGCGAGGCCCGGCCTGATCGCGGGTTGCGCGTCAGGACGCCGTTGCAGGTGGGGACAGGATGACCGGAGAGATCAGGACCCTCGGCGTGATCGGCGCGGGCCAGATGGGCAGCGGGATCGCCCATGTGGCGGCTGTCGCGGGCATCGACGTCGTGCTGAATGACCTCTCCGAGGATCGGCTCAACGCCGGGCTCGCCACGATCAACGGCACGATGACACGGCTGGTCAAGAGAGGCCAGATGACCGACGACGCCCGGGCGGAGGCCCTCGGTCGCATTACGACCGCGCAGCACTTCGGCGCGCTCGGCGATTGCGATCTCGTCATCGAGGCCGCCACCGAGGACGAAGCGGTGAAGCGCAGGATCTTCTCGACGCTCTGCGCTTCGCTCAAGCCCTCGACGCTGCTGGCCTCCAACACCTCTTCGATCTCGATCACGCGGCTCGCTTCGGTCACGGACCGACCCGAGCGCTTCATCGGCATCCATTTCATGAATCCCGTGCCGCGCATGCAGCTCGTCGAACTGATCCGCGGCATCCAGACGGTGCCGGAGACGTTCGAGACTGCCAAGGCGTTCATCGATCGCTTGGGCAAGACGCCGACCGTGTCGGAGGATTTCCCGGCTTTCATCGTCAACCGCATCCTGCTGCCGATGATCAACGAGGCCGTCTACACGCTGCACGAAGGCATCGGCAGCGTGGAGGCCATCGACACTGCCATGCGGCTCGGCGCCAACCATCCGATGGGACCGCTGCAGCTTGCCGACTTCATCGGGCTCGACACCTGTCTCGCCGTGATGCAGGTGCTGCACGAGGGACTGGCCGATTCGAAGTACCGGCCTTGCCCGCTGCTGGTGAAATATGTCGAGGCGGGCTGGCTCGGCCGCAAGACCCAGCGCGGCTTCTACGACTACCGCGGTGAGCAGCCGATACCGACACGCTGAAGCCGGTCGGGGCTGATTGACTGTGGGTGACGCAGGCCGGCCTCGGATCGCGTCCCCTGGTCCTGGAGCACGGGGCTTCACAATCGCGTCATCGCCCATGTAGACTGTGGAGCATGCCGCCCCGGAAGGGCCGGGGCGAAGCTACAGGCTCAGGATCGATGGCTTCCCGATCGAACCCCTCGGCTGACCGTCGGCGGGCCCGTTGGACGGGCTCGCTCATGACGTTGCCGAGCCTCGGCCATGGCCTGTCCGCGGCGGCTCGGCTTCCGGGTCATGCCATGGACCAACGCCTCGGCCGCATCGCGGGCCTCGCCAGGCTTCATCGAGCCGACGAGGTCAGTTGATGGGGTTCCATCGGTCCACACCGGATCTTTGCACTCTGGTCCTCAATGCCGACATGCAGCCGCTGAGTTGGGGACCCTTGTCGGTCTGGGCGTGGCAGGACGCGCTGGTCGCCGTGCTCCAAGGCCGCGTTCACCAGGTATCTTCCTACGACGTCGAGGTCCGCTCCGCCACACGCTCGTTTCGCATACCCTCCGTCATCAGCCTCAAGAAATATCACAAGCGCAACCGGATCTCCTTCACCCGCTACCATGTCTTTCTGCGTGACAGTTTTCGGTGCCAGTATTGCGACAAGCGGGAAGAGAGCACTAACCTGACCTTCGATCATGTGGTTCCACGGTCGAAGGGTGGCACGACCTGCTGGACGAACATCGTCACCTGCTGCGCCAAGCACAATTTGCAGAAGGCCGACAAGACTCTGAAACAGTCAGGGTTGTCGCTGCGGCGGATGCCGTTCGAACCTTCGCCGGCGCAACTCGACGGCATCGCGCGGCGTCAGCCGATCCCGGACAATCTCCACGGTACCTGGCTCGACTATCTTTATTGGGATTCGACTCTGGAGCCGTGACACGACGGTCGGCGCCCTGCAGGCCGCCGGTCTCCGTCTGTCGTCCTCGCTCCTGGTCCGGAGCATCCCCGCCGTCCTTAAAACCGCCTCGACGCCGCTGCAGCCTTGCGTTCGTCACGGCGGCACACGGGTCCCCACCGTCGGGGAAGCGGCGGTTCGCCCAGGAGTTTCCGTCTGACCCAAACATCACCCACGAAGACGCCGCCGGCTCAGCCGACCACCGTTCCGTCCCCCCATCGCCGTCGCAGGGTCAACATAGCTTTCGGCTTCGAGCGCATCGGCCTCGTCGCGCTCCACGCGCCCGTGGTCGCGGCCCTCGTCCTGATTTTGCTCGCGGTTGGGGCCGGCTTCGGCGTCACCCGGCTCAAGGTAGACGATTCCCTGAGCCAGCTCTTCCGCTCGGACACGCCGGAGTTTCACCAGTTCGAGGATGTGACGCGCCGCTTTCCGTCGAACGAATTCGACGTTTTGGTGGTGGTCACGGGTCATACGCTGCTCGACCGGGATCCGCTGGAGCACCTCCGCAGCCTCGTCACCGACCTGCAGCTCGTCGACGGTACCACGGGTATCATTTCCTTGTTCTCGGCCCGCCAGGCGCCCGAGCCCGGCCACACCATACCGCCTGCATTGTTCCCGGAGCCCTTGCCTGAAGGCGCCGCCTACGACCAGCTCATCGAGCGGGTGAAGAGCAACGATATCATCAGGGGCAAGCTGTTGTCCGAGAGCGGCGATCTGGCCCTGGTGGTGCTGGCGCTCGATCCGAAGGTGGCCGGCAGCAGCGACTCGCCCAAGACCATCGCCGAGATCCGCAAGACCGTGCGCGACGACCTCGAGGGGTCCGGACTGACGGGCGAGCTTTCGGGCGTACCCGTCATGCAGCTCGAGATCCACGATGCCGTGGAACGCGACCGCCTCCTCTACAACGCCATCGGGTTCGGTGCAGGATGCCTCATCGCCATCCTGTTCTTCCGCCGGGTTTCCTTCATGATCGTGGCGGCCGCGCCGCCGCTCATCGCCATCCTGCTCGCCCTCGGCACGCTCGGCTGGCTGGATTTCCGGCTCAACATGTTCCTCAACGTGATGACGCCGCTCATCATGGTGATCAGCTTCTCGGATTCGATGCAGCTGACCTTCGCGGCGCGCGACAGGCTGATCGCCGGCGAAGGCCGGGTGGAAGCGTTCCGCAACGCCGTCCTGGTGGTCGGGCCGGCTTGCGTGCTCACCCACGTCACCGCGGCGCTGTCGTTCACGGCTTTGCTGTTCACGAAATCCGACCTCATCCACACGTTCGGCGAAGCCGGGCTGATCTCCACCGTCATCGCCTTGCTGGCCGTGCTCATCCTGGTGCCGTTGCTCGGGATCCTGCTGGTGCGCGACACCGCCAAGCTGTCGGTCAAGAGCAAGGGCTCGGACACGGGCGTACAGGCCCTTCGGCACTTCTGCGCCTGGATCGCGGCTCGCATGGTCAGCCACCCCGGCCTTTACAGTCTCGTCGCCATCGTGGTCGTGGCTAGCCTCGGCCTGTCCTACGCGCACCTTCAGCCGAGTTACCGCCTCGCCGAGCAGGTTCCCGACAAGGAGCAGGCCGTGCAGGCCAGCGGCAGGCTCGACAAGGAACTCACCGGCGCCAATCCCATCGACGTGCTGATCGAGTTTCCGGCCGGCCAGTCGCTGTATTCACCCGAAACGCTCGGCGTCATCGCGGACGTCCACGGGGTCGTGGAGAAGCAGGCCGGCCTCGGCAACGTGTGGTCGCTGGAGACGCTGCGGCGCTGGCTCGCCGAGAAAGCAGGGCGCAGCGATGTCGACACGCTGAAGCAATACGTCGGGTACCTACCGAAATCCCTGCTGCGCCGCTTCATCGCGGAGAAGCAGGATGCCGTGCTGGTGTCGGCCCGCATCCCTGACAGGGACGCGAGCCAACTCGTGCCGGTAGTGGACGAACTCGAGGCGAGCCTCGGTGCCGTGCGGGCCAAATTTCCCGGCTATACGGTTGCCGTGACGGGTCTGTCGGTGATCGCGGCCCGCAACAGCGCCAACATGATCGATAAGCTCAACCGCGGACTCACGCTCGAATTCCTGTTCGTGGCGATCTTCATCGGCCTGGCATTCCGCTCGGTCGTGGTGGCACTGGCCGCCATCATGCCGGGCATCTTCCCGGTCGTGGCCTCGGGATCCCTGCTGCTCTTGCTCGGGCAGGGGCTGCAGTTCGTCAGCGTGGTGGCCTTGACGGTGTCGTTCGGGCTCGGCCTGAGCGCCACGATCCACTTCCTCAACCGCTTACGGCAGGAGGATGATCCGGACCGGGATCCTGCCATCGGGGTCGAGCGCGCCACCGTCCTGATGGGGCCGGCCCTCATCCTGACGTCGGTGGTGCTGGCCTGCGGCCTGGCCGTGACGGTCTTCTCCGACCTGCCGTCCTTGCGGTTGTTCGGCTGGCTCAGCGCCTTCGCCATGCTGGCCGCTTTGACGGCGGACTTCCTGATCCTGCGCCCGACGATGACGTTCCTCACCCAGCAGGCTCGCCGCATCGGCAGACGCGCCGCCGCAACCGTCCCCGATTGAGGCGCGCGAGCGAAGCGGTCGCGGTCGTCCGGGCAGGCTTTCCCGGTCAGGCCTTGCGGAGCGAGATCTTGACGGTCTGCACGTCGGTCCCCTGCGACTGAATCGTCACGGCCTGTTGCTTGCCGTTGGTTGTGGCGGAAAGCTGAATGCCGAAGCCGGTTCCCTCGAGGCTCGCCTGGAACTCGCCCGGTGCCGGAACCCGCCCGGTGACGCTGCCATCCACCTGGCGGGTGGTCTCCTTCCAGGTGCCGGAGAAGTTGTTGCCTTCGGCGACGACGTTGCTGATGATGTTCACGCGATAGCTATCGCTCGCACAGTTCATGTCGATGTGCAGAGCGTCGCCGCTGGGTCCCACCGAATAGGTCGCCTTGCAACGGATCTTCTCGCGCGATCCATCGCTCATGGCGATGTCGCCGGTCCCGGCCCACTGGCCCGAGAAGCCGGCGAAGGGGCCTGCCGCCGATGCCGGGGTCAGCAGCGCGGTCGCCAGGATGGCCGCGAGAGGCAAAGCCGCGGCGCACCGGCGGAGGTTCGGGAAATCCATGGATCGGCGCATCGTTGTCTCACTCTCCGACGATCGAGGTCGCCCACATGGGACCCGGCCGATCATGAACCGGGGCGGGTTATTCCCTCGTCGCATCCCTATCATAAGCATCGTGTCGGTCCGACACCATGACGCTCAGGAGGCAAAACGACGTCACGGCCCAGAGGTTCGCGGCCGCTCGCCATCGTGCGGCGGACTTCGGGCGGCTGAACTGGTCCGCTCTGATCGCGAGATCGTCTGGATGACCTCGAAGCCTTCGAACTCCGGGTGCCCCAGATAGAGCGTCCTCGTCTGACCCGCTCCACCATGGGCCGCCCTGAAGTGCTCCGACGTAGTCCAGGCCATGAAGCTGGCCTTGTCGGCCCAGACCGTGTGGGACGAGTACAGCGTGTGATCGTCCTTCTCGGGGCCGTGAAGCATGTGGAACTCCACAAATCCCGGCACCTTGTCGAGGTGGCTCTCGCGCGACAGCCAGAGGTCCTCGAAAGCCCTTTCCTCCCCCTTGACCACCTTGAACCGATTCATGGCGATGAACATCCAGCTTCTCCCTACCCGGGCGCGTTCAGGAGGGAGCCACCTTCACCGCGCCGCCGTCCTTCGGCACCATGTCGTGCGTGTCGCTTCAAAGGAAAGGCGCGCCGGCATCGCTTCTGCGAAACGGCCCGTTCACAGGCAGGTCTGCCCTCGCGGAGCCGGAAGCTCGCGGTCGAGGCCGATATCGTTCATCGCGCGCTCACGAGCGGGATTGCACGGTTGCTCGGCATTGGGCCGGGTATCTGGTTTCGACACAGGCTCGACCGCTCCGCCCGGCCTTTCCCTTGGCGGCGGCCGAGGGGAAATGCTAGGGCTCCGCCCAGGTTGAGCGGCGGCCAGCGCCGAAGTGGGCCACGCCGAACCGCGACGGCGTCGTCCGTAGTCCAGGGTTTGAAGGGCGTCGACCATGGAGAAGCCTTCCATCGTGCTGATCGTCGAGGACGACGCGCTTCTGGCCGAGATGGCATTGGAAATGATCGAAGAAGCCGGTCTTCCGGCCGTGGCGGTCGACTCGGTCGATGCCGCGCTGGACTATCTCAAGGAACACGCGCATTGCGTCGCGGCCATGTTCTCGGACGTTCGTCTGAGGGGCTCGTTGAACGGCGTCGAACTCGCGGCCTTCGTGGCCGTGCGCTGGCCCACCATCTCCATCTGCGTCACATCGGGCATCGCCCTGGACCGGCCTTACCGCCTGCCGCGGAATGCCCGCTTCATGCCGAAGCCCTGGAAAGCGTTGGAGGTCATCTCCTTCGTCGAACAGGCGGCCCGCGTCCGCTGAAGCTCTGGGACGGCCGTAACGCGCATGATGGGGTTGGCCCCGAACTGAACGGCGTCATCGGCCGGCACTCTCGGGATCGGTGACGGACTAAAGCTACGCCGATGCCTGCAAGACCTCCGGGCTGACCTGGGATCCGGCGCCTTCCGGCTGCATCGCCATCCCAGAGCGGTCGTACCTGGTACCAAGGTGGCCTGTGCGGGCCTCAGCCCCGAGAAGGAAGTCGACAAAGTCCAGGCCAATCTTGACCGGTTCGACGCCCATAGCGGCATAAAATCACTCACGCGCTCAAGGCATGTGCCAGGACGTCCGGCGCCCTCAGACCCTGATCAGTCCTGACAAGGCTTCCGCGACCTCGTCCGAGGTGAAGGGCTTTGGCAGGGTCGGCATATGCTGCCATGCCGGAGGCAGTCCCGTCGAGCCGTAGCCGCTCGAGAATACGATGGGCACGCCGCGCTTCTGCAGGAGAAGCGCAACCGGGAAGCTCGGCTCGCCGTTCAGGTTGACGTCGAGCACGGCGGCATCGATGGCTGCCGATTCGGCAAGTTCCAGCGCCTGTCGGATATTGAAGGCCGGCCCGACGATCTCGCATTCCAAGTCCGACAGGATGTCGTCGAACAGCATGGAAATCAGGGTTTCGTCCTCGACGACCAACACCTTCTTGCCCTTCAGGATCTCGCGATCCAAGCCGTCCGCCATCAACCCGTCCCCATTCGGCAACTCGCTCTCGGGCAAGCGCCAGCTTCCCGGCGAAGCTTACGCCGAAGTTCGACTGTCGTCACCGTGGCGGGTTGGCGCTTTCGGCGTCGCGTCGTGGCAACCGGAAGCAGTTCGGGGAAACGGTCGGGCGGCGCCATGCCGAAGTGTGGTGTCGGGTCGCGACCGAGGCATCGCAGGTCAGCGACGTCTCCCGTGGCGCAGGAGCAAAGCCGCATCACTGGGTCCGGCTCGCCGAGATCGGACTTGACTGCAGACGCCTGCACGACGATCTTGCGGCAGCAACCCTCGTCGCCTGTCGGCGGCGGGGCATTTTGTCGTAGGCGCTGCCCGATAGACTCGCGTAGGAGAGAACCATTCGTCGTCCAATGAAAGCCGCTCCGGTCCCGCAAAAGGAGGGGCCACGCATCAATCGTGATATTCGCGTTCGCGAAGTTCAATTGATCGACGCCGAAGGTCAGAACCGCGGGGTCACCGATATACTCGAAGCGCAGCGGGTTGCCGACGAAGCGGGGCTCGATCTCGTGGAGATCGTTCCGAACGCCACGCCCCCGGTCTGCAAGATCCTCGATTACGGCAAGCACCGGTTCACCGAGCAGAAGAAGCAGGCCGAGGCCCGCAAGCGGCAGAAGGTCGTCGAGGTCAAGGAAATCAAGCTTCGGCCTGGCATCGACGAGCACGATTACGACGTGAAGATGAGAGCCGTCCGCCGGTTCTTCGACGAGGGCGACAAGGTCAAGGTCACGCTCCGGTTCCGCGGTCGCGAGATGGCCCATCAGGACATCGGCTATCGTTTGCTCGACCGTGTCCGCACCGAGACGTTCGGCATCGCCAAGGTCGAGACGGAGCCCTCCATGGAAGGCCGTCAGATGGTGATGGTGCTGTCGCCGAAGTAGGAGCCTGGCCCGGGATGATCAGGGACGCTGTCCCGACGCATCTCGTCTCGACCTGCCGCTGTCAGGTGCGCTTTCCATCCCTTGCCCGAGCAGGGAGGGACGGCACCGGACGCGCATTCCTCATACTGGACATCCGCCCGATCAGGCCACGCAGGCTTGAAAGCCCTGACGGATGGTCGCTTCGGGCAGGTCGCGCCCGATGAACACGAGCTTGGACCGGCGCTTCTCGTCAGGCTTCCACGCGCGTTGCACGTCGCCGTCCAGCATCATGTGGACGCCCTGAAAGACGAAGCGCTTCGGCTCGCCTTTGAACGCCAGGATACCCTTCGACCGCAGGATCTTGCCGCCTTCACGCTGAACGAGGTCGTTGAGCCACGGCATGAACCTCTGCGCGTCGACATCGCCGTCGTGCGCGATCGCGACCGACTGCATGTCCTCGTCGTGGTAGTGCCGGAGCCCGCCGTGACCGTGGTCATGACCCTCGTGGCCATGGTGGTCATGGCCCTGGTGGTCGTCGTGGTTGTGACCGGGGTGGTCGCGGTGATCGTCCTCGGCCAGGAAGTCGGGCTCGATCTCAAGGATCCGGTCGAGGTTGAAGGCGTTGCGCTCCAGCACGGCCTCGAGCGGCACGGCGCAGCGCTGCGTCTTGTGCAGCTTGGCATAAGGATTGATAGCCCGGATGCGAGCCTCGACCTCGCGAAGCTCCGCGGGTTCGACGAGATCGGTCTTATTCAGGACGATCACGTCGGCAAAGGCGATCTGGTTCTTGGCCTCGGGAGCGTCCTTCAGACGCGCGCTGAGCCATTTGGCGTCCGCGACCGTCACGACGGCGTCGAGGCGCGCGGTATCCTGGACCTCCTGGTCGACGAAGAAGGTCTGGGCCACCGGGGCCGGGTCGGCCAGACCCGTGGTCTCGACGATGATGGCGTCGAATTTGCCCCGACGCTTCATCAAGCCTTCGAGGATGCGGATGAGGTCGCCGCGAACCGTGCAACAGATGCAGCCGTTGTTCATTTCGAACACTTCCTCGTCGGCCCCCACCACGAGGTCATTGTCGATGCCGATCTCGCCGAACTCGTTGACGATCACGGCATACCTCTTGCCGTGCCGCTCGGTGAGGATGCGGTTCAGCAGCGTCGTCTTGCCGGCGCCGAGGTAGCCGGTGAGCACGGTGACGGGTATCTTGTCCATGGCTTGATCTCCGATGCGCGAACGCGCACGCTGGAGCCTTATATCGGCTGCGAACGCGCCAGCGGAAGGTGTGGCGCGCTGAAGGAGGGGTCGGCGCTTCGACTTAGCTTGCCGGGCTGCGCGCCGCAGCTCTTAGCCTCTCATGGCCGCTTCCCTCGCCTTAACGCCAGGGCCTCAGCACCAGGGAGTCCGATGTTGGGCAGGACAGTCCAGATCATTGTTGTCGGTCTCTTCTGGTCGACGAACGCGCCGATCGCTCGTGCGGAAACCGAGCCGGCAGCACTCGCCCGAGCCGTCGATGCGAACAGAGCCAAGGATTACGCCACCGCCGTGAAGATCTACCGCGGTCTGAACGAATCCGGGAGTGCTGCAGGAGCGAGGTCGCTCGGAGTGATGACGTGGGTCGGGGCGGGCACGACGGCGGATCACATCGAAGCGTGTAATCTCTACGACACAGCCCAACAACGGGGCGACCCGCTTGGAACCGAACTCCTCGCGGACTGCTACTTTCATGGCGACGGCCGCACTCGTGACTACGCACGATCGGCCGAACTCTACAAACAAGCTGGCGAAGGGGGCGTTGCGGTGTCCTTCTGCGCTCTGGGCAACCAGTACCTCAAAGGGCTGGGCGTACCTCAAGACGTCGGCAAGGCCGTCGCCCTGTGCCGTAGGAGCGCCGATCTCGGGGTGGCGGACGCCCAGACCGACCTTGGGCAGATGTATCTTACCGGGGAGGGTGGGACGCACGACGCTGCCGAAGCGGCCCGCTGGTTGAGACAGGCCAGTGACCAAGGGCAAGCAAACGCCAGTTTGCTGCTCGGGAAGCAATACTGGAACGGCGATGGCGTGGAGCAGGATCGGGTGCGTGCGGCCAAGCTATGGCGTGGAGCGGCCATCGGGGGCAACCGGTCGGCACCCCGTCTCCTCGGAGGGTACTATTTCACGAGAGCTATTTTGGAGAACCGAAGCGTCAACAAACGTCAAGCCACCAAAGCCTTGTATTGGTTGTCGCTAGGCATCCGTATCGACCCGGATGCTTCCGCGAAGGCCGACAGCCAAAAGCTCGCGGACCAGATTGTCGCGCTCGCGCCCGAAATCAAAGCCGAGGTCGAGACCATTCTTGCGAGCGGTTTGCCGCCGGCCGAATAACCAATATCCGGCCGGAGCACCATACCTGACGAACGGGTGGGATGCCCCACCGGAACGCTCGCGACCTTCACGTCATGGCGTTCCGACGATCTTGCGGATCTCGGCCTTGAAAGGCTCCGCCAGGTCGGGGTGCGTCATCGCGAAGGCGACGTTGGCGGCCAGGAAGCCGAGCTTCGAGCCTGTGTCGTAGGTCTTGCCGTCGAACCGCGTGCCGTGGAAGGGCTGGCGGCCCAACATCCTGATCATGGCGTCGGTCAACTGGATTTCGCCGCCGGACCCCTTTTCGGCCGTCTCGAGGATGCCGAAAATGCTGGGGTCGAGGATATAGCGGCCCGAGATCATCGAGGTGGAAGGAGCTGTGCCCTGCGGCGGCTTCTCGATCATGCCGGTGATCTCGAAGTCCTGCCCCTTGTCGGCGCCGATCGACACGATGCCGTATTGATGGGTCTGATCCATGGGCACCTCCTCTACCGCGATGACGTTGCCGCCGTATCGATCGTAGGTCTCGATGCACTGGGCGAGGCAGCGGCCCCCGCGCTGCCCCGGCAGCGTGATCATATCGGGCAGCAGCACCGCGAAGGGCTCGTCGCCGACGATGTCGCGCGCGCACCAGACCGCGTGGCCCAGGCCAAGCGGGGCTTGCTGGCGGGTGAAGCTGGCCGTGCCGGCCGCCGGCAGGTCCGCCATCAGGGCCTGGTACTCCTTGTCCTTGCCGCGACGCTTCAGCGTGTCTTCGAGTTCGTAGGCCATGTCGAAATGGTCCTCGATGACGGCTTTGTTGCGCCCGGTGACGAACACGAAGTGCTCGATACCGGCCTCGCGAGCCTCATCCACCACGTGCTGGAGGACCGGCCGGTCCACGACCGTCAGCATCTCCTTGGGAACGGATTTGGTCGCCGGGAGGAACCGCGTGCCGAGACCCGCCACCGGGAACACCGCTTTCCGAATCTTTTTCATGGTACCCTCGAACTCGATCTGGCATCGGGTGGCTGCAGGCGTGGTGCACGGCCCCGCGTGGATGGGCAAGGACGCGGAACATCGCAGTCCCAGCCGGCCGACCTTATACCGGATCGTTCGATGATGGGGTCCAGATGCGGCGACGACGGGCGCAACAAGCGTCAGGGCTCCGCCTTCGACGCCTGACGGGTGGGGCGCCCCGGCGGGGCATGACGCCTGAGCGTCCGGCCGCGCCATCGAAGCGGGAGAGGCATGATGACGGTTCTGGTGACGGGGGGCGCCGGCTACATCGGCAGCCACATGGTGTTGGCCCTGATCGACGCGGGCCAACAGGTCGTCGTGGTGGACAACCTGTCGACCGGCTTCCGCTCGGCCGTACCGGCGGAGGTCACCCTGGTGACGGGCGACTTCGGCGACCAGGATCTGATCGAGCGCGCGATCACCGAACACGGCATCGACGCGATCGCGCATTTCGCCGCCAGGATCGTGGTGCCCGAATCCGTCATCGATCCGCTTGGCTACTACAGCAACAACACCGCCAAGGCGCGCAACCTCATCGAGAGCGCGGTGCGCGGCGGCGTGCGCCATTTCATCTTCTCGTCGACCGCGGCCGTCTACGGCGAGACCGACACCGATCGCGTCGCCGAGGACCGGATCCTGGCGCCCGTCTCCCCCTACGGGCGGTCCAAGCTCATGGTGGAATGGATGCTGGAGGATGCGGGCCGGGCCCATGACCTCCGCGCCGTGGTGCTGCGTTATTTCAACGTGGCCGGGGCCGACCCCCAGGGACGCGCGGGTCAGTCGACGCGCGACGCCACCCATCTGATCAAGGTTGCGGTGCAGGCGGCGCTCGGCCGACGCGAGCGGCTCGAGGTCTTCGGCAGCGATTATCCGACGCCGGACGGCACCTGCCTGCGCGACTACATCCAGGTCAGCGATCTGGCCCAGGCCCACATGGACGCGCTGCGCCACCTTCGCGCCGGGGGCGCCAGCCTGACCTGCAACGTCGGTTATGCGCGCGGCTACTCGGTGCGCGAGGTAGTGGACGTGGTGAAGAAGGTGTCGGGCGTGGATTTTCCGGTCAAGATGTCGGAGCGCCGAGCCGGTGACCCCGCTGCCATCGTGGCGGCCAACGACCGGATCCGGGCCGAGCTCGGGTGGGTGCCGAGGCACGACGACCTGGCCGGCATCGTCGGCCAAGCGCTCGCCTGGGAGCGCAGGCTGCACAACCAGCCGGACGAGTGATCGCGCCGCGGGGCTCGAGCCGGACCCGCATCGCGCGAGCGCCGATCGCATCGGAGGACCCGGATCCCGACTGGCGCACGACGGGTCGCGGGCCTCGGTGTCCCCGAGTTGCGGTTCGTAGGCGCCGGCCCCATCTTGCGCCGAGAAGGGGCCTCGCGCGGGCCCGAGCCACTCCGGGGAGCTTCGATGTCGTTTGGAAATGCATTTACCGCCGCGGCCGGGATGCCGGCGGCGCCGGGCGCCGGTCCGAAGGACGTGACAACCGCGAGCTTCCGCCAGGACGTCATCGCCGAATCCATGCGGCAGCCCGTGCTGGTGGATTTCTGGGCGCCTGGTGCGGCCCCTGCAAGCAGTTGGGGCCAATCCTCGAACGAGCGGTCGCGGCCTCGGGCGGCAAGGTCGCGCTCGTGAAGATGAACATCGACGACCATCCCGACATCGCGGGCCAACTCGGCATCCAATCGATCCCGGCCGTGATCGCGTTCCAGCGCGGGCAGCCGGTCGACGGATTCGTCGGCGCGCTACCGGAGTCGCAGATCAAGCAGTTCCTGGAGCGCATCGCCGGTCCGCTCGGCGATCCGGTGAAGGACCTGCTCGAGGAGGCTGCGGCGGCCACCGCGGAGGGCGACACCGAGAGCGCGGCGGCGATCTATTCCGAAATCCTGGCCGATGACGAGACGAACGCGGCGGCGCTGGCCGGGCTGGCCAGACTACACCTGGACGCCGGCGACATCGACAAGGCGAAGGCGATGCTGTCCCTCGCTTCGGGCTCGCCCGCGCAGGATCCAGCCATCGTGGCGGTTCGGGCCGCGATTGAGAATGCCGAGCAGAGCGCCAATCTCGGCGATGTGGCCGATCTCGAGCGCAGGATCGGCGCCGACCCGGCGGACCATCAAGCACGCTTCGACTACGCGTTGGCCTTGAATGCTCGGGGCAAGCGCGAAGAGGCCGCGGGCGAACTCCTTGAAATCATCCGGGCCGATCGCAATTGGAACGAGGACGGAGCCCGCGTGCAACTGCTCAAGTTCTTCGACGAATGGGGCTTCGCCGATCCGGCATCGGCGTCCGGCCGCCGCAAACTTTCGGGGCTTCTGTTTCGATGAAAGAGATCGCGGGGATGAGACGATGAGCATCAACAAGCCCTATCGCGGGCCGGAGGATTTGCCTCAGGTCATCCCCGTTTTCGCGCTCAACGGCGCCCTGCTGCTACCCTTGGGGCAATTGCCGCTCAACATCTTCGAACCGCGTTACATGACGATGATCGACGATGCTCTGAGAGGCGAGCGCATCATCGGCATGGTGCAGGAGCTGTCGGATACATCCGGACCGGGCAGCAAGCCGCCCATCTACACGATGGGCTGCGCGGGCCGCATAACCTCTCTCGAGGAGTCCGGAGACGGCCGTTACATCGTGACGCTGACGGGTGTGGCGCGATACCGGATCGTCGAGGAATTGTCGACGGTGACGCCCTACCGCCAAGCGCGCGTCGATTTCGCGCCGTTCGCGCATGATTTCGCCGAGGGTGGGGCCCGGCACGAGGTCGACCGCGACGGGGTGATCCGTGCCCTTCGGCGCTTCGCCGAGGTCCATCGCCTGTCGGTCGATTGGGAGGGCATCGATGCTGCCCCGAGCGACCTTCTGGTCAATGCCCTCGCCATGATGAGCCCTTTCGGCCCCAAGGAGAAGCAGGCGCTCCTTGAAGCACCCGACCTCAAGACGCGGGCCGACGTGCTGATCGCCATCGCCGAGATGGATCTCGCCCGCGATGGTGCGCCCTCGACCCTGCAATGATACAAGCTCCGGGCGTACCATCCTGACGGAACCTATAACGATGTCCCAGATCCCCGGTACCCTGCCGACCGCCAACCTCGCCCCGGGAGGTGCAACGGGTGTAGACCGCCGCCTGCTTGAAATCCTGGTCTGCCCGGTCACCAAGACCAGCCTGACTTACGACGCCGCCCGGCAGGAACTCGTGTCGGAGGCCGCAAAGCTCGCCTATCCGATCCGCGACGGCATTCCGATCATGCTGCCCGAGGAGGCGCGCGTTCTCGATGAATGATGGGGCGGGAAGCGCTGTGCTCGGCCAAGCCCGAAATTGTGCGCTCGGCCGATGGGATGCGAGGGTCGCCCTAGGCTCCCTCCTTCGCAGTTCGCCCGCCACGTGACGCTTTCACTCACCGCCTCGCTACTGGGGTCGTATCGGTCGTGGCAGCGGCGGTGCGCTTGGGCGTCGATCTCGCGATGGAGGTCGACCCCCGCGACCGGCAAGGTGCCGATGCGTCAATCCTTGGCACGCTCCACGTAGGATCCGTCCTCGGTCTGGATCACGATGCGGGTGCCGGGCTGGATGTGGGGCGGCACCATGGCGCGGGCGCCGTTGGAGAGCTTGGCCGGCTTATAGGACGACGAGGCCGTCTGGCCTTTCATGGCCGGCTCCGTCTCGATCACTTCAAAGGTGACCCGTTGCGGCAACTGCGCCGCGACCGCCGTCTCGTTGAAGATCGACAGCAGGACTTTCATGCTCTCCTGCAGATACTGGGCCTGGGTGCCCAGCACGTCGTCCGGCACCACGATCTGCTCGTAGTTCTCGGCGTTCATGAAGGTGTAGCCGTCGGCATCCTTGTAGAGGTAATTGAACTCCACGTCCTCGACATGGGCACGCTCGACCTGCTCGGTGGTCTTGTAGCGGTCCGAAACCTTCACGCCGTCGCTGATCCGTCGCATGTCGATCTGGGTCGTAGGGGTGCCCTTGCCGGGATGGAAGCTTTCGGCGCTGAGCACGGCGTAGAGCTGACCGTCCCTCTCGATGATGTTGCCCTTGCGAACCGAGCTGGCGATGACTCTCACGGGAGATTTACCTTCACGACATTGCTATGAAGCCGAACGGCTACGCCCGGCTTCGACGAGATCGGGCGGCACCATAGCGATTTCCTCTCGTTTGGCCAGAGTCTCGAGTCCGCGCGCTTGTCCCCGAACACCCCCGCCTCGCCGCCGGCCTCGCCCGCTTGGCGCGCCGACGTCTTCGCCGATCGGCGCCCCTTCCTGATGGCCCGCAACCGCATCGCGGCAGCGATGCGGCGCTGGTTCGATGCCCGACATTTCCTCGAAGTCGACACCCCGATCCTGCAGTCCTCGCCCGGCAACGAGGCCCACCTCGAGGCCTTCCGGACCGAGTTGATCGGGTCCGACGCGGCCACCCGACCGCTGTATCTCCATACATCGCCAGAATTTGCCTTGAAGAAGCTGCTGGCCGCGGGCGAGCCTCGGCTCTTCACCCTGGCGCGCGTATTCCGCAACCGCGAGCGCAGCGCTACGCATCATCCCGAGTTCACCATGCTCGAATGGTATCGCGCCCGAGAGCCATACGGGCGCCTGATGGACGACGCGGTGGCGCTGCTGCGGGTCGCGGCCGGGGCCGCGGGGTCCAGCTTGTGGCGTCGTCACGGGCGCGAGGCCGATCCGCTCGCCGAGCCCGAACGCCTGAGCGTGGCGGACGCCTTTGCGCGCCATGCCGACATCGACCTCCTAGGCACGCTCCAGGGCGCCAAACCCGACCGCGCGGGCTTCGCCGCGGCCGCCGCGGCCGCCGGGATCAGGACGGCGCCCGACGACAGCTGGTCCGACGTGTTCAGCCGCGTGCTGTCGGAGCGCATAGAACCGCATCTCGGCATCGGCCGCCCGACGATCCTCGACCGTTATCCGGCGCCGGAAGCCGCCCTGGCGCGGACCTGCCCGGACGACCCGCGCGTCGCCGAGCGATTCGAGCTTTATTGTTGCGGGGTCGAACTCGCCAACGGCTTCGGTGAGCTGACCGATGCCGTCGAGCAGCGCCGGCGCTTCGAGGCCGCCATGGCGGGCCGTCGGGCACGAAGCCAGGAGGCCTACCCGATCGACGACGACTTCCTCGACGCGCTCGGCGCGATGCCGGAGGCGAGCGGCATCGCGCTCGGCTTCGACCGCCTGGTCATGCTGGCGGCCGGTGCCGAGCGGATCGAGCAGGTGCTGTGGTTGCCGGTGGTCGGAGGAGGGCGATGAGCGCGACGCTGCGCAGCCCCGGGG
>CAXUCF010000031.1:0-3839 GCA_964249275.1 uncultured Lichenihabitans sp.
CCCGCTGGTGCTGGATCCGCCCCTCCGCCGTGGCCCCATCCTCGGCCCAGAGCTGCTCCACATGGATCAGCGCGCATTGGCGCGGGCAGAAGAGATAGTGCTGCAGCGCCGAGAGCGGGATGAGGGTGTCTTCGTCCATTGCGTCGTTCACCCCTCAAAGCATCTCCAATACCTCGACCGATTCTGGAAGGCTCGTGCGGTCGAGCGCAACGGCGTAGTCTGCGAAGCGCCTCGCAGGGGGTGCGTTGTCGAGGCGTGGATCACCGACGGGGGTCGGATCACCGGGGCCGACCTGCCGCATGACGCTCACCCGGTCGAACAGCTTATGAGCGTGCTCATTGCCGAGCGCGGAAGCGTGCTTGAAGACGATCAATTTCCGCAGCGCCATCTCGCCTCGCGCTGCGGAGCGGTCGTGCTCGAACATATTTTGCAGCGCGTCCCATAGAAAAGTCAGATCTTCTTCCGAGAAGCCGGTGCGGCCCGCGAGCGAAGCCGACACGAAACCATGAGCGCGATAGAGCCCGTAAGGTACGATATGCTTGCGACCCATGGTGCGGTTTTCGCGACGGTCATCGCCATCGTCTTCTGGCTTATCTTTTTTTGCTTTCTCTTCGGCCGAAGTCGCGGCCATACGGGTGATGGAGATTTCGAGCGGCACGACCGGTTCAATCGATTGCGCGAAGTTCAACTGGACCGGCCCACGCACTTGGCCGCAGTTGATGCCCGTGCTCATGACCGCACCAAACGTCCGCACGTCGAAGAAGTTCTTGCACATGAAGTTTTGGACGGCCCGCGCTTCGCCGTCGTTCTGTGGGCTCAGCTTTCTTTCGGTCGCTACCTTGGGATTGTCGGGTCGCACCGCCTTGTAGGCCTCGCGATGCTTCTCATTGAGGATTGACCCTTCCTGCACGTAAATCCCGAAACCTGCCTCACCCGCCTTGGCGAGTTCGGCATAGTTTCGGATCTTGCGTTTCAGGCATACGTCGGTGACGAGACCGCGGTTGGTTTCGGGATCGAGCCGCGGCAGATTTCCGGCGTCCGGATCACCATTCGGATTGCCATTGGTGACGTCGAACAGGAATACGAAGTCGTAACGATTGGCGAGAGCGGTCATGGAGTCGTCTCTTCAATTGCAGCTTCAGGGCTGGCGTCCTTGCGCCGGTAAAAGTCGTTGCGTTGGTGGTAATAGCCCACCGCGAATAGCGCCTGGCGGGATGCGGTGAGCGTCGGCACGAACAGCGCGTCCGGTTCGGCGAGTTCGAAGATCTCACCGATCTTGCGGTCGAGGATGACCGCCATGCCCGGCCGGTCTTTGCGCAAGCGCGACAGATGGTGAGTCGCCTTGCGCTGCAGGATCGGGAACACGGCGCGGGGAGTGGCTGAAGCCGTGCCGTAATATTGGTCGCGGATTGTCGCATTGACCGCCGCGCCGAGCGCCTGGGTCTGTGTGTGTTCGTAGGTGGCGAAGAGGCGGCCCAGCAGGTAGCCAGGATCTTTGTTGGCAGGATCGAGCGACACGGGCACCTCTCTTTTGCGGGATGTTTCGACGGCCTTGAGCATTGCGACGCGCAACGCGTTGACGTCCTTGTCGGCGCGAAGCCGCATCAGGATCGTACCGCGCAAGGTCAGTGGATAGGGAGCGCCGGTGAGGATCGCCCGCAGCCACTCGCCCGCGAGCTGGGGCGGTATGTTTTCAGACTTGCGCTGTGCAGCGGTCTCAATCAGCAACCGCCAGAGCGATGGGCTCCGGTCCTTGGGCAGGGGGTCGATCTGCATCGCCTTGACCCAGCAAATGTAATGCTCTGCGATGTGCTTGAAGTCGTCCTCGACGTAGAAGCGGACCGACAACCGCGCCGCGTTAGGTGCGAGGCCGAGAACGTAAAAGCGAACGCCTTCGTTCAGGTCGGGCCGAAATTCGTGAATGGGTTGGCCGTGACGCAGCCTGTCGACGATGTCGCGCACTGCCGCAGTTTCAGCCTTCTCGTCGAAGAAGCCGGCGAAGACTTGCTCCGCCTGCAGCGCCAGTTCGGCATCCGTCGCATCGGCCCAGAACACAGTCGAAGCGTCGCCAACCTGCAGGCGCTGCGTGCTGTCGCGCTCCAGAAACTTGTTGAGCACGGTCGTATAGGCCGCCGCTGCCCGCTCCGACACGGGCGCGTTATCACCTTGCTCATGACCGTAAGACTCGTAGGCGTCGGCATTGAACGAGACTAGCGAAGCACCGCTTGATTGTGCCCCCCAAACGCCCTTGATGGCCGGATGGAGCCGCGCAATGGGGCCGCGCTCGCCCGTTACCAAACAGGCCGCGTCGTTGCCCTTGTTTTCGGATGAAAGTCTTGCCCACAAAGTCTGAGCCGCGGGACGGTCATGGAGAAAGATGTTTTGAAGCCGCTCGCTTTCGAGCGTGAAAACGACGTTCTGGTCCTTCATCGCTTCCGGCCAGCCGAGTTCGGCGAAGCTTTCCGGATTCCAGAGTTCGACAAACCGGAGAAGAGCCCGCAGGCCCTCATCTGCACTACCGGCCAATTCCCTCCGATGACGGTCTCGAAATGCGGCGAAGCGGGTTGTCGCGTCTTTCGTTTCCGATGCCGTCACCCCGAGCGCGAAAGCCGTGTTGTCCCATAAAAAGAAAGCGCGGGGCGTCACACCGGGACGCTTGAACGAGGCTGGAACGCTCATAGGTGTCCCTTGGCGTTTCCTTCCCTCGCCTGTTCGCACGTCGATTGGTATGCCCGCGGGCGTGCCATCTCTGTTCAGCGAAACGACAAAGTCGATTTCTTCGCTGGAGTAACCGAATGGCGCCACCTCTTTACGAGCCGCCATGCGGCCGTAGATGCGGGTAAGTGAGGCAAGAAGAGCCAAGCGCGTTGACCGATTTAGCAGCGACAATGGGGTACGCCCAACGCGGATGTGGGCATAAAGAAGGTTGGGCTCGCCTCAGCGCTACGATCCTGAAGGTAAGCTTCAGCCTTCGGTCTACTGTTTCGATCCACGCCCCCGCGCGGGGAGCGACAAACTGGGACGAGCCCGAACCGTCAGTACATCAGTGTCGTCACATAGGATATCGCCTTCGCGAACATGCCCATGCTGAGCGAGCATAGCCTCGGAACGGATCGGAACGCAAGTCATTCAGTAGACCGAATGCGTGAGGCTTAACTCACGCATTCGGGAAGTCGGATTGACGGCCGATGGCGAATCGGGCAGCATCCGTTTCGGCACCCGCCGCTTCGACCATACCCCTCCGTGCAGCCCTGAACGCGGCGGGGCGCAGAGGGCGCTCCGGAGCGCTGGACTCGGATCCAGCACCCCGGAGGTACGATGATGGTCGTATGTTCGTGGCCGAAGCCCATAAGCGTTCGCGCTTATTGGCGCTTTCGGCTTGGCTACTGGGAGCGCGTTAGCGCTCACTGCCGGTCTTACCCTACCTGATGCCGTTCCAACTGCCGGGTAGGTGACGAGCGTGGCGGCGGGTGCCACCGAAATCAAGATAGGCGATTCGAGCGTTTCGAAAAAGACGTTTTTGACGGGATGGTTCATCGTCGGATCTCCACGGACTCCCGTGCCGGTACTTGCATAACGCCGTTGTCGAGCGCGGCACGGAAGAACAGCGATGAGCGGTCGCCGGCGTGATCGATGTCCCACAGCATGAAGCCGAGATCTCGTGTGAGAGCGGGAGGCGCGTCTGGCAGAAGCTCGCCGGGCTCGATCAGCGTGAACCGTGCCGGGAATTCACGCGTGCCCAGGCAAGGCTGGTGGAAGCACTGGCCGTCTCGCGCGCGGCGATTGAACATTGCGAGGTGCTTCGCTTCGCTGTCGTCTGGCCCGGCTCTGTCCGTCAG
>CAXUCF010000031.1:3849-4334 GCA_964249275.1 uncultured Lichenihabitans sp.
GTCAGGACGAAATGCGCGCGGATCACGTAATCGACATCGACCAGAACGGTAGCGGCGCGCTGCTGCCGATCTTCGTCGACCTGCAAGCGAAGCCCGGTGATGTCGCCCGCTTTCATCGCCTTTCGAATGTTACCGACGGCCGCCTTGTGGCCGACTTCGTTCCGCCGAATCGACTGAAAGCGGACCGGCTTGAGTACGTGGATCGCGTCGACCACCCAGCGGATCGCCGGCTTCCAATGAATGGCTTCCAGGATGCCCCGCGCCGCTGAGGGCGTCATGACATCGTAGGACACCCGTTCGACTTTCATCTCGGGGCGGGTAAAAAGGGCGCGCTCGCCCGAAACACGCAAACGGATGCCGTAAGCCACTCGACGCTCCCGAGTTTTCGCGCAACCTGCCGTTGCTGATCGATCTTAATAGATGCCGTTGCAGGGTAAAGGGATATCCGAATTTTCCCACCGCAATCCACAATCGTCAGTGTAAAG
>CAXUCF010000031.1:4344-25043 GCA_964249275.1 uncultured Lichenihabitans sp.
GTGTAAAGGCTTGCTGTGCGCAACACGCAAAACTGGTCTCCGAAGCGATCAGGCTGCTCGAAAGAGGCGTGGCCTTCCGCAACGAGCCGCGTGCGGTCGAAAGGCGGCACCTGCACGATGAAGGGCTGCAGCTTGCGGACGATGCTGCCCACCTGTGGCTCGGCCGCCCGGAGTTGGGCGAGGGCAGCCTGTGCTGGTTCCTCCCTCACGACGATCACCGGGGCAAGGCCGTCGAAGATCAGCCGGAAATTTTCGCCCACAGTGCGGTATTTAAAAACGGTTTTCCACCCGCTGATCAGAAAAGATTGGAGTACCTCGATTGCTCCTGGTTGGGAGCTGGTTGGTAGCGGCGTGCGGTCGAGTGCTGCTCCCATTCGCCAGTAGGTTTCGCCGAAATAGCGGGTGACCGCTTCGGGCGAGAGCATGTCCTCGCCGCGCAAGGCGCGTTCCATGTCACCAATCAGGCCTTCGATCTCCCGCGGCGGCTTCACGTTCGCGGGCTTGAACACCGTAACGTAGCTGATCTCGGGATCGAAACGCCTCTCGCGATTGCAGCGACCAGCGGCCTGGTTGATGGAATCGAGCCCTGCTTCGGCCCTCCATACGGCGGGAAAATCGAAGTCGACACCCGCTTCCACGAGCGACGTGGCGATTAGGCGGCATGGTCGCTCCTCCTTCAGGTGCTGACGTATATCGGCCAAGATCCCGCGGCGGTGCGCGGCAGACTGACGGGTCGTCAGGTGTTGAACCCCGTCGAGTTCGCCTTTCGCCAACCCGTAGAGCGTCAGCGCGTGGCGGCGCGTGTTGACGATGACGAGACCTTGCGAAGTTCTCGCCAGATCTGCCACAATCGCCGCATCGTCCTTCGTGCCGGCGTGTCGCACAGTAACTCGCTTCAACTTGCGGTATAGTTCCGGAGGATCGGGCGCGAGTTCCCTGTCCGGGTCGATCTTAAGCCCGCCCTTGAACCCTGGCTCGGTAACGGCGGGCTGCGTGGCGGTGCAGATGACGATCGAACACCCGTAATTCGAAGCGAGTTCGTCTAGCGCCGCAAGGCAAGGCTTCAGCACGTGCAACGGAATCGTCTGAGCCTCATCGAGGATGATCACGCTCTTCGCGACGTTGTGCAGCTTGCGGCAGCGCGATGGACGATGTGAGAACAGGCTTTCGAAGAACTGCACGCTGGTCGTGACAACGACCGGCGCGATCCAATCCTGCATCGCGAGACGGAGCTTATTTTCCTCCCTTTCCCGCAGCTTTTCTTCCTTCCTCGCCGTCTCGATTTCGAGCCCAGAATGATGCGCAAGGACCACTTCCTGGCCGAGCACCCTTTCGAAAATATCGACCGTTTGGTCGATCACCGATGTGAACGGGATCGCGAAGATGATGCGATGGAGGCCGTGTTCTTTAGCATGGTCGAGAGCGAAGCCGAGTGCCGCGAGCGTCTTACCGCCGCCAGTCGGCACGGTGAGGGTGAAAAGGCCGGGTTTCAGAACTCCTTTTCCTCGAACCGAGCCAAGAATCTGCCGACGCAGTGCATTCACGTCTCCTTCGGAGTTGAGGCCAGCCATGTATTGGTCGAATCGTGTGCGAAGCGCGTCCACGATTGCGGAGAGTTCCGGCCAAGGCGTTGGCCGCGTTCGGATTCGGGCCAGCGCCTCGAACTCCGCCGTGTCGCGACGGTCCGCGTCGATCAGACATGAAAAGATCATGCGTCCTAGGAACGCGAGCTTGAAACCTCGCCGCAGATCGTCCGGCCGCACGAAACCGGGGATTTCGCCCAGTTCCGGCTGGATCTCCTGTGTCCACGAAGGGTCTAGCGACTCTATCGTTTTTGAAAGACGATCGGTCAGCCCGACCCTGTCGTCGAGCCCGCCATGGTGCCCGGCGATGGCATGGGCGATAAGTTGCGCAATGACCTCTCCGTCTCCTTTCAGTCCGAGCTGCATAACCTGCTTCGCGCCGGCGGTCGCGTGATCAACTGATACTCCGCCTTCGAGACGACGCTGGAAGGCTGCGGAGTACTTCCCGAGGTCGTGCAAAAGGCCCGCGAGATAGCCCACTCCCGGCGCATCGAATTTTGCGGCGAAGCCTTTCGCGAGACTGGCTACATTCTGCAGGTGGCAAGACAGCGGCTGCCACTCCTCTTTGCCTCGCTCCGCAACGGAATGGGCGAAGAAACGCGGCGTGCTGGGCATGGATGCTCCTCAGATTTTTCGACCGCCTTGATCATCGCGAACCCGGCCTGCGCCGAGCTTCTTCGCAGCCGCCTCCCAGTCGTAGCTGGCGTGGTGCTCGAGGATGTCTTCGTCGGTGTCGAGGGCGCGCCGGAAAACCTCGGCCGTCTGTTCGATGATCGACGTGAAAGGGATCACATAGACGATCCGGCCCATACCGTGTCGCACCGCATGGTCGAGCGCGAAGGAGAGCGAGGTCAGGGTCTTGCCGCCGCCGGTCGGCACCGTCAGCGTGAACAGGCCGGGTGGCAGCGCGGCGCGTTCGGTCGCGTGCCGCAGCACCGCGGCCCGCAGCGCGTTGAGTTCGGTGCCTTCGGCCTCGGCCGCCACCTTCGCCATGTGGGCGCGGAGCCGATCGCGCAGGGTCGCGAGGTCGCGGAAGTTTCCGCGCTCCATCCTCCCGCCTTCCGCTTCGACGTAGAACCGCTCGGTCTCGAGCGAACCGGCGTCCACGAGGCATGAGAACAGCATGCGGACCAGGAAGGCGCCCGCGAAACCCTTGTCGCAAGAACGGGCCGGCGCGCGGCTCGGGTTCAGCGCCGTGACAGGTGGCAGCGAACCGCTATGCTGTGCCCAGCCCGGGTAAGCCGGAACCTTGCCGTTCAAGCGCGCGTCGAGCGCAGCGCCGTCGGCCAGGCCGGCGTGATGGCCGGCGATCACGGCGGCCGCGAGAATCCGGCCATGGGGCAAGGGCGTCGGGTAGGCTCTCGACGCCTCGTGCGCCCCGGCGCCGGAATGGTCGCCGCCGCTCGGCCGCTCCTTGCGGATATAGGCCTGGAACTCCGCCGAACATTTGCCGATGTCGTGCAGCCGGCCCGCGAGGTCGGCGAGGGCCGCCCAGCCGAACACCGCGGCGAATTCGCCCGCGCGAGCGCCTACGCCCGCGAGATGATCGGACAGCGGCTCCCATCGGCGCTGGTCGGGGTCGGAAAGCGAATGAGCATAGGCCACCAAGCGATGACGATCATGCTCGCCGTGCGAAGAGTCCATCATCTTCGTTGTTGTGGGTTGGCAGAGTGAAGGGCAGCTTCTCTACGCGCATGAGACCGCCTTCGGTTTGCTCCGCAACGGCAATCACAAGGCGCCGGGAAAACGGCAAGGACAGATGAGGAAGGTCCATCACGATGATGGACCTCGCTTCACGCGTATCGGCGTGTGAACCCCCGCACATGAGGACAGCCTGGCTCATGACCCAGGACTTCGACCGATCGTTGCGTAAGACTCGAACCGAAAGGCCTCCGGACATCCCGGAGCGGTTCAGTTTTCCGCCTTCCAGCATGTCGGCTGGCTTTCAAGGAGCGGAACCGATGCTTCCCTCGATCTATCAGCAACCTGTTGCCGAGCCACCGAGATCTGGTGGTGCCCTGGAGAGGACTCGAACCTCCACGGTGTTACCCACTGGTACCTGAAACCAGCGCGTCTACCAATTCCGCCACCAGGGCCGCGAGGAGGCTTCTACGGGCGAGGCCCTCGGGCTGTCAACCTGCCGGGCGCCCCAGGGAAAAGGATGGGGCCGCCGCCGCTCCTCCGGTCGAGGCCGGTCAGCGCGCGCGCGCCACCGCCGCCACCATGGCCGACACCCTGTCGACCGCCTCGTCCGACAGGCCGGCCCACAAGGGCAGCCGAACGAGGCGGGCGCTCAGGTCCTCGGTCACCGGCAGGGCGCCGTGCTGGCGGGCGTAGCGGAGGCCGGCCGGGGCGTTGTGCAGCGGCACGTAGTGGAACACGGTCCCGATGCCGCCCGCCTTGGTGCGCCGCAACAGTTCACTCCGCTGCTCGATGCTGGGCATCAGCACATAATAGATGTGGGCGTTGGGGGAGCAGATCTGCGGCACCGTGGGCCGGACCAGGAGGCCATCGTGCTCCAGCGCCGCCAGTTCGCGATGGTAGCGGCTCCAGATGCGGTGGCGTGCATCCTGGATGGCGTCGACCTGCTCCAATTGCGCCAGCAGGAAGGCCGCGTTGAGTTCGCTCGGCAGATAGGACGACCCCACGTCCACCCAGGTGTATTTGTCGACCCGTCCTTGCAGGAACTTGGTCCGGTTGGTGCCTTTCTCGCGCAGGATGTGGGCGCGTTCGACGAAGCGCTCGTCGTTGATCAGCAGCGCACCCCCTTCGCCCGAGATCAGGTTCTTGGTCTCGTGGAAGCTCAAGGCGCCGAGATGGGCGATGCTGCCCAAAGCTCGGCCATCGTAGCGGGCCGCAATGCCCTGCGCCGCATCCTCGAGCACGAGGAGCCCGTGCCGGTCGGCGATCGCCATGATCTCGTCCATGGCACAGCCGACCCCGGCATAGTGCACCACGAAGATCGCCTTGGTGTGCCGCGTGATGGCGGCCTCGATCAGGCGCTCGTCGATGTTCAGCGTGTCGGGACGGATGTCCACGAAGACCGGCACGGCGCCGCGCAGCACCGCCGCATTGGCCGTGGAGACGAAGGTGAAGGACGGCATGATGACCTCGTCGCCCGGCCCGAGGTCGAACAACATGGCGGCCATCTCCATGGCGGCCGTGCAGCTGTGGGTCAGCAGTGCCTGGCGGCAGCCGATCGCGGCTTCGAGCCAGGCGTTGCAGCGCCTGGTGAAGGGGCCGTCGCCACTCAGATGGCGGTTGGACACCGCCTCGGCGATGTAGAGCAACTCTTTGCCGTGCGGCAGGGGGAGGTTGAACGGGACGGCCGGGCTCGGCGACGCGTTCGCCCCCTCTTGGCCTTCTGTCGACTCTGATGACACGGCGTAATGGTCCGACCGGATGGGATGAAGGCTGCAAGCCTTAGACTCGTTTGCGGCCCGCTTCCACCCGCCCGGGGGCGGACGCGGCGCTTGGCCCCCACGCCGTGGCCGAGCAGGAACGGCAATCCTCCTGGCTCGGCACCGCCCGATCATGCTGGGGGCTGCGCGCGGGTCCGACCACGCCGGTCGGCGACATCGTCGCCCGGCGAGGCGGCTTAACCAAAGATTAAGCATTTCCGTAAACCATGTTTCATCCGAGTTGCCGATCTGTCGAGAAACCACCATGCAGCGCAGCACGATCCTGATCGTGGAAGACGACCCGCTGCTGCGGGCCGACACCATGGCGACGCTCGAGGATGCCGGCCTCCAGGTGATCGACAAGGCCGATGCCGACGAGGCCCTGGGCTTCCTGCTCGAGAATTCGACCGATGTCGCCGCCGTATTCACCGACATCCACATGCCGGGCCATTCCGACGGGGTTCATCTGGCCGAGGTGATCACCCGCCACTGGCCGCATATCGGGGTGATCGTCACGTCGGGCGCGCTGCGTCCCTTGCGCGGTCTGCCGGCGCGCGTGCATTTCATGCCCAAACCCTGGCGCGCCGTCGATGTCGTGGAGGCCATGCAGCATCTCGTCGAGGCCGCCTGAGCCCGCAACCGCCAGCACTGCCGTACCGGGCCCGACAGCCGCTATACAGGATCGGCGCCTTTCACTAGAACCCCGAGTCGTCTTCGGGGAGCACAGCATGTCCGGATCGGAACTCGCGACCAGCGGGCAGGTGACCGTCTTCGGCGGCTCGGGATTTCTCGGGCGGCACGTGGTCCGGGCGCTCGCCACGGCCGGGTTCCGGGTGCTGGCCGGGTGCCGCCGCCCCGATCTCGCCAATTACCTGATGCCGCTCGGCCGTGTCGGGCAGATCCAGCCCGTGCAGACCAATGTGCGCCATCCCGCCTCCCTGGCCGCGGCGCTGCGCCATGCCGAAGTGGCGATCAATCTCGTCGGCATCCTGAGCGAGAGCGGAAGCCAGACCTTCGAGGCCGTGCATGTGTTCGGGGCGCGGGCCATGGCCAGGGCGGCCCGCGAGGCCGGGGTGCGGCGCTTCGTGCAGGTCTCGGCCATCGGGGCCGATGCCGCGTCGGAATCGCTCTACGGCCGCTCCAAGGCACGGGCCGAGGACGCGGTCCGCGAGGTCTATCCCGACGCCGTGATCCTGCGCCCCTCGATCGTGTTCGGCCCGGAGGACGAGTTCTTCAACCGCTTCGCCGCCATGGCGCGTTTCTCCCCCGTCCTGCCGCTGATCGGCGGGGGCCACACCCGGTTCCAGCCGGTCTTCGTCGGCGACGTCGCCATGGCCGTGGCGCAGGCGGCGGCGGGCCGGGCGCGCGACGGCACCGCATACGAACTCGGCGGTCCGGCCGTGAGGACGTTCAGGGAACTCCTCGCTTTCATCTGCAGCACCACGCAGCGGCGCCGCGGCCTCGTGCCGGTGCCGTTCGGCCTGATGCATTATCCGGCGGTCGCCACCGAGACGGCCGACAGCCTCCTGATGGGTTTCTTCCCCAAGACGCTGCTGATGACCCGCGACCAGCTGAAACTGCTGCGGAGCGACAACGTCGTGTCGGCAGCCGCAAAGGCCGAGGGCCGCACGCTGGAGGCCCTCGGCATCGAGCCGCGATCGATAGAGTCCATCGTGCCGACCTACCTGTACCGCTTCCGCAAGCACGGGCAGTTCGACCGCGCCGCTTGATACGCGCCGTGGGTCGCTGCGGCGGCCGGCCGTATCAGTCCCGAGGCTCCGCGCCCTGCCTCGCCCGAGGCGTCGGTTCCAGCGTCTCCGCGTGGTGATGCCGGCGCGCGCGCTGGGCATCGGCGATCTCCGGCAGGCGCTTGAAGACCCGCACCATGAAGGCCGTGGCGAACAGCGGCGTGACGAGGTTGAGCACCGGGACCGACACGACGGCCGCGATGACGAGGCCGGCCAGGAAGATGCGGCCGGCATGGCGGCGGCGCAGCGCCGTGGCGCCCGCGGCCGGCAGGTGTCGCAGCGCCACGAACTCGTAATATTGCCGCCCGAGCAGATAGGCGTTGGCCCCGATGAACGCGACCGCATTGATGCCGGGCACGAGCAGCAGCACCAGGGCCAGAATCGTCACGCCGAGCGACAGAGCCCCGAAGCGAACCGACAGCACGACGGCCGCCACGATCCGCAGGGGACGTCCGGGCGGCGCGGCAGGGTCGAGGTCACGCTCGACGTGCTCGGCCAGATCGTCGATGAAGAAGCCAGCCACGAGCGACGATACCGGGGCCACGAGGAAGACCGAGCCCAAGAGGAAGCCGAGACCGGCCAGGACGGCCACGAGATTTGACAGCCATGGATAGGGCAGGGCCACCAGGGCCAGGAGTCCCCGGTCGAGCGCCACCACGAGTGCGGTCAGGATCAGCAGCGTGAGGCCGAGCACCTTGCCGAGCGCCGAACGGAAGCGCGGCGCCAGGATCTCGCGAAAGGCCGCCAGGGCGTCGCCGATCATCATGCCGCGTGGTCCGTCCTGCCTCGCCGCCTTGCGCCCCGGCCAGCACGTCCGGGGAGCTACGGCGGGGCGACGGTTCATCTTCGATAAAGCATGTCTAACAGCATCGTTCAAATCGGTCGGAACTTGCGGTCCGGGATGTCGTTTCGATGACATGACACAGCTTAACACCTCATGGATCGGCAAGACCGTCGTGATCGTCGAGGACGAGTTCCTCGTGCGTGACTTGGCGGTCTGTGAACTCGAGGACCACGGCTTCACGGTGATCGAGTTCGACTCGGCCGACGCTGCCCTGCCGTATCTGCGGCTGCACGGCGGCGATGCCGCCCTGATCCTCACGGACGTGCAGATGCCGGGCAGCATGAACGGGCTCGAGCTCGTCGATGTCCTAAGCCGCCTGTGGCCCGGCGTTCCGGTCCTCATCACCTCGGGCGGTCCGCTCGTGGACCCGCGCAAGCTGCCGGCCTGCGCGGCATTCCTGAGCAAGCCATGGCGTCCGGACGAGATGGTGGCGCGCGTCAATGGGATGCTGGCCACCGCGCATTGAGGCGCCGCCCTATGCCGGGAGGCGCGTCTCGACGAGCTTGACCCAGTAATCGATCCCGAAAGGGATCGCGGCGTCGTCGAAGTCGTAGCCCGGGTGGTGAAGGTTGGCGCTGGCCCCGTTGCCGATGAACACGAAGGCGCCGGGCCGTGCTTCCAGCATGTAGGCGAAGTCCTCGGCTCCCATGACGGGGGGTGCTGCGCCGTCCACCATGGCGGCCCCGGCCACGGTGGCGGCCACGCGTTCGGCGAAGCTCGCCTGCTCGGGGTGATTGCGGGTCACCGGATAGCCGCGCCCATAATGCAGGGCGGCGGCGGCCCCATGGGCGGCCGCCACGCTCTCGGTGATGGTCCGCAGCCGCGCTTCCGCGAAATCCCGCATCTCGGGCGTGAGTGTCCGGGTCGTGCCGGCGAGCTTCGCGGTCTGAGGGATCGCGTTCTGGGCCGAGCCGGCCTGGAACACGGTGACCGACACCACGCAGGATTCGAGCGGGTCGACGTTGCGGGCCACGATGCTCTGGGCCAGCGTCACGATATGGGCGCCGACCAGCACCGGGTCGACGGTCTGGTGCGGGGCCGCCGCATGGCCGCCGCGGCCCTCGATGTCGATCTCGAAACGATCGGCCGCCGCCATGATGGGGCCGGGACGAAGCGCGAACCGGCCGACGTCGAGACCCGGCAGATTGTGCATGCCGTAGATCTCGTCGATGGCGAACCGCGTCATGAGGCCGTCGCCGATCATCGCCCTTGCGCCCGCGCCGCCTTCCTCGGCGGGCTGGAAGACGCAGACTGCCGCGCCGGCGAAGTCGCGCCGCTCGCACAGAACCTTCGCGGCACCGAGCAGCATGGCGGTATGGCCGTCATGACCGCAGGCGTGCATCTTGCCGGGGTTCCGCGACGCATAGGGCAGGTTGGTCTCCTCGGTGATGGGCAGGGCGTCCATGTCGGCCCGCAGACCCAGGGTCCGCCCCGGTCCCTTGCCCCGGATCACGCCGACCACGCCGGTCCGGCCGAAACCGGTCGCGACCTCGTCGCAGCCGAAGGCTCGCAGCCGCTCGGCGACGAGCCCCGCCGTCCGGTGCACGTCGTAGAGCGTTTCCGGGTTCTGGTGGATGTCCCGTCGCCAGGCGCTCGCCTCGGCGGCGATGCTGTCTCGGTTCGGCATGAGCGATCCTCGGGTTCGGTCGGCGATGGGCAGGAGACGCCGGCGCGATACGCCCGTCAACCGCGCCGGATGCGGCCGGGGCGCGTCACAGCGGCTTCCGCATGAAGACGCGGCGCAGGCCCTTCTCCTCGGCCCGATGCATCTCGACATAGCCGAGACGCCGGTAGCGGGCGAAGTTCTCGGCCATGAGTTCGTGGGTGTAGAGCCTGATGGCCGCGCAACTCGCCGCGCGCGCCGTCTCTTCGGCAAAGCCCAGGAGCCGACCGCCGATACCCTGCCCATGGTGGTCAGGGTGGACCGCGACGTTGTCGAGCAGCATCGTGGCGCCTTCCGGGATCAGCACGATCAGGCCGCAGACGACACCGTGCTCCGCCACATGGACGCGGCCTGCACCGACGAGGGCCGCATAATCGTCCAGCATCGGCCCCGGCTCGCGGCCGATCCGGGCCACGTAGGGCCGGTAGGCGGCCTCGACGATCGCGGCGATGGCCGGCAGGTCGTCGACAACGGCCGGGCGGATGGCGGCTGTCGAAGGCTGGGCCGCGTTCAGGGTCCCCACGGGAACTGCCTCATTGTACGCTGCTGTGCCTTCGAGTGCTCCTCATTCCCAAGCAGTTATCCCGATGGGTGCCTCATGCGGCCGCGCGCTGATAGTCCTTGATGTCCGAGAAGGTCACCTGCGGCCAGCGCTCCTGCTCGTAGCGCAGCGTGAAGGCCGAGGAGGCGAGGAACACCGGGGAGCCGTCGAGGTCGACGGCCGTGGAGGACGGATAGGCGTCGAGGAACTTCCGCAACTCGGGCGGCTCGGCCGTCACCCAGCGGGCGATCTCGAAGCGGCTCGACTCGAAGGAGACCGGCAGGCCGTATTCGTTCTGCAGACGCTCCACCAGCACGTCGAGCTGCAGCGCCCCGACCACGCCCACGATGGCGCCGGAGCCGTCGTAGGGGACGAAGCTTTGCACGACGCCCTCCTCGGCCATCTGCTGGAGGGCCTCGCGCAGCTTCTTGGCCTTCATGGCATCGTTGAGCTTCACCCGGCGCAGGATCTCGGGTGCGAAGCTCGGCACGCCGCGGAACACGAGGTCCTCGCCCTCGGTCAAGGTATCGCCGATCCGCAAGGTGCCGTGGTTGGGAATGCCGACGACGTCGCCCGCATAGGCCTGCTCGGCCAGCGCCCGCTCATGCGCGAAGAAGAACTGCGGCGCGTTCAGCGCCATCTGCTTGCCGGTCCGCACCAGCTTGGCCTTCATGCCCCGGGTCAGGCGGCCGGAGGACACACGCATGAAGGCGATGCGGTCGCGGTGGTTGGGGTCCATGTTGGCCTGGATCTTGAACACGAAGCCGCTCATTTTCGCCTCATGGGCGTCGACGTAGCGGCTCTCGGCTTGCAGGCCCTTGGGCGGCGGCGCGAAATCCGCCAAGGCATCGATCAGGTCGGCCACCCCGAAGGTGCGCAGCGCCGAGCCGAAGAACACCGGCGTGAGATGGCCTTCGAGGAAGGCCTGCCGGTCGAAAGGCTTGCAGGCGTCCCGCGCCAGTTCGATCTCGTCGAGCGCGGCTTCTGCCTCGGCGTCGTTCTCGGGCAGCATGGCGCGGATCAAGGGATCGCGCGGACCTTCCACGGGCAGCATGGGAGCGTCCACGTCGGAGTCGAGCTTGCGCACCAGGGTACGGGCGAGGTCGTAGGTGCCGGCGAAGGCGCGGCCGCGGCCGATCGGCCAGGTGACGGGCGCGGTGTCGAGCGCCAGCACCTTCTCGATCTCGTCGAGCAGATCGAAGGGGTCGCGCGTTTCCCGGTCCATCTTGTTCACGAAGGTGACGATCGGGATGTCGCGCAGCCGGCAGACCTCGAAGAGCTTGCGGGTGCGGCTCTCGATGCCGCGCGCCGCATCGATCACCATGACGGCCGAGTCGACCGCCGACAGGGTCCGGTAGGTGTCTTCCGAGAAGTCCTCGTGACCCGGCGTGTCGAGCAGGTTGAATACGCAACCCGCATGTTCGAAGGTCATCACGGACGTCACCACCGAGATGCCGCGCTCGCGCTCGATGCCCATCCAGTCGGAGCGCGTCTGGCGCCGATTGGCCTTGGCCCGCACCTCGCCGGCAAGCTGGATGGCGCCGCCGAACAGCAGCAGCTTCTCGGTCAGAGTCGTCTTGCCCGCATCGGGGTGCGAGATGATGGCGAAGGTGCGCCGGCGCGTGACCGGGTCCTCGGACGTGGACGGTATGGACATGATCGGCGTGAGATAGAGGGTTCCCGGATGCAACGCAAAGACGGTGCAGGCGCTCGACCGTCGGCGTGGTGCGCGAGCGGCCTCGGGGGCGCGGCTCGAGAACAGGCGCTGGAAGGGTGACCGGGTCGGTGGACGAGCCTGTCCAGCAGCACGCCGATCGCAATCCGGGCATCGCGTTATCACACGAGCTATCGCGATCACGGCATCAGATGCGGCGGTCGACGTGAGTCGCCGGACCAAGCCCGGCATGTCCGTCTGGACGGGATGGCCGGGCGGATCGTTAGTTATGCTGGTGAGGTGATGGACACCTGGGAGAACCATCCCGGAACTCCGATCGTGAGCGCCGGCCCGGGCGCCCCCGCGGGGCCGGGGCCGGCGCTCATTCCACGTTCGGGAACGGTCGTCAGGCTGCTCGGCGGACCAGGCGGATGATCAACAGCAGGATCACGGCGCCGATCACGGCATCGATGATGGCCGCAATGTAACCACCCCCGAGATTGATGCCGATCGTGGGCAGGAGATAGCCCGCGATGATGGCACCCACGATCCCGACCACGATGTCGCCGATGAGGCCGAAACCGCCGCCCTGTATCAGCAGGCCCGCCAGCCAGCCGGCGATGCCGCCCACGATGATCCATGTGATGATCGATGCACCGTCGATTGGCATTGTAAACTCCTGAAAACGAGAACCCCCAGCCGCTTCCGGCTGCGGTGGAAATGACCGTCGCGTTCAAAGGTTCCGCTCAAGCCTGAGTTGGGTCCGATCTCTTCCGCTCGCGGCGGCAGCGGTGGGAGCAATATCTCACCTCGTGCCACACACGTTTCCACTTCTTGCGCCAGGCGCAAGGACGGCCGCAACGCGCGCAGGTCTTCGTGGGCAGGTCGGCTGTCTTGCGCATCGGTCCCCTGGCGAGCGCGATCAGGCAATGATGTCCGGCGTTATCTGGTCTTCGAGGAACGACAGGCGATCGCGCAGCACGAGCTTGCGCTTCTTGAACCTCTGGACCTGGAGTTGATCCACGCGCCCGAGATGCAGGAGCGCCTCGATGGCGGCGTCGAGGTCGCGGTGCTCCTCGCGCAGGCGATCGATCTCGACCCGGAATGACGCGCGCTCATCGTCGGTCAAGTCCTTCGCCATCGCCCGATCCACCCCACGTGCAACCCGCCGCATTATCGCCCCGAGTCGCCGTCGCTCGCAAGGCGAAGCCTTGGGGGCGCAATCCCGCGCCGACGTCGCCGTGGTGCATTGCAACTCGCAGCCTGTCGGGCCCGTTGACGGGCCGGGCCGCCGCGCAGGCCGGTCGTCGAAACCCCTTGGCCGGACGTGTGCGGCGGCGGGCACGGCGCCCTTCCGCTCGACGTCGGAACCCTGCCGTGAGGAGCGGGCGCATGCCGGAGGACCATTACGACGTCGTCATCATCGGCAGCGGACCCGGCGGTGGCGCCGTAGCCCATCGGCTCGCCGCCACGGGCAAGCGGATCCTCATCCTCGAGCGCGGTCCCTACCTGCCGCGGGAACGCGACAACTGGAACTCGCGGGCCGTGTTCGTCGACGGCAAGTACCAGGTCGACGAGACCTGGTACGGCAAGGACGGATCGAAATTCGCTCCCGGGCTGCACCGTTTCGTCGGCGGCAATTCCAAGGTCTATGGCGCGGCTCTGCTTCGCCTGCGCGAGAGCGACTTCGGCGAGATCCGGCATCCCGACGGCGTGTCGCCGGCCTGGCCTCTCGGCTACGACGCGTTCGAGCCCTATTATGCCCAGGCCGAGAGACTGTTCCACGTGCACGGCAAGGCCGGCGAGGACCCGAACGAACCGCGCCGCTCGGGCCCGTATCCCTATGCGCCCGTCTCGCACGAGCCGTTGATCCAGGATCTCAGCGACCAGTGGGCCGGGATGGGTCTCCATCCCTTTCACCTGCCCCTCGGCATCATGCTCGACGAGAAGGACGGTAAGGCAACGCCCACCAGCATCTGCATTCGCTGCGACGCCTTCGACGGCTTCCCCTGCCTGCTCAACGGCAAGGCCGACGCCCAGGTGGTCTGCATCGATCCCACCCTGGCGCGCTACTCGAACGTGTCGTTGCTGACCGAGGCCTATGCGGCCCGGCTCGAGACGGCAGCCGACGGCAGAAGCGTGAAATACGTCCACGTCGACCGCGACGGGCGCCAGGAGCGCTATTCGGCCGATGTCTTCGTCGTCGCCTGCGGGGCGCTGAGTTCGGCCCAACTCATGCTGCGGTCCTCCGGGCCGGGGCACGACAACGGTCTCGCCAACGGTTCCGATCAGGTCGGCCGCAACTACATGCGGCATAACCAGTCCGTGCTGATGGCCTTCCTGAAACAACCCAACACCACCGTGTTCCAGAAGACGCTGGCGTGCAGCGACTTCTACTTCAGGTCCGACGATTGGGATTTCCCGCTCGGGCTGATCCAGATGTGCGCCACGACCCATGGCGATCAGTTGCGCGGCGAGGAGGTGCCGCACTGGATGAACGACTGGCTGCCCCAGATGCCGTTCGATGCGATCGCCAACCACGCGCTCGACTTCTGGCTGTCGAGCGAGGATCTGCCGCTGCCCGAGAACCGGATCCACTACGACGGCGAGCGCACCATGCTGGACCTGACCGCGTCCAACATGGAGGCCCACCATCGCCTGACCAAGAAGCTCGAAGAGATCATGAAAGCCTGCGGCGCGGCGCCCTTCCTGATGGAGCGCAACCTCTATCTCGGCAAGGACATCCCCATCGGCGGCACGGCCCACCAGGCCGGCACGATGAAGTTCGGGACCGACCCGCGCAATTCCGTGCTCGACACGAACTGCAAGGCGCACGAACTCGACAACCTTTACGCCACGGACGCGGGCTTCTTCCCGTCGATCGGCGCCGTCAACCCCACGCTGACCATCATCGCTAACGCGTTGCGGGTGGCCGACCACCTGAGGGAACGCCTCGGCGCCGCCGACACGCCGGTGAACGAGCCCGCCGAGGGCAACAGCTACGTGCTGGCCGGCAGGTCTCCGGCGCTGGAACGCGTCTAGGCCCCGCACCATCCACCCGACCAGCGCGAGGGCGGCCATGGCCGACGACTTCGAGATCATCGACAAGCGCTTCAAGAGTTTCGTCCTGCCCAATGCGCCGCTCGAGAAGCTCGGCGAGGGATTCGGGTGGCTCGAAGGCCCGGTGTGGTTCGCCGACCAGCAGACACTCGTGTTCAGCGACGTCCCCAACAATCGCGTCATGCGGTGGACGCGATCGGGCGGCGTCTCGGTGTTCCGCGACCCGAGCGACTTCGAGAACGGGCATTACCGGGACAGGCAGGGTCGGCTGGTGTCCTGCTCGCATCACGGGCGCATCACCCGGACCGAACTCGACGGCCGCGTCCTGGTGCTGGTGGACCGTCACGACGGCAAGAGGCTCAACTCGCCCAACGACCTCGTCGTGAAATCGGACGGCACCATCTGGTTCAGCGATCCGCCGTACGGCATCAACACGGATTACGAAGGCGGCAAGCGCGAGCCGGAACTGCCCGCCAACCTGTACCGCTTCGATCCCCGAGACGGCAGCCTCACGGTCGCGGCGGACGACTTCCAGGGCCCAAACGGCCTCGCCTTTTCGCCCGACGAGACGCTGCTCTACGTGGCCGAGACCGGCCACCAGTTCGACACGCCGCCGAAGCAGTATATCCGCGTGTTCGATGTCGTCGACGAGGGGACCAGGCTTCGGAATGGCCGGGAGTTCCACAAGGTCGAGCCGGGCTATTGCGACGGGTTCCGGATCGACGAGGACGGCAATCTGTGGAGCAGCGCCGCCGACGGCGTTCATTGCATCGGCCCGTCGGGCGACCTCTTCGGCGTCGTCAAGGTGCCGTTCACGGTATCCAACGTGGTGTTCGGCGGGCGCAACCGCGCCCAGCTCTTCATCTGCGCGTCGCACACGCTCTACGCCATCTACACCAACAAGCGTGGAGCCCAGCGGCCATGATGCCGCCTGTCGCGGCCCCGCGGGCACGGCGCATCCTGCGGCTCGATTTCACCGTGGCGGACCTCGCGCGGACGCAAGGCTTCTACGAGGCGCTGGGGTTCGAGATCCTCGGCCATGCCGCGGCGGACGAGGCCGAGTCGAAGCTCCTCGGGGTCCGCGGCGGGCAGGCCGAGCGGCTCCGGATGCGGCTCGGCCGGCAGGAGGTCGGGTTCGTGCGGTTCGACCCGCCCGGCCGGGCCTATCCGGCCGGCAGCACGGCGACCGACCTGTGGTTCCAGCATATCGCCATCGTGGTGTCGGACATGTCGGAGGCGCATCGCCGCGCCATGGCGGCGGGTGCCGAGCCGATCACGCGAGGTGGGCCGCAGACCTTGCCGGCCGATACCGGCGGCGTCACGGCCTGGAAGTTCCGCGACCCCGAAGGACATCCGCTCGAACTGCTGTTCTTCCCGGCCGGCACGGGCGCCGCCGTGTGGCAGGAGCCCGCCGTCGGCTCGCCCTTCCTCGGCATCGATCACACAGCCATCGCGGTCGGCGACGCGGCCGAGGTCCGGGCCTTCTACGAGGGGCTCGGCCTCGTGGCAGGTGACGGCTCGCATAATCACGGACCCGAACAGGAGCGCCTCGACGATGTCGCGGCAGACCGGGTCGCGGTCGTGCCGCTGATGCTGCCCGTGCAGCCGCCCCATGTCGAACTGCTGGGCTACGAGGTCGGTCTTCGCCGCCCGATGCCGCCGGACACCCGAGCCGACGACATCTGGTCCACGCGGATGTGGATTGAGGCTGAGTCGCTCGCCGGGGCGGCGGTGGACCGTGTCGCAGTGTTCGAGGACGGCACGCGGGCGCTGCCGGTCAGGGATCCGGACGGCCATGCGGTAGTGCTGGTGGAGCGCAACGGTTTCGCCGAGCAACGCTGAACGCAAACGCAAGGAGACCGGCCAGGGGCATGGGGCGGCGCTCCCGGCGCCCTCGGTCGATGCTGGGCCCGACCCATCTACGCCCTTCACGATGCAGTTCACGGAGGGCCGGATCCGGCGACAGAGCGAACTTTCGAGGCCGAACCACCTTGGAGCGAGCGCTCGGGACTCTCACTCCTCCAGCAATGGTCCGATCCCCTCGATCAGGTACTCCACGAGTTCCCCGACCGCGGAGGACGTGCGCCCGCTCCGCGCCACGAGTGCGACTTCCGTCGCGGGCGGATCCAGCATGTGCCCATCCATAAAACCGATAGGTAGCATCATACAATCGCGTTTTACAATGGTTGGCCCGATGTGATGCATACGATCATGCCGACCGTCGGAGCGTTCCAACATGCTGTCCGGACCTCGACCCGCCTGGGTCACCTTCGATTGCTATGGCACCCTGATCCAGTGGGACGAGGGGCTACATGACGCCGTTCGCGCCATCCTGGCCGAGCGTGCGGAGGCGATCAGCCTAGAGCGGCTGATCGCGACCTACGACGCTCACGAGCATGCCATCGAGAAGGCGGAGCCGCAGCGTCGCTTTCGCGATATCGCCGGCGTGGCGCTAGGGCTCGCGATGCGCGATCTCGGCATGAAGGCGCGCGAGGGCGATGCCGCCACCCTCACCGATGCGATCGGCCGCATGCCACCCTTTCCGGAGGTCGTGCCCGTCCTGGGCGTGCTCAAGCGCGCGGGCTTCCGGCTCTGCATCATTTCCAATACCGACGACGCCATCATCGCGGGCAACGTCGCCCAGCTCGGAGGCCACATCGACCGGGTGGTCACGGCCGAGCAGGCGGGTGCCTACAAGCCCTCCCGCCGCATCTTCGACCACGCGCATCGAAGCCTCGGGGTGACGAAGGATGATGTGGTTCATGTCTGCGCCAGCCCGCATCTCGACCTCGTCGCCACGCGGGAGCTCGGCCTGCGGGACGTCTGGATCGACCGGGGCACCGGTCGAGGCCCCCGCGACGGCGACCGACCCCACGCTGTGCTGCCGACCCTCGACGGGCTGCCCGGCCTGTTCAGGACTGCGGGTTGGCTTTGACCGCGGGCTACGGCAGGAGAGGGGTGAACCATGGCACGCGAGTTCCACCCGGCCGATGGACCGGGGAGAGCGGGCAGGGGTGAGCTCGGCTACGCCGCGCTGCCTCAGGCCCATATCGACCTCGCGGCCGGCTTCCGCATGGCGGCCCGGCTCGGGCTGGAGGAGGGCATCTGCCATCGCTTCTCGGGCCAGCATTCGCGACGTGAGGCTGGGGCGCAGTCTGGATCAGCCGACCACTGACGGAGCAGCAGCGATGGTCGAGGTCAGGAGACGGTTGGATTGGCGGACCAGGCTGATCCATTCGGATGCGCGAGCTCCGGATGGCTTCAGACCGCTGGCGCCTCCCGTGTGGCGCGGCTCGACCGTAGTGTTCGAGCGGCTGGCGGATGCGCGGGACGATTGGACCGCGGCGAACGGCTACACCTACGGCCTCTACGGCACGCCGACGACGTTTGAGTTGGCCCGGCGCATCGCCGAACTCGAAGGCGCGCAACACACCTTCGTCGTGCCGGGCGGCCAAGCCGCGATCGCCCTGGTGTTTCTGGCCCTGTGCGGGAAGGGCTCCCACGTGCTGGTCCCGGACAGCGTCTATAGGCCGACCGCCGAGCTGGCCGCGGGACTGCTCGCCAAGATGGGGATCGAGGTCGAAACCTATCCCGCCCTCGTCGGCGGCGCGATCGGAGGACTGATCAGGCCCAATACGTCGCTCCTCTGGTGCGAGAGCCCAGGCTCGATCACCATGGAGGTGCAGGACATCCCGGCCATGGTCGAAACGGCACATCGCCTCGGTGTCGGCGTGGCCCTCGACAACACCTATGCGGCCGGGGTTCTCTTCGAGGCTTTCGTGCACGGTGTCGACGTGAGCGTGCAGGCGCTGACCAAATATGTAGGCGGCCACAGCGACCTCCTGCTCGGGACCGTATCGGTCGCCGACGACGCCCACCGTCGACGGATCGGCGAGATGCACCGCATGCTCGGCATGGCGGTGTCGCCGGACGACTGCAGCCTCGCCCTACGTGGACTTCAGACGCTCGGTGTCCGTCTCGATCGCCTGGAACGGAGCACGTTGAGGATCGCGCGCTGGTTGGCTGAGCGGCCCGAGATCGAGACCGTCCTCCATCCGGCACTGCCGACCAACCCAGGCCACGAGACCTGGCGACGCGATTTCCGCGGCTCGTCCAGTGTCTTTTCCATCGTGTTCGGACCGGATCGGGATCCTGCCTATGTGGCCCGCTTCGTCGACGCGCTCCGGTTGTTCAAGATCGGTTTCAGCTGGGGTGGCGTGACGAGCCTCGTCATGGCCTATCGGAGCATCCCGCGCGTCGGCTCGGACCTTGGCCACCGCCTCGTGCGCCTCAACGTCGGTCTCGAGGACGAACGCGACCTCATCGAGGATTTAGCGAGGGCGCTCCAGGAGGCCGAAGCGTCAGGCCAGCCTCCACGCGCCTGAGTGCGGCCCGCCCCTCGTCGGCGAGCACTGCCTTGACCCTGTGGCGCTCGACCAAGCCATGGCGTGCTGCAGTCAAGCGATGGTCCTGTGCGGGACCTTTGCTTGCCCAGGGCGTTGGCGCTCGACGCGACGAGGAGCGACACGATGACGGACCTGGTGTGGGACTCGCCCGCGGTGGTGAAGTGGAGCGCCGAGATGACCACCGAGCAGGTGGGCGTTAGCGGCGACGACGCGCAAACGCGGAGTTTCCCGACGCTGGCGGCGGCGGTGCGTTTCGTCATGGAGGAGCTCGAGCCGAACCCGCGGATGAACGTCGGGGTCTATCCCGAGCGGGGCAGCGCGCTCATCAACCTCGCCTATATCGAGCAGGCCTATCGCTCCGGGCCCCATACGGTCGACGAGCCCGGCGGAGCCGCCTGATCCTGGAGCGCTCGGCGGTTTCCGACCGGGAGCCATGCCGTTCCCGCCTCAGATCGGGAAGCGGCCCCGCGTCAGATAGTCGATCAGCGTCATCCCGAACAGGATGGCGACCCAGCAGAAGCCCAGCACCGAGTAGAGCCGGATCAGCGGCGGCTCCTCGACGATCTCCATCGAGAACAGGAGCACGATCACGATCATCGCGAGCAGCACGAGGAGCTCGAGCATCCAGACTCCCGCGAAAGGCCTCCACACGCCGAACATCACGTTGGTGGCGAGCAGCAGCAACAGCCCGACGAAGCAGCGGACCGGCAGGTCCATCCGCTTCAGGAGGTCGTGCTTCTGCTCGTCGGTCAGGAGTTTCCCGTCCATCGCCTCACCTCCCGATGACGTAGAGCACGGGGAACACGATGATCCAGATCAGGTCGATGAAGTGCCAGTAGAGGCCGAACACCTCGACCCGGTTCTGGTGCCGTGACAGGTAGCCCGGGGCGCGAGCCTGCAAGGCCAGACCGACGAGGAGCGACACGCCGGTGATCAGGTGGAATCCGTGCAGGCCCGTGGTGACCCAGTAAAGATTGACGAAGAGCGTCGACTGCTTGTCGCCGGCGAGTTCGAAGGGTTCCCTGAGGAACGGCGCCATGTGCTCGACGATGTCGGCGTACCACTCGTAACCCTTGAGCAACAGGAACAGCGTTCCGAGTGCGGCCGTCGCAAACATGGCATAGACGGTCATGCGCTGCAGGCCGAGCCGCGACGATTCGATCGCGGCCGACATGGTGAGGCTCGAGACGATCAGCACGCCCGTGTTGGTGGCGCCGATCCAGAACTTGAGGTGCGCCACGGCCTGATGGACGGACTCCGGATACTGGACCCGGAGGACGATCGCCACCAGGAACAGCCCCGAGAAGAGCAGGAGCTCCGTGACCAGCCAGGCCCACATGCCGAGGATCCCGGCGTGGCGCTGCTGATCCTCGGTGTTGAACTGCTCGATGACTTCGATGCCGACGCCCTCGGCCAGAGCCTCGCTCACGACTCGGGCGCCCTGTGGGCGTAGTCGTAGGCCTCGAAATCCACGATCGGCGGTTTCGGGAAATTGTGGAGCGGCGGCGGCGACGTCGTCATCCATTCCAGGCCCTTGGCGTCCCAAGGATTGTCGGGAGCTTTCTTGCCGTACCACAGCGAGTAGATCAGGTAGATCATCGGGAACACGTAGGCGACCGCCAGGATGGTGGCACCGGCCGACGACAGGATATTGAGCAGCTGGAACTCCGCCGGATAGACGTGATAGCGCCGCGGCATCCCGAGATAGCCGAGGATGAACTGCGGGAAGAAGGTCACGTTGAAGCCGATGAAGATCAGCAAGGCGGAAACCCGCCCGAAAGCCTCGTTATACATGCGGC
>CAXUCF010000032.1:0-12188 GCA_964249275.1 uncultured Lichenihabitans sp.
GGTTTCGGCGGTGGCGGCGACATGATGGCCGCGCCTCCGGCCGGCCCTACCGTCGACGCTGTCGTGAAGTGGTTCAAGGCCGACAAGGGCTTCGGCTTCGTCGAACTATCGAACGGCTCCGGCGATGCCTTCCTGCATATCGGTGCCATACAGTCGGCCGGCTACGAGACGGTGCCTCCTGGCGCCAAGCTCAAGGTCATGGTCGGCAATGGAGCCAAGGGCGCTCAGGTCACTCGCGTGCTCGAGGTGGATACGGCGGGCGCCATCGAGCGCGCACCCCAGCGCTCCTTCGACAGCCCGCGCCAGCCACGCCGCGCGCCCGACCCCTCCACGGCCATCCAGGTGTCCGGCAAGGTCAAGTGGTTCGACGACACCAAGGGCTTCGGCTTCGTGTCGAGCAACGACGGCGGCAAGGACATTTTCGTGCACATCTCTATCCTGGGTCCGGCCGGACTGTCCCATCTGGCCGAAGGCCAGCCCGTGTCCATGCGGGTCGTCGATACGCCCAAGGGGCGGGAGGCTCTCTCGATTTCCGTCGAATAAGCCCATTGGCCTCGTGCTTGGCCCGGGGCCGTAGCACGAACCTCGATCTGTCGCCGGCCTATGCCCGCGGACGCGTCCCGCGGGCATTTCCATGTCGACTCCGCTCCGGACCCAGGCTTCCCGTTCCATGACGCCGTCCCGCGACATTGCTAGGCTCCTCGACATCATGGCGGCGCTGCGCGACCCCGAAACGGGCTGCTCCTGGGACCTGGCCCAGACCTTTGCGTCCATTGTTCCCTACACGATCGAGGAATCCTACGAGGTTGCGGACGCCGTCGAGCGTGGCCACCGGGAGGATCTGCGCGAGGAACTCGGCGATCTTCTGCTCCAGGTGGTGTTCCAGGCCCGGATCGCCGAGGAGGAAGGCAGCTTCGACTTCGGCGGCGTGGTCGAGGCCATCACGACCAAGCTGGTCCACCGCCACCCGCACATCTTCGGGGAGAAGCGCGATCTCTCGCCGGACGAGGTGAGGGCAACCTGGGCTGCGATCAAGCATCGGGAGAAGGCCGATCGGGCGGCCCGCGAGCGGATCCGACCCAAGGATCCTGCGGGCCGCGGGGCGGAAGCCGAGCAGGGCGGCTCGGGGCTGTTGTCCGCTGTGGGCGCAGGCCTCCCTCCCCTGCCCCGCGCCGTCAAGCTCCAGGCCAAGGCGGCCGGTGTCGGTTTCGACTGGAACGACTTCCGCGCCGTGCTGGCCAAGGTTCGGGAAGAAGCCGCGGAGGTCGAGGCAGCGCTCGATGATCCGCGTGCCCTGGCCGGCGAGATCGGTGATCTCCTCTTCGCGGTAGCCAATCTGGCCCGTCACGCCGGTGTCGACCCGGAAGCGGCGCTCCGTTCGACCAACCGGAAATTCGAGCGCCGCTTCAGCCACATCGAGGCTGCCTTGCAGGCCCGGGGCATCGAACTCGGTGCCGCCGACCTCGACGCCATGGAGGCGCTATGGCGCGAAGCCAAGGCCTTGGAGGAGCGAACCGGCAGACCGGGCTCGGACCGCCCTACCCTTGCCCCGCCGTGAGTTCAGCCTGGGGAAAACGGTTCTGCACGCGCTGCAGACGCTCCGGGGGAACCCGCACCGTGAGATGGATCGTACCGTCCCCATCGTCCACTCGGGACAGGATCTCGGTACTCTCGTAAAGCCAGTTCAGGGATTGCCCATCGCTCGGCGCGAGGCACAGCGCCAATGAGGTGCTGTGGGCGGCGAGCCGGGTTTCGATGCTGGCCAGAAGGCCTTCGAGTCCATCGCCGGTCAGGGCCGATGCCACGACGGGTCGTTCATCCGGCCGCCTAAGGGCCATGGCGTCGCGCGTCGCCTGTAGCCTGTCGGCATCGAGCAGGTCCGACTTGTTCCAAACCTCGACGACCCGCCCATGGTCTTCCGCATCGACGCCGAGTTCGTGCAGGATGGCCACCACGTCGGCCCCTTGCGCCTGCGTGTCCTCGTGGGCGACGTCGCGGACATGCAGGATCACGTCGGCCGACACGACCTCTTCCAAAGTCGCCCGAAAGGCCGAAATCAGCATGGTGGGCAGGTCCGAGATGAAGCCCACTGTATCGGACAGGATCGCCTTGCCGCCATGCGGCAGCTTGAGGAGCCGCATGGTCGGATCGAGAGTCGCGAAGACCATGTCGTCGGCGAGGACCGCCGAGCGTGTCAGACGGTTGAACAGTGTCGACTTGCCGGCGTTGGTGTAGCCCACCAAGGCGACGGTCGGGAAGGGTACGTCGACCCGGGTCTTGCGGTTCGTGGCGCGTGTCTGCTTGACATGGTCGAGATCGCGCTCGATGCGCGCCATGCGCTCCTCGATCAGGCGCCGGTCCGTCTCGATCTGCGTTTCGCCGGGGCCACCCAGGAAGCCGAAACCACCGCGCTGCCGTTCGAGATGGGTCCAGGACCTTACGAGACGAGACTTCTGATAGGCGAGATGCGCGAGTTCGACCTGGAGCGTGCCTTCCTTCGTACGGGCGCGCCGCCCGAAAATCTCGAGAATGAGGCCGGTCCGGTCGATGACCTTGGCGCCCCAGGCCTTCTCGAGATTACGTTGCTGCACCGGCGACAAAGCACAGTCCATCACGACGAGCCCGATGTCGAGTTCTTCGCAGCGTTCAGCCAATTCCCCGACCTTGCCCTTGCCCAGAAACGTGGCGGGTCTCACGGTGCCGAGATGGATCACGATGCGGTCGCGGACATCGAGATGGATAGCCTCACCGAGGGCTCCGGCCTCAGCAATGCGAGCCTCGGGCGAGCGTCCCTCCCGCTGCCGCGGCGTCCTGCCGGTGGGGTAAGGGCCGACGACCAACGTCCGCGTTGCCTCCGCAGCCGTCTTTTCGACGCCGTCGGTTCCGTTCTTGTCGGTCGCCTTCAATCGTATGCCCCGGTGGATCGACGACTCGCGAAACGCACGGTCAGCGACGCTCGATGGACGCGGGAGCGGCCGGCGTCTCTTCGGGCGATTCGAACATCTGGATGGGCTGTCCCGGCATCACGGTCGATATGGCGTGCTTGTAGACGAGCTGCGAGTGGCCATCGCGCCGCAGCAGCACGCAGAAATTGTCGAACCATGTTACTACGCCCTGCAGCTTCACCCCATTGACCAGAAAGATCGTGAGGGGGACCTTGTTCTTGCGCACGTAGTTCAGAAACGTGTCTTGAAGGTTTTGTGTTCGTTCAGCCGCCATGGTTCTATCCACTGCTCGTCGCCGCCTGTTCGCGGTCTCGATGCGACGGTCCGACCGGCTTCAGCCCGCTTGGCCTCACCTCGGCAGGTCAAGTCGAAGCGTGGTGACACCCATCGCCGCCGTACGCTTCCGGAGCCCGGGGACACCGGTCGATCTGAAGCGTGCCGCCCGTTCAAGCCGAACCGCCTGCATCCTGGGGCATTAGAGGCAGAGACGATACGAAGTCGCAAGACAAACTTGGCGCCCGCCGGTCGAGCGAAGCCCGATGCATCGCGAGACGGATCGGTTTCTCCCCCCTCGTCCAGCGGCTACGCGGGCGCTTCTGCGCCGGAGCTGGCCTCCGGAGCCGCACCAGGTCATCAATCGATGCCGAGGGACTTCAGCTTGCGGTGCAACGCCGAGCGTTCCATCCCGATGAATTCGGCCGTGCGCGAGATATTGCCGCCGAACCGGCTGATCTGGGCCACGAGGTACTCCCGCTCGAAGACCTCGCGGGCTTCGCGCAGGGGCAGGCTCATCAGCTTCTCCCCCCCTGCCCCATTGGGCGTAGCCGGCACCAGGGTACCGATCTCGGACGGGAGCATGTCGGCCGTGATCTCGGAGTCCGGATCTCCCGCCGCCAGGATCATCAGACGCTCGACGTTGTTGCGCAATTGGCGGATATTGCCGGGCCAGTCGTGCGACTGAAGCACCGCCATGGCGTCGATGCCGATCTTGCGGCGCGGCAGTCCCGTGTTGGCCGATACCTGCTCCATGAAGAATGCGATCAGTTCGGGGATGTCGTCCCGCCGTTCGGAAAGCGCCGGCACCCGGATCGGCACGACCGCCAGACGGTGGAACAGGTCTTCGCGAAACGCCCCCTCGGCGATGGCGGCCGGCAGGTCGCGGCTCGTCGATGAGATGATCCTGACGTCGACATGCACCCGCGACGTGCCGCCCACGCGCTGGAAGTTCTGGTCGACCAGCACGCGCAGGATCCTGCTCTGCGTTTCCCGCGGCATGTCGGCGACTTCGTCGATGAACAGCGTCCCGCCATGCGCTTCCTCGAGGGCGCCGATCTTCCGGTTTCGACCGTCGGTCCCCTCGATGCCGAAAAGCTCCGCCTCCATCATTTCTGGCAGCATGGTGGCGGCATTGATGATCACGAAAGGCGAAGCGGCGCGGCTGGAGCCGTGGTGGATCATGCGGGCCGTCAGCTCTTTGCCGGTGCCGGGCGCGCCGGCGATCAGGACCCGCGAATTGGCCGGGCCCACTTTGTCGATCACCTGCCGGAGCTGGTTCGCGCTGGTCGAGCGGCCGACCACCCGATCGGTCGTGAGAGCCCGGACCTTCAGTTCGACATTCTCGCGCCTGAGACGGGACGCCTCCAGCGCCCGGTCCGCCACGAGAACGAGCCGGTCGGCCTTGAACGGCTTCTCGATGAAGTCGTAGGCGCCGAGCTTGATGGCCGAGATTGTTTTTTAGTTTTTGGCGTGGCCCGAGATCATCACCACGGGCAGGGTCGGATGTTGAGCCTTGATGATCTCCAGGATCTGCAGGCCGTCGAGACGCGAGCCCTGGAGCCAGATGTCGAGAAACATCAGATGGGGCCGCCGCGCCGCCACCAGGGCCAGGGCGTCGTCGGCGTCCTTGGCGGTCCGGGTGCCGTGCCCCTCGTCCGACAGGATACCGGACACGAGTTCGCGGATGTCGGCTTCGTCGTCAACGATCAGGATGTCGGTTGCCATGACGTTCTCAGGCTCTCTCGACGACCGTGGCGCTCGCTCGAGTGACCTCGCGCGGAGCGGCGACCTCGATGGGAAAATGCAGGCGCACATGGGCGCCGGAGTGGCCCACGGCATCCAACAACTCGATGCCGCCGCCGTGGTCTTCGAGGATCTTGGACACGATCGCCAGGCCCAGCCCCGTGCCTTCGGTTCGCGTCGTCATATAGGGTTCGAGGAGACGTTGCCGGTTCTCCGTCGGAAAGCCCTTGCCGTTGTCGATCACGTCGATAACGGCTTGGCCATCGGCGGTACTGGCGAGCGTTATGGTGATGCGGCCGGGATCGCGCGCCTCCGGTGGTTCCGCTGCAACCCTGGCCGCGATGCCTTCCGTTGCGTTCTTGACGATGTTGGTCAGGGCCTGGGACAGGAGGCGTCGATCGAAGCGGACCACCAGCGGCGTCGACGGCAGATCCTCGACGAGCGTGATGTCGGGATGGCCGACCCGCATCAAGAATACCGCCTGCCGGACACATTGCGCGAGATCGTCCTCGGCCAACATGGCCTTGGGCATGCGGGCGAAGGACGAGAATTCGTCGACCATGCGCTTCATGTCGTCGACCTGGCGGATGATCGTATCGGTGCACTGGTCGAACACGTCGCGACCCTCGGTGATGACGCGGCTATAGCGGCGCTTCAGGCGCTCGGCCGAGAGCTGGATCGGGGTCAGCGGGTTCTTGATCTCGTGGGCGATACGCCGGGCGACGTCCGCCCAGGCGGAAGTCCGCTGGGCCGTGACAAGATCCGTGATGTCGTCGAGCGTGACGACATTGTTGCGTTCGGCTTTCGCGGACAGCTCGCTCGTCACGCGGACGTTGAAGTTGCGCTCGCGATTGCCGCGACTCAGGGTGATGTGACCCTGCTGCAATCGCTGGCGCCCTGCCTTCGTCTCGGACAGGATGGGTCCGAGTTCCGGCAGCACGGCCGTGAGGGAACGTCCGATCGCCGAGCCGTCGGACGGCGACGACTGATCGAGCAACTTCTGCGCGGAAGGGTTGAGGACCGTCACGTTGCCTTTGGTGTCGACGCCGATCACGGCGGCCGGCACGCCCGAAAGCACCGCCTCGGTGAACAGCCTCCGCTCGTCGATCGTCTCGCGCGCCGCGATGAGCCGGTTCTGCTGCACCCGCAGGTCGGATATCATCTTGTTAAAGGTCTCCCCGAGCCGTGCGAGATCGCCTTCGGAGCGGCGGATCGGAACCTGGACGTAGAGGTTGCCGGACGATACCTGATCGGTGGCGTTGATGAGCCGGCGGATGGGCGCCACGAGGACATTGGCGAAGGACAGGCCGAGCCAGACGGCCGACAAGAGCAGGATGAGCGCCAGCAGGCTATACATGACGATAAAGGCGATCTGGATCCGTCCCCGATAGGCGTCGAACAATTTGAAGAGCTGGGTGAGGTCTTCGGCGTGTTGCTGGAACGCGATGGTGAAAGGATCGAGCGGGCGTCCGACATAGAGGAAACTGTCACTGAACGTCGGCATGAATCGGAGCACCACGAAGCTTCGGCCGCCGTCCAGGCGGAAGCAGACCTGCTCCCCCGTGCGTGCGCCGGCGAGGTCGGCGGCGCTGGGCTTGATCACCTGTGCGGGCTGTCCGGTGTCGACGCGCTCCGTGATCTTGCCGTCGGCATCCATGATGACGGCCGTGGTGAAACCCAGCGAGTGCACGCGTGAATCGAAATAGTTCTGGAAGAAGTTGCGGTCGGCATATCCGACGCGCGCCCGTTCGATGTCGGAAGCCGCGAGGTCGGCATCACGCTGCAGCGAATCGCATTGTTTGGAGCGGATCAGTTTCCCCGCATCCTTTGTCTCGGCGATGAAGCGCCCCACATCGTCGACGAATGCGGGGTAGAGACCGCGATCGAGCGCGACGGCGCCCACCACCGCCATAATGATGGCCGGGACCGCGGCCGTGATCGAGAACAGAACCACGATATAGGCGTGAAGACGGGCGCCCGCCTGCTTGGCCCGCCATGCGGCGAGCAGCTTGAAGGCTTCGAGGGCAACGAGCAGGAACAGAACGCAGGCGATGATGCCGTCGGCGATGAACACGTCCAGCACCACGGGATCCGTGGGGAACAGCGGTGTGTAGCCGGTGAAGACCGCGAAGCTTGCCAGGGCCGAAACCAGCGCAAGCCCGACCAGGAGCGGAGCAACCTTGAGGCTGAAGCGTCGGTCGGATCGCCGGATCGATGGCTGCTCCGATGCGTTCTTGCCTGTCTGATCCGTCAAGCGCATCCATCCAAGACGACGACCGCTACGCCGGACGCGGCATCCATGCTGGCCCGCTGCTCGGTTCGACGCCCGTTGTATTTATACAGCAGTGTTGCCGCATTGCGACAAAATCAGGGCGATGCCTAGCCCTTCCTGCCCGAGGATGCCGGAGGCGAACCTCAGCGCGGCATGCGCATCAGCTTGATGTCGAGTTCGCGCACCTTCTTGCGCAGGGTATTGCGGTTCAATCCGAGCATCTCGGCCGCCTTGATCTGATTGCCGCGCGTTGCAGCCAGCGCGGCCGACACCAGCGGCACCTCCAGTTCGCGCAGGACTCGATGATAGAGGCCGGGCGGCGGCAGATCCTCGCCGTGGCGGGCGAAGAGATCGGCCAGGTGGCGCTCCACTGCCCCCATCAGACCGCCTTCCTCTGCCACGGCGGAAAGGTCCGACTTGTCGCCCAGGGTTCCGGCCCCGGCCTCGGGGCTCGGTACGGCCATCGGGTTGGGTCGGTTCAGTCCTAGTTCCGTCTCGACCAGCGACGCCGTGATGACCTCCTGCGGATAGAGCGCAGCGAGACGGCGCACGAGGTTTTCGAGTTCACGGACGTTGCCGGGCCAACGATAGCGCTTCAGCCGGTCGTGGGCACTCGTATCCATGTGCTTCAGCGGCAACCCTTCGGCGGCCGCGACGGTGAAGAAGTGACGGGCGAGATGCGGAATGTCCTCGGTGCGCTCACGCAGCGGCGGCAGCCTGATCGGCACCACGTTCAACCGAAAAAATAGATCCTCCCGAAACAGGCCCTGCTGAATGGTCACCCGCAGGTCCTTGTTGGTGGCCGCCACGATGCGGACGTTGGTCTTGATCGGCGTGCGGCCGCCCACCGTCGTGTACTCGGCCTGCTGGAGCACACGCAGCAGCCGTGTCTGGGCCTCCATCGGCATGTCGCCGATCTCGTCGAGGAACAGCGTGCCGCCTTCGGCCTGTTCGAAGCGGCCGGCCGAGCGCGTGTTGGCGCCCGTAAACGCTCCCTTCTCGTGGCCGAACAATTCGCTCTCGATCAGATCGCGCGGAATAGCCGCCATGTTGATGGCCACGAACGGCCCGGACTTCCGCTTGCCGTAATCGTGCAGCGCGCGCGCCACCAGTTCCTTGCCGGTGCCCGACTCGCCCGAGATCATGACGGTCAGGTCGGTCTGCATCAGCCGAGCCAGCGTCCGGTAGATCTCCTGCATGGCGGGCGAGCGCCCGATCAGCGGCATGCTGTCGAGTTCCTCGTCGCGGACGGCCTCGCGCTGGCGGGGTTCCGCCATGGCCCGGCCCACGATGGCGACCAGTTCTTTCAGGTCGAAGGGCTTCGGCAGGTAATCGTAGGCGCCGCGCTCCGACGCCTTGATGGCCGTCATGAAGGTGTTCTGGGCGCTCATGACGATGATGGGCAGGTCGGGGCGGAGCTTCTTGATCCGCGGCAGCAGCTCGAACGCATTCTCGTCCGGCATGACGACGTCGGTGATGACGAGGTCCCCGTCGCCGGCCTGCACCCAACGCCATAGGGAAGCGGCGGTGCCGGTCGTCCGCACATCGTAGCCGGCCCGCGCCAATGCCTGGCTGACGACCGTGCGGATGGCGGTATCGTCGTCGGCAACGAGGATGTGGCCGTTCATCGCCGTATGTTCCTTCACTCTGGGCGGCCGACCCTCTCACGGCGTCGTGCCGCCGCGTCCGTCTCGCGCCGCGAACATGGGCAGAAGGACCCGGAAGGTGGTTCGGCGCGGATGGGATTCGCACTCCACGGTGCCGCCGTGGTCGCCGATCACCTTCGCGACCAAAGCAAGTCCAAGGCCAGTTCCGGACGATTTCGTCGTGACGAAAGGGTCGAACAGGTGGGCCGCGATGTCGGACGGCACGCCGGGACCATTGTCCCGGACGCAGAATTCCAGCGGCAGGCTGACCGGTGTCGCGGAGCCCGGGGTCCGCAGACGGACACCGGGCCGGAAGGCCGTCGTCAGTTCGATCGTGCCGTCGATCGTATCAGGCCCGAGCGCCTCCGCGGCATTCTTCACCAGGTTGAGAAAGACCTGGACCAGCTGGTCGCGGTTGCCGAAAACCGGTGGCAGCGATGGGTCGTAGGTCTCGGTGAAGCGGATGTGACGCGCAAACCCGGCAAGGGCGATGCGCTTCACGCGGTCGAGCACGGCGTGGATGTTGACGCTCTCGCGCTCGATCGGCCGAAGGTCGGAAAAGGCTTCCATGCGGTCGACCAGCTTGACGATACGATCGGTCTCTTCGCAGATCAGCCGGGTGAGCGCCCGATCCTCGTCCGCCACGACGGTTTCCAGCAACTGGGCGGCGCCGCGGATACCGGACAGAGGGTTCTTGATCTCGTGGGCCAGCATGGCCGCAAGAGCAGAAACTGAGCGCGCTGCCCCACGATGCGTCAGCTGCCTGTCGAACTTATCGGCAATCGATCGTTCCTGCAGCAGCAGCACCGTTCGACCCTTGGACTCGTTCATGGGGCTGACGTGGATGTCGACCACGCGGTCGGGCCCTAGTTTCGGGTTGCCGAGGTCGACGCGGTACTCGTTCAGCGCGGCACCACGGCTCATGGCCTGCTCGAGCAGGGCCAGCAGCGGGGACGCGAAAGGGACGATGTCGGCCAGGCGATGACGCTTCAGCATGGCCCGGCTCATGTCGAAGAACGATTCCGCGGCAGCGTTTGCCTCGACGATCGAACCATCGTCCTCCACGACCAGCACCGCATGAGGCAGCAGGTTCATGACGTCGCTCGCCTGGTCGATCCCGCCGTCGCGAACCGGCGCCTTGCGCAGACCGTCTCCGATCGAAGTCATGCCGCGGCTCTCAAACCGGGCGGAAGCTCGAAGAGCTGGATCAGCATGCGTCGCGTCGCGGCGGGATCGTCGCTCGTGGCCATCCTGGCACGGAGGTCCGCGCCGACAGCGTGGTCACGAGCGGAGCCGAACGCAGGCGGATCCGCCGCAAGATGGTCCGCATAGGCGCACAGGTGCTTGCGAGCATGCCGGTTGCCCTTGGCCGGACCCAGCAGCGACAGCAGGGTGTCGTAATGGTCCAGCGCCGCCTCGCACCGCTCCGCCCGACTTGGAGCGGGTCGGAGGCCGCCGTCGCGCAGGAAGGACGCGATCCGGCCGACCAGCCAGGGGCGGCCCACGGCAGCCCGGCCGATCATCACGGCATCGGCGCCCGAAAGCCTCAGCATAGCGGCGGCGTCTTCGGGGGAGGAACAATCGCCATTGACCACCACCGGGATCGACACGGCCCGTTTCACTGCCGCCACCGCGGCCCAGTCGGCACGGCCCGTATAGAACTGGTTGCGGGTGCGCCCGTGCACCGTGACCAGAGCCACGCCCTCGGCCTCCGCCCTCCTGGCCAGATCGGGCGCGTTCAAGCAGTCCTGATCCCACCCGAGCCGCATCTTCACCGTCACGGGCACTCTCACGGCCGCGACGGTGGCGGCGATCAGGCGCGTGGCGGCATCGAGGTCGCGCATGAGGGCCGACCCAGCCAGTCCCCCCGTCACCTTCTTTGCGGGGCAGCCCATGTTGATGTCGATGGCGATCGCGCCGGCGGCTTCTGCGGCCCGGGCGCCTTCGGCCAGCGACTCGGCCCGGCAGCCCGCGATCTGGACGACGTGCGGCTCGAGGCCGGCACCCGCGGCCCTGAGAAGGCTTTCGGCCTCGCCACGGGCGAGTTGATCCCCGACCACCATCTCCGAGATCGTGAGGGAGGCGCCGAAGCGCTGCGCCGCGCGCCGCATCCCGAGGTCGGTGACGCCTGCCATCGGGGCCAGGAACGCGCGACCCGTCAGAGTCCGGCCGCCGAGGCGTATCGGCGCCGGGTTCGGCACCGGAGGTAGCCCGGTCGAACCCGCAATCGAATTGTACAGCATCAGTCCCCTGCGTCCCGAGGCGTCCGGCGGATTGCACCGTAGAGCCGGTCGAGTGCGGCGGGCGCAAGACGCCCGGCCTATGCCCACCACCAGCCGAACTGCGGCTCCGCTGCCGCTTTTTGAGCCACCCGACCTCGTGCCCGCATCTTAATCGTCCGTACTGGGACAGCAAGGGTGTCGGGCCGAACCGCCGGCTGCGGGAAGCCGCCGTTTGACGCGACGGGGAAAACACGGGAAAGGAGGGCAGCCGAGGAGCCTCAGAGATCGATGTCCGGACGCTACCATGTGCTGGTCGTGGCCGCAGGACGCGGCTCCCGGGCGGGCATCGGCTTGCCGAAGCAGTTCCGGGCCCTGGCGGGCCGGCCCTTGATTGCCCGCACGCTCCAGGTCTTCCTCGAACGCGACGATGTCGGCGCCGTCGTCACCGTCATCAACGAAGACGATCGCGAGCTTTTCACCGAAGCCGTCGAGAGGCTCGATCCGACCATCAGGGCGCGTCTCAGTCCTCCCGCGACGGGCGGAGCGACCCGGCAGGACAGCGTGCGGGCCGGGCTCGAAGCCCTGGTCGAATGTGGCGCCGGCGATGAAGACCTCGTGCTGATCCATGATGGCGCCCGCCCGTTCGTGTCCGAGGCGCTCGTCACCAGGGCCCTCGAGGCAGCGCGGCTGTCGGGGGCCGCTGTCCCCGGCTGCCCGGTCTTCGACACGGTCAAGACGATCGATGGCGGCGGACGGATCACGGGCACTGCGGACCGTCAGAGCCTCCGGGCCGTGCAAACGCCGCAGGCTTTCCGCTTGGACCTGATACGCGGCGCCCATCGGCGCGCCAGGGAACAGGGCCGGCAGGACCTCACGGACGATGCCGCCGTAGCCGAATTCGCCGGCCATGCCATCACCGTGTTCGACGGAGATCCCGGGAACATGAAGGTCACCACTCCGGCGGACTTCCGAACGGCGGAACTCCGCATGTCGGCAGCGCTCGGCGACATCAGGACGGGCCAGGGCTTCGACGTCCACTCGTTCACCGAGGGAGACCATGTCTGGCTGGGCGGGATCCGCATTC
>CAXUCF010000032.1:12198-24878 GCA_964249275.1 uncultured Lichenihabitans sp.
ATCGCAGGCTGTCGGGCCATTCGGATGCCGACGTCGTGCTGCACGCCCTCACCGACGCCATTCTCGGGGCGATCGGGGATGGCGACATCGGGTCTCATTTCCCGCCCACGGAGGCCCGCTGGAAGGGCGCGTCATCGGACATCTTCCTGCGCCATGCCGTGCAGCTCGTCGGGGCGCGGGGGGGCGCGATCGCGAGCCTCAACGCGACCGTCGTGTGCGAGATGCCCAAGGTAGGGCCGCACCGCGAGGCCATGCGGGCCAGGATCGCCGAGATCGCCGGCATTGCCGCGGATCGGGTCGGCGTGACCGCGACCACCTCGGAGCGCATGGGGTTCACGGGCCGCGGCGAAGGCATCGTGGCCTGGGGCCTCGCCACGGTCCGCCTGCCCCAAGCACCCGATTGATCCCGGGCCCATGTTCTCGAACACTCTGCTCGCCCGCGCTACGTGGCTCCTCGACATCTGCCGCGGCCAGGGTCTTGTGCTCGCCACTGCGGAATCCTGTACCGGCGGCCTCGTAGCGGCCCTGCTGACCGAGATCCCCGGCTCGTCGGCCGTGGTCGACGGGGGGTTCGTGACCTACTCCAACGATGCGAAGAGCGAGATGCTCGGCGTCTCTCCGGCCTTGATCGCGGCCGAGGGTGCCGTCTCGGAAGCCGTTGCCCGGGCAATGGCGGCCGGCGTGCTGCGCAACACGCGCGCCGACATCGCGGTCTCGGTCACCGGTATAGCCGGACCGGGTGGCGGCACGGCGTCCAAACCCGTCGGGCTCGTCCACTTCGCCTGCGCCCGGCGCGACCGCGACAGCATCGCCGTCGCCTGCCGCTTCGGGGACCTCGGGCGCAGCGGCATCAGGCTTGCCTCGGTGCAGCAGGCCCTGGATCTGATGGAGCGTGCGACCGCTCCGACATGACGTCTCGGGGTCCCCACGGGAATGATCGCCGCGAATGACGGTCTTCGCCACAGGGCAAGCACGGACAGAGCGAAGCGTTGTTCCCGTCGGAGCGCTTAGCCGTAGACCTCGTCGGCCCGATGCTCGAACGCCTCGGCGAAGCGTCCGAACGCACCCTCGAACATCGACCCCATCAGCAGGCCCAGCATGCGGCTCTTGAATTCGTAGGTGATGAAGAACTCGACGGTCGAACCGTTCGAGCCATCGCCAGGCGGCCGGTCGCGAAACGTCCAACGGTTTTCCAGCGAACGAAACGGGCCGTCGATATATTCGGCCAAGATGATTTGATGGGCATGGTCGAGCGTGACCCGGCTCGTGAAACTTTCTCGGATCGCCTTGTAGCCGACCGTCATGTCGGCCACCAGCACCTCCTCGCCGCCCGGCAGTTCGGACCGGCGGCGCACCACCAGAGCCTGACAGAGGGGTAGGAAGCCAGGGTACTTCTCGACGTCCGCCACAAGGTCGAACATCTTGGCGGCCGGGTGGGAAACGTTGCGGGATGTGCGAAACGACGGCATGGCAGGGTCACGAGCGCTGAGGTGGGACGCGCGGCGGCAGGCTGCCGGCTCCGGATCGGGATGGTTTGGATATGGCGTGCGTCCTGCACTAGCGCCCACCGGCAGCCGGCTGCAAGCGGCGCTGCCCCGGTAACGCGCGCCAGCCAGACAGCCGCCCTTCGGCAAGGATTGGGGTTTCGTTAACCCTAACGCCTTATCAATGATCCACGACTTTCACGCCCCGACTTCGGTCGCGGCCTCACGTTGGGCCATTCCATGCGCCGCTTCGCCCTCGCCCTCAGTCTTGCCGGCGCCGTATCGCTCGCGGGCTGCGCGAATCCGATCTATCGCACCGACGTCTTCAAGGCCCAGCTCACAGCTCCCTACACTCTGGCCAGCGGCGACCGGATCCGGGTCATCGTGTTCGGTCAGGACGCCCTTTCGAACTCCTACGCGATCAACGGGTCCGGTATGGTTTCCATGCCGCTGATCGGCGACGTCCCGGTCGGCGCCTTGACCACGGCCGATGCCCAGCACGCCATCGAGAGCAAGCTTCGCGGCGGCTTCCTGCGGGATCCGCATGTTGCCATCGAGGTCGAAGCCTACCGCCCCTTCTTCGTCCTGGGCGAAATCACCACCGCCGGTCAATACCCCTTCATCAACGGCATGACGGTGCAGAAGGCCATCGCGGTGGCAGGCGGCTTCGGGCCCAGGGCCGACCGCGGCTCGGCCAATATCACCCGCATGATCAACGGTGTACAGGTCACGGCCCGCGTCCCCCTCGCCTATCCGGTGCGGCCCGGCGATACCATCAACGTGGAAGAACGCTTCTTTTAGGTTTGCGGGGCATCGTGAGCCGTCGCTTCAGCGAGGCTCACCATGGCCGACCAGGTCAAACAGGACTACCATCCGCTCCGGATCATCCACGTCCTGCGCGCCCCTTTGGGCGGCCTGTTCCGCCATGTTCTGGATCTCAGCCGCGAGCAGGCCCGCCGGGGCCATGCGGTCGGTCTGATCGTCGATGCCAGCACGGGCAGCGCCAACGCGGATCGCGCCCTGGCGGAACTCTCGCCCAGCCTTCAGCTCGGGCTGTCGAGGGTCGCCATGCGCCGCAATCCTCATCCGTCGGACCTGTTGGCCCTCGCCCACGTCCTGTCGCGCCTGTCGGCAACGACTCCCGACATCGTACATGGACATGGGTCGAAGGGGGGCGTCTTCGCCCGCGTGCCCGGATTCCTGCAAGGTGCCGGCCGCGTCGCGCGGGTCTACACCCCGCACGGCGGCAGCCTCAACCACCACCCGGGCAGCGCCATCCATCGTGCCTATATGGGGATCGAATCCCTGCTCGGCCGACGCACCGACATGCTGCTCTTCGAGAGCGCCTTCATCGGTCAACGTTATGGCGCGCTCGTCGGCGAACCCGCAGGCTTGGCGCGGGTGGTGCACAACGGCATCTCGCGCCAGGAATTCGAGCCTGTCATCCAGGCGCCCGATGCAGCGGAGTTCGTCTACGTGGGCGAGCTTCGGGCCGCCAAGGGCATCGACGTCATGCTGCAGGCTCTCAGCGAAACGGGCCGCAGGCTCGGCACGGCGCCGCGCGCCGTCCTGGTCGGCACCGGTCCGGACCGTACCGCTCTGCAGCGGCTGGCCGCCGAACTCGGTCTCGCGGATCGGATCACCTTCGCGGGACCTCTGCCGGCCCGCCGGGGTTTCGCGCTCGGCCGCACGCTCGTCGTCCCGTCCCGAGCCGAGTCCCTGCCCTACATCGTTCTCGAGGCCGCCGGAGCCAGGATCCCGCTGATCGCGACCGACGTCGGCGGCATCCCGGAAATCTTCGGCCCTTACCGTGACAGGCTCATCCCTTGCGACGATGTCGACTGCCTCGTGGCTTCCATGACGGCGGCGTTGCAAGCCTCGCCCGAGACGAGGGCCTACGAGGCAAAGCAACTCGCGCGCTACGTTCAGGACGGCTTTTCCATCGCCACCATGGTGGACGCCGTGATCGCGGCCTACCGGGACGCCGTCGCCTCGAAGGTCCGCGCCGGGATGCAGCGCGGCACCGCCATCGCGCTTTCCCAGTGAGGCATGTCCCGTGAAGACGTCGAAGACGAGCGCGACCGGGTTCGGACCTGACGATTTCCGGCAGTTCCACGACGCGGTCGAACTGCCGGTCGAGCCTGCAGGCGACCCCGGCCGAGCCCTTGCGGCTCTGGCCGAGACCACGGGCGTGCTCGACATGCGCCCGCATTATTCGCCGCTCGTGCTGGCCGGCCTCGTCCGTGCCGTCGAGTTCGCCCTGCTCTGCGCGACCGGCGTGCTGGTTCATCTGGTCTACGTGGTGCCCCAGGTGGGCTACAGCCTGGCCTATGACGTCGCCATCCCGTCGATCGCGGGTTTGGCGATCGTTGCGTTTCAGGCATTGCGGATCAACAACGTCGCGGCGTTCCGAGCGCCGATCTACCAGGGTTTCCGTATCGCAGGCGGCTGGAGCTTGGTGATGCTGGCGGCGCTTGCCGTCATCTTCTTCCTCAAGCTCGAGATCACGTTCTCGCGCGTCTGGATGATGGGATGGTACATGCTCGGGCTCGGCACCCTGCTGGTCGAGCGCGGCGTCCTGTCCCTGGTGACGGCCTATATGACGCGCACGGGCCGCCTCGACCGCCGCACCGTCGTGGTGGGGGGCGGCGAGGCCGGGACCGCCCTGCTCGAGGAACTGTCCCGACAAAAGGACACCGATCTGCGGATCTGTGGCGTGTTCGACGACCGCAACGACGATCGCTCCCCCGACGTGGTGGCCGGCTATCCCAAGCTCGGCAACGTGGACGACCTCGTGGCGCTGGCGCGCCATACGCGCATCGACCTCATCATCTTCACCATGCCGATCACGGCCGAGCAGCGGCTCTTGGAGATGCTGCGCAAGCTGTGGGTGCTGCCGATCGACATCCGGCTCGCGGCCCACAGCAATAAGTTGAAGTTCCGGCCGCGCTCCTATTCCTACATCGGTGCAGTGCCGGTTCTCGACGTGTTCGACAAGCCCATCGCCGACTGGGACGTCGTGTTGAAGACCATCTTCGACAAGGTGGTGGGTGCGGCCGCCCTGGTGCTGCTGTCGCCGCTGTTCCTCGCCACAGCGATCGCGGTCAAGCTCGACTCGCGGGGGCCGGTGTTCTTCCGGCAGAAGCGCTACGGCTTCAACAACGAAATGATCGAGATCTACAAGTTCCGCTCCATGTACGCCGAAGAACTCGATCCCACGGCCGAGCGGCTCGTGACCAAGGGCGACCCCCGCGTCACCCGGGTCGGTCGGTTCATCCGCAAGGCCTCGATCGATGAGTTGCCGCAACTGTTCAACGTGGTCTTCAAGGGCAACCTGTCGCTCGTCGGCCCGCGGCCCCATGCGGTCCACGCCAAGGCGGCCGACCGCCAGTACGACGACGTGGTGGACGGCTATTTCGCCCGGCATCGCGTCCGGCCAGGCATCACGGGCTGGGCCCAGATCAACGGCTGGCGCGGCGAGACCGATACGCCGCTCAAGATCCAGCGCCGCGTCGAGCACGACCTCGCCTATATCGAGAACTGGTCGCTGTTCTTCGACATCTACATCCTGCTGATCACGCCATTCGCCCTGATCAAGACCGAAAATGCGTACTGACGCAGCCATGGCGCAAGTGCCATCCCACGCGGGGGCGCTCACGCCAGGCCGCACCATCGACTACGGTGCGGTCGTCAACTGGAGCTTCGGCGTCTTCATCTTCTGCGGCGCGGTCGCCATCGTCGAACCGTCGCCCTACGACTTCGCCTCGCTGGCCGCGATCCCGATCTGGTTCCTCGGCGGATTTCGGATCCACCGCTTCGTCGTCCCGCTCTTCGCGCTGATCTTCTTCTACAACCTCGGCGGCTTCATCGGGCTCATCCCCTACATCAACGAGCCCGATCCGACGCTGTTCATGCTGCAGTCGCTCTACCTCGCCGTGACGACGCTGGTGTTCGCGCTGTTCTTCGGTGAGGACACGGAGCGGCGCACCGAACTGTGCCTCAAGTTCTACGCCGCCAGCACGGTCTTTGCGGCGCTCTGCGGCATCGTCGGCTATTTCGGCATTGGCGGACTGGACGAGATGTTCTCGCGCTATGGCCGTGCCTCGGGCACCTTCAAGGACCCCAACGTGCTCGGCTCCTACCTGATCATGGGCGCGGTCTACTATATCCAGGTTCTTGTCCTCGCACGCACCCGTCACGTCGCCGCCACGGTGTTGAGCCTCCTCGTCGTGGTGACCGGCATCTTCCTGTCGTTCTCTCGCGGCTCCTGGGGTGCGTTCCTGGTGGCGACACTGCTCACCGTCGCCCTCGGCTTCGCCACCAGCGCCGATCCGAAGCTCCGCCGCCGCATCGTCACGGCGAGCCTCGGGGCCGCCGCGGTCGCGGTGCTGGTGGTCTGCGTCCTGCTGGCCTTCGAGCACACCCGCGACTTCTTCCTGCAACGAGCCGCGATCGAGCAGGACTACGACGAGGGGCCGACCGGGCGATTCGGCAATCAGCTCCGCTCCATCCCCATGCTGCTCGACAGGCTCAACGGCTTCGGACCTCTGCGCTTCCGCCTGATCTTCGGCCTTGAACCGCACAATTCCTACATCAACGCTTTCGCATCCTATGGCTGGCTCGGGGGCTTTGCGTTTCTGCTCCTGGTCGGGTTGACGTGCTATGTGGGATTCAGGGTCGCGTGGCGGCCTTCTCCCTACCGCCGGGCCGCCCAGGTCTTCTGGCCGTCGCTCCTGGTTTTTCTCCTGCAGGGGTTCCAGATCGACATCGATCACTGGCGCCACGTATTCCTGATGCTCGGCGCCGTGTGGGGCATCGAGACCGCCAGGCTCCGCTGGCTCGAAGGGCGTCAGGCGGTCGGATAGTTGGCCTATCAGACGTTCACGCCGTCAGTCTGTCCGCGTCGGCCCGCCCCTGGCCCTGGGCCGGCAGCAGATCGCGATAGATGCGGGTGATGGCTTCGACATGCCGGTCCAGGGTGGGCGGGTCGGCCCAGAACGCATCGTAGGCCGCACGCGACATGGCGCCGACGTCGAGTGCGGCGAAACGCCGGATCGCTTCGGCGAGGTTGTCGGCGTCGTTCCTGCGGAACCACAGGCCTGTGACGCCGTCTTCGACCGATTCGCGGCCCGCGCAACCGTCCGAGACGATGATCGGGGTGCCGAGCGCCTTGGCCTCCAACACGGTGAGCGGCTGGCCTTCGTACCAGACCGACGGGAACACCAGGGCTCCCGCCGCCCGCAGGTGGTGGCGCACCCCCTCGGGGCTTTGCCAGCCTACCATCTTGACTTCGGGGTAGCGGCGCCTCAGTTCGCCGGCCAGTGGACCGTCGCCGACGAAGACCGCCTCGGTTCCGGTCATGCGCGCCGCTTCGGCGAACAGGAACGGGCCCTTCTCGGGCGAGATCCGGCCCACGAAGGTCAGGGGACCCGTGGGGCCGAGCGGCTTCGGCCCGAGCCGTTCCACATCGATCGGGTTCGCAACGTGATGCACGCGCGCGGCCCGCGGCAATCGGTGCCCCACGGCCTCGAACTGGAAGCGGGAGATCGACACGATGTCGGAGAACACCTCCGGCAGGCCCGCAACCCGCTCCATCACGACCTGCCTGGCGGCGCGCCAGATCTTGCGGCCGTAACTGCGCGAATCGCAATTCGTGCTCCAGCAGGCCGGCGACAAGGGCTCCAGGCCGCAAGGCTGCTCGGTCCGATAGTTGAAGAAGCCGCCGTTGGGGCACAGCAGCGAGTATTCGTGCATCGTATAGACGGCACCGAAGCCGGACTCCGCGATCGGACCAGCGATCGAGGGCGACAGGGCTTTGGCCCAGCCGTGGACATGCACGACGGTGCCGTCTCGCGGCAGCATCCGCAGCAGGTCGCGCAGCGCCGAGGCGGCGGCTCCGTTCCAGATCCCCTGCGCGGCCGCCGCGAGGGTGGAGCCATGTCCCAGGAGATCGCTCTGACCAAGGCAAACGGTGCGGATCCCGGCCGCCTCCAGTTCGGGCGCTATGGGGCCGACCGCGGCGAACACGATCGGCTCGTGGCCGCGTCGTTTCAGCCCGATGGCGCTATCGAAGGCCACCCGCGACTGACCGCCCGTGACCGTGGCGTGATCGAGCACCAGGACGACCGTGATGGGGGCTGCGCTTCGCGCCATGGTGGACATCGCTCACCGGTTTGATCTTTCGCTATGGTTCATGAGAGCTTGCAGGGACGTAAACGCCAGCGCCGTTTCCGGATAGAGTTACCGGCCAGGCTATGGAGCCCCCTGCCCCGTGCCGGGCGCGATGGGCGCGGGGCCAAATAAATGCTGGGCGCTGAAACTCCCCTGGCCAAGGCGCGTAGCTTCACTGCCCCCGCCCATCGGAGGCCAAGTTCTGGAGCTCAACATGTTGGAAGTTTACGGGAAGCGCCGCGCCATCGCCGGCTTCGCGATCGCCCTGTCGCTGGCTGCCGTTCCGGTCACGGCCGCCATGAATCCGAAGGTCGGCGGAGCGCCGATGTACGCGGACAAGCCCATCGCCGAAAACGCCAGTCACGCCAAGAACCTCACGACCTTGGTGGCGGCCGTCAAGGCCGCGGGTCTCGTCGACACGCTGGCCAGCCCGGGTCCGTTCACGGTGTTCGCGCCCGTCAACACAGCGTTTGCGAAACTGCCCAAGGGCACGGTCGAGACTTTGCTGAAGCCCGAGAACGTCGACAAGCTCAAGGCGATCCTGACCTATCACGTCGTGTCCGGCACGCTGACGGCTGCCGACCTGATGAACCAGATCAAGGATGGTGGCGGCAAGACTGAGCTGAAGACGGTGGAAGGCGATACGCTGACCGTCAAGAAGGCCGGCAAGGGCTTGACCGTCACCGATGCCAAAGGCGACGTCGCCCATGTAACGATCGCCAACGTCATGCAGTCGAACGGCGTCGTCCACGTCATCGACTCGGTGATGCAGCCGGCGAGCTGAGCCGCGCCGCGTGCTCGACGGCCGCTCCCGTGAGGCGGCCCTCCTCGGGCCAACTCGCCCCGTCGTTCCGCGCTGGCCGTTCGCCTTCATAGCCTGCGCCGGGGTGATGGGCGCGGCGGGTGTTGCGCTGGGTGCGGCAGGTGCCCATGTGGGTCGGGGCGATCTGGCCCGTCCGGCTTCGGATTTTCTGTTGATCCATGCGGCCGCCGTGGCGGCAGGAAGCGCGGTGGCACTCGGCAGCGCCCGACGACCTGCATTGTTGGCCGTCGCCCTGACCTTGCTGACTGTGGGGGCGGTCCTGTTCGGCGGCGCGCTCGCTCTGTCGGGCCTCGCGGACTGGCGTCCGTGGCCCTCGGCGGCACCATTCGGTGGAATGTGCCTGATCGTCGGTTGGCTCGTCCTGGCCGTGTCGGCGGTCCGGATGGGACTGCAGCGCGGGTGAAGCCGGTCCGGCGCACGAAGCGCAGCGTCGTAGCGGATCTCTGGTGCCCGGCCGCGTCCTGCACGAGTCCTCCCTTGGCAGGGATGGTCTTTCGCCATTAGCGTGACGCCGCTTCTGGCGACCGATTCTCTCCGGGACCGCAGGGGCGCGGAGACGGCGTTCCGATGTTGGAAACGAGTCGTGACCTTGGCGATTTGCTGGCTCGTGTCGCGGAGCGCGATCAACATGCCTTCGCGTCGCTCTATCACGCAACGAGCGCAAAGCTCTATGGTATCGTGGTCGGCATCCTGGTTCGACGCAGCCTGGCCGATGAGGCTCTCCAGGAGATCTACGTCCGTATTTGGGAGCGGGCCGCCGACTTCGACGCGACCAGAGGATCGGCCATCGCCTGGATGGCTGCCATTGCTCGCTACCGTGCGCTGGACGAAGTCAGGCGGCTCAAAACCACACCGGTCAGTGAAGTGCCGGAAGGCTTCGATGTCGCCGACGATACTCCTACGGCGCTCGACGCACTGGAACGGAGCGAGCGGCTGCGCGCCGTGATGGCCTGCCTCGACGGGCTGGATGGCGAGAAACGCGAAGCGGTCCTGCTGGCCTATTATCGCGGCGCCAGCCGGGAATGGCTTTCACGGCGTTACGGACGGCCCGTCGCCACCATCAAGACCTGGCTGCGCCGCAGCTTGGCCCAACTGAGACTCTGCTTGAGCCAATGAGCGACCCGGACGACACCGACCTTCTCGCAGCCGAATACGTCCTTGGAACCCTGGACGCCGCGGAGCGTGAGGCGGTCGTGTCCCGGCTCGCGGCGGATGGTGAACTCGCCGCGGGCGTGCTGGCCTGGCAGGAACTGCTGGCTCCCCTGTCCGAAGCCACGCGCGAGGTCGTACCGCCCGCGGCCGTCTTCGAGAGCCTCGTCGTGCGGCTCTTTCGGACCCGGGCCGCGGCAAACGATGGCACGGTCCTGCATCTCGAGCGGCGCCTTCGTCGTTGGCGCACGATCTCGGCCGGCTTCGCAGCGCTGGCCGCCTCTCTGCTGGCCTGGATCGTCATCCAGGAGCGGGTCGGCAGGCCACCACAGGCTCACTTCACGGCTGTTCTGCAGCGGGATGCAGGATCGCCGGCGATGGTGCTGGACGTCGACCTCGCGACACGCCGCCTTGCCGTCCGTCCCGTGGCGGCCGCCTCGCCCGCAGGCAAGAGCTACGAACTCTGGATCATCGATCAGGCAATCGGTGCACCGCGCTCGCTCGGGCTCGTACCGGCCGGATCCGGCTCCGAGGCTTCTCTGACCGCCTATGATCCGGCCGTGATCACCGGCGCCACCTATGCGATCACCGTGGAGCCACCGGGGGGATCGCCCGACGGAAGGCCCAGCACGGCCCCGGTCTTGACCGGACGTCTCGAGCGGGCCGTGCCGTGACGGGTTGATTTCGTTTGCGGGGCATCCGATATCGATGTCTGCAATGTCCGTTCCCGGTCGATTCTCGTCCTCCGATTCGGCTTGCACCGGCCCCTCGCGCTTCGTCGCCAGGCGGCGCGCATGTCCGGCAGGGCGGACGCGGCGGAAGATGCTCTCGCCGGGCGTCGGCCGAGCGGGGATGTGATCGGGAACTCGTGTATATGCCCGCTGTTGTGCGTGATCTAGGAACGTCGTCATGAGCACGGACACCGGAGACACTCGTTCCGGCGAGCCCGAAACACTATCCGCAGAGGCGGCTGCGAAGCGCCTGAAAGACGAGATGCTCGGGACGATTCCAAGCTTGCGGGCTTTCGCCTTCTCGCTCTGCGGGAATGGTGACCGGGCGGACGACCTCGTTCAGGAAACCTTGATGAAGGCTTGGATCAACCAGGCCTCGTTCACGCACGGGACCAGCATGTCGGCGTGGCTGTTCACCATCCTGCGCAACGTCTTCTACTCCGAGTACCGCAAGCGGCGCCGCGAGGTGGAAGATGCCGAAGGCACCATGGCGGCGCGGTTGGTGTCGGTGCCGGAGCAGAACGGTCACATGGATCTGCAGGACCTCCGCACGGCTCTCGCGAAGCTGCCCGCGGAACAGCGTGAAGCGCTCATTCTCGTGGGAGGTTCTGGATTCGCCTACGAAGAAGCGGCTCAGATCTGCGGCTGCGCCCTGGGAACCTTGAAGAGCCGGGTGAATCGGGCACGGACGGCCATCGCCAATCTCATGGCGATCGAATCCACAGGCGACGTCGGCCGACCCGAGTGGCACGCCATGGGCGATCTCGGCAGCATCATGATGTGGGAGCGGAACTGAGCGCGCGGCTGGTTAGGCGAGGGCCGCAGGTCACCCGCGGGCTGCCCGCCGCTCCCTTGGCGCTCGCATCGCGGCACGGGATGACCATCCAGCTTCTCGCCTCGCGGGGCTTGCGCGATGGGTAATACGACGGTCGTTATCCGCCTGGAAGTCTCTGGCCATGTAACGCAGGATGCGTCGCCGGCCTTGCAGATCAGCACGCCCGCGGAGTGGCTTCCTGCCGATGCAGGTAGCCGCACCGACGTCGGGGGACGTGCCCTCCTATAAGCCAGGGCCTAGCTTGGTCCGGCGAAGCCCGTAGAGAGTTGCGGGGCGCGCGACCGCATCCGATCGAAGCTGGGACCGACCGGCCCCCGTCTATCCGCACTCCGAAGGATGACGGGAGTATTGCCGCGCGGTCTGGGAGGCTTCTTGTCCCCACTCCGCCGAGCTTTGCGTCCTGCCGCGCGCGCACCCCGAGAACGGCGGCCGGCGTCGCGGGCATCCCGACCATACCTGTAGCGGATGTCTGCTGAAGCCTGACGACCTCCAACGGAAAAAGCCCGGCGTGCACCGCCGGGCTTCCTGGTCGTTGGGGCTTCCGTTTCGACTTAGAAGTCGCGCTCGACGCGGAGGCGGGCTTCGAAGGCGTCCGGGTTCTTGGTGACGCCGCGGAGGCCGGCGATCGACGTCGCGGCCTGGCCCGGGTTGTGGGCCAGCGTCTGGTCGATATGGCCGTAAATCACTTCCAGGCCGATCTCGAGGTTCTTCACGGGATCGAAGAGGAACTGATTGCCGACACGGTACTCGCTGCCGTCGCCGAGGCCACCGAGGGTCCAGTCGATGTTCTTGGCGCGGCCGTAGCTCGTCTCTTCATAGGAGCCGAAGAGCACGTCGTGGAAGTTGGGCGTGAAGTAATGGTTGATGGCGGCCATCACCGAGAAGCCTTGGCCCTGCTGGAGTGAATAGGCCCCCGTAGTGCTGCCCGGGATGCCGATGGCGATCACGTCGCGGTCGATGTGCTGGAAGCCACCGGCGAACAGCGAGTTGAAGCCGCCGTTCAGGTAAAAGCCCGAGTCCTGGTAGAGGTAGGCGCCCTGCTGGTAGGCACCCTCGATCCACAGGTCGTCGCCGGCCGCGAGCATCGGCAGTTTGATCTGCACGCCGCCCTGGACCGCGAAGCCGTCGGCGGTCTTCTGCTGGAAGGCCTGGATGTTGCCGCCGAGCGCCCCCGTGACCGTGCTGTTCTGATGGTAGGCCGCCGACAGTTGCGCGGCACCCCAAGCCTGGTCGGCGCGCAGCACGCCAACGATATCCGGAATGGTCTCGCCGGCGTAGGCGGCGTTGCCCGCGACCCGGTTCACACCACCCGTGATGTTGCCGACGTTCTGCCCCAGATTACGGCCGGTGCGGTCCTCAACCGCGATGGTGGCCGAGAAGCCGCCGGCGGCCGTATAGGTGTAGGCGAAGACGTTGTTGTTTTCGTCCGAGTTGGCGATGCCTTCGTAGTTGTAGTTGTCGGCGTAGAAGTCGAAGAACGACTGGAC
>CAXUCF010000033.1:0-9962 GCA_964249275.1 uncultured Lichenihabitans sp.
ATCCACAGCGTGAATCACGTCAGGCCGTCCTTGTCAAAGTTGTCAAACCGCCTCTTAGATCGCGCCGCTGATCCAGCGCTGCAGCTCGCCCTTGGGCTTGGCCCCGACCATCTTGGCCGCGACCTGGCCGTCCTTGAACAGCAGCAGCGTCGGAATCGACTGGATGCCGAGCTTGCCCGGAATGCCCGGGTTCTCGTCGATGTTGAACTTGGCCACCTTGACCTTGCCCTGCATCTCCTTGGCGATATCCTCCAGCGCCGGGGCGATAATGCGACAGGGGCCGCACCATTCGGCCCAGAAATCGACGACGACGGGCTCCGACGATTTCAGGACGTCCTGGTCGAAGCTCTGGTCGGTGACCTTGGTGGTGACGGAATCGGCAGCGGCCATGATGACACCCTTTGATGCAGGCGAACGGCACAGGCCGTAGCCGGCGTGGAGCGGAGGTAGGAACGGGCCGGGGCGGCGTCAAGCGGCCGTCGTGCCTCCAGCGACACAGACCGAGGCGGGCGCAACCGGCCTCCTGCTTCGCCGCTTGATCTACCAAGTCGAGCTTACGCGGTCCCAGCGCCCTGGGCGAGCGCGAGATAGCGATCGGCCATCGCGGCAAGCCCGAACTTGCCGCGGATGAAGGCGGCACCGGCTTCCGCCATCCGGTGGGCCGAGGCCCGGTCTGTCAGGATCGCGATGCTGGCTGCGGCCAGAGCGCGGTCGTCATCGGCTCGGCAGAGAATGCCGGATTCGCCGGTTCGGAGCGCCTCGCGGGTGCCGCCCACGTCCGTTGCCACCACCGGTAGGCCACTCAACTGCGCTTCGAGGACGACGTTCGGCAGTCCTTCGTGGTTCGACGTGAGGAGGAGCAGGTCGGCGATCGACATCAGGACGTTCACGTCCGTCCGGTGACCCAGGACCGTCACGATCCCCGAGAGCCCTCGCGCCTCGATCTCCTGAGAGATCATCGCGGCAAGACGACCCACACCGACGATCAGGACGCGCAATGGCTGGATCTCCTTGGCAACACGCTCGACCGTCCGCAGGAAGCAGAGCGGGTTCTTCTCCTCAGCGAAACGGAAGACCCCCAGGATCACCCTCTGGTCAGGGCTGATGTTCAATTCTTGCCGCAGCGCGACCGAATCGCCTTCGGTCGGACGCGGGAAAAGTCGATCGTCGAGGGCGTTCGGTATGCAGGCGATTTGATCCGCGTCCAAGCCAAGCCAGTCGGCATAGTCCTGATTGGCCAGCCGACTATTTCCAGACAGTCTGACCCGCGCCGAGCGTGCAATGAGTCGATAGGCGTCACGGTACCATGGGCGATAGTACGCGAAATGACTTGGGTTGATATTGCGGAACGACGGTATGACGTGGGGTACTTCGGCAATCAGCGCAGCGAGACAGAGATAGATGTTGGGTTCATCGAGTTGGACGTAGACCGCCTTGGGTTTCAGCTGCTTTAGCAGCTCCACGATGCGCCAGAGATTGAGGATGTCGTCCACGATCTTGGCCCGAAAGACCTTCCACAGCACCGGGTCGTCGATGGCGAACACGGAGAAGTGCCTCGGGCGAACGCTGTCGAGGTCGATGATGGGAATGCCTGCTTCCTCAAGCATGTGGGAATAATGTGCGTCGACGCCGAGCAGCTTGCGATAGACGACGAACCTGACGTCGTAACCGGCCCGTTTCATTCCCAGGGCGAGGTAAGCCCACTGCCGCTCGGCCCCTCCAGGCGGCAAAGCATGGGTGGCGACGACCACGACATCCCCGATGTGCAGCGGTTGGACTGCCAGCGACGCGCCCGCCGTGAAAACCACGCCCAGGTCTTCGCGGTCCGCGGTTCCGATCTGCGCCGCCCGGCCGCCGCCCGGCCGCCTCTTCGGATAGTACGGCAGCCACTTCTGGTTCGACTCGTCGTTTTCGACGATCCAATACGGTCGTCTGAACAATCGCGACATTTCGGTCGGGGCGAAAACCAGTTTGCGATCCCACAGCGAATAGCGGCCGTCGAGGCGCCGACCGATGTCGTCGTGCGTGTTGCGGACCGGGGCGAGCTGTCGCGATCCCTCGAACACCATGTATCGCGAGAACTGCTCGGGCTCGCCGTTGTCGTCGACCGAGGCTTCCAATCGCTCGATCACGGGAGTCTCGCATCGGCCGTCCTGCCCCACGCCGAACGCAACGGGCCTGAGGACGTCCAACCGTCGATTGGTGATCGTCGCCTGCCGCCGGCGGAAGAGGACCAGCAAGGACAAGAGGCGCCGCCAGCGCGGACCCGCGACGTTGAACGCGATTTGCGCGACCGAGTCATCGCGAAATGCCGTGAGGTAGGTCATGCTGCTCACCCCAATGCGGGAGAACGCGTCAAGCGCGGCAAAGCCGAGCCGGTCCTCGGCGTTGCGATCGGTGAGAATCAGATGCCCTCCTTTCAATGATCTGGCGTGGCGGCGGTCGCCGTGGGCGAGGGCCACGCCCCAGTCCGGCAATTTCACGACCTCTCGCGTGCGCACCGAAAGGGTACTCGCGTCCATCATGCCCAGAACTTCGTCCATCAAAAGCTGCGACGAACTCAGCAACGCCGCTGCGGCCTCCAGATCGAACGCATCGTCCTCAGGGCCTCTCTGCAGTAGCCAGACACGATCTGCAACTTGCACTGCCCAGAGACAATAATTTCCCATGATGCTTCACCTCGGTGCTATCACGATAATCCAGCAGGGTGGATAAACCGACCGAAGCGGGGTTCGGTGTTCCTGAGGATTTTTGGAGCAAGGAGACCCTCCTATCATTTCTCACCATTCTTCTACTCTCAAACCATAGTCGTCTGGCCGAGTGGATTGCCGGCAAGCGCCCTTCTGCTTACACGGAACAATTGGGAACGAGTTCGACGTCTATCATGCTGGGGTTCTGTTTACTCTCAAGAACTGGTGGCCGACACATCATGCCGTAGCGGACAATCTGCGCCGAAACAGATGTTCGTGCCGCGTGGATGGCTTGCTGGACGGTGCCGACTTGGTCACAGTCAGCAAAGGACCCCGAAGGCCGGGCTTTCCGAAAGGCAAGGCCCACGGCAAGCGGCAGGCCTTCAAGGGGTCTCCCGCTCGCTAAACCCTGCACGGGCTCGAAGCGGAACGAAACGTTCCGCAACCTGTTCCGGATCTGGGTTGCCGAATCCACGCCGGTGCCTCAACTGGGTGTTTTCGCGCACGACATGCATCACGCCCTTGGGACTGCTGTCGAACAGCATGCCCCTTCTGACACCCTGGTTGGGTCGGCACCCAGGGAGACCACGCTGGACAGCCTGCGACACTTGAGGCACCGCTCCCCTCGGCCGGCAGGGCCACCAGCTTCGACACGAGCGAAATCGCGCGTGGCCCGTTCCCGTGCTTCAGCAAGCGGCCGCTGGGATCCGGATCGTGTATGTCCGGCCATTCTCCCGAGGAGACGAATTGTCCGAGGTGGAGAACATGACGGCGTCCTTCCAGTGTGAGAACCGACCGCGCCCCCGGTTCTTGATGTGGTCGTGGATGGCGTGGGCCGGGCCGAGAGCGTCGCCATCTTCGAACAGTTGAGTGCAGGCCCCAAAAGCATCCTCAACCGTATCGCCGATCGGCAGGCCCGCGATCACGGTGGACCACATAAAGCCATCCTGCTGGAGTTGGCGAGGATCGATCTCGATCTCGAGCGCGTCCATCGAGCGATTGCACCACGCCAACTTCTGATCGACCGCACCCATGGCGAGCGACGCTTGTTTAAGGGCTGCGATGAGCGCCAGCGTGTCGAGCGCGCGCTCCTTTAGCAGAGTTTCCGCAGTGCCGCTCAGCTTGCGCATCACCAATGCGCCCGAAACCTTGTCGAGATCGCGGGCAGGCCAGAAACGATAGGACGACAGACTGTCCCGCAGGTGCGGCGTGATCTCGGCGAGATAGTCAGGTGTCGCCCAGTCGCTCACGATTCTATCGATCACGTGGAAACCCACCGCCTCGAAGTGATTCCAGAATTCTACGGAGCGGAACCGGTTACCGAACTCCCAGAACGATTCCTCTGCCGTATTGACGAACGTGCTTTCCTTCATCAGAAGGTGGTCGATCGGTCGATCGAAGTTGCGGTGATCCCGCCAGTCGATCTGATGGAAGCCGTATCCGTCGGCCTTCACGACGCGGGCAACCTCGTGGGCTACCTTGCCGAGATCGGTGATGTGCTCCAGCACGGCGTTTGAGTAGACGATATCGAAGGACGCATCGGCGAGGGAAGCGAGGCATTCCGCCGGCTCTTCGAGCAACGTCAGGCGGGTTCCCTCGTAGGTTCCGTTCTGCAAGGCCTTGGACAACTCTGTTTTCGGACCGTCCCAGCAGTCATGTAGCCGCTTGTACATCAAGGGATGATAGTCGGGATCCCACTTGGCAAGGTAGAGATCGGAGAGCGTGACGTCCATGCCGGTTGAGGCCAGCAGCAATTGGGCGCCGAAGTCAGGACCTGGACCGAGTTCCAGAATTCTGAGATTCTTGCGCATTCCGCCGCATTTTTCCACTGCACGTGTCAGCTTGCAAAATGTCTCCTTGGCGTATGCAATGTCTTGGTCGATATGTCCGAGATCCCGGCCCTGATAATTGACAGGTTTGTTCATCTGTTGAGCTCCGACATTTGAGAACCGCTGTCAATCTTGAGGCAGGATAGTCAGTGGGCTTCGGCATATCGGATGGCGGAAGCCGGCGTGGCGTTCATTCGGCGTCCATTCATGGAGAGTCCGGGCCTGCTGCGACAGCGCTTAAACGCGGTAATGGTCGCGGTACCATCGTACGAAACGCTCGACGCCGACCTCGATCGGCGTGCTCGGCGTGAAGCCGACGTCCCGCGTGAGGTCGTCGATGTCGGCATAGGTTGCCGGAACGTCGCCGGGCTGCATCGGCAACAGCCGCTTCTCGGCCTTCCTGCCCAGGCAGTCCTCAAGCACTTCGATCAGGCGCAGAAGCCGCACCGGCGCATGATTGCCGATGTTGTAGATGCGGTAGGGTGCCCGGCTCGTGTTGGGCGTGGGATGTCGGCCACTCCAGTTGGGGTCGGGAGCCGCGGGCCGCTCGCCCAGGCGCACCAGTCCCTCCACGATGTCGTCGATGTAGGTGAAATCGCGCTCCATCTCACCGTTGTTGAAGACGTCGATGGGCTTGCCCGAGAGGATGGCGCGGGTGAACAGGAAGAGCGCCATGTCGGGCCGGCCCCACGGCCCGTAGACGGTGAAGAAGCGGACGCCTGTCGTCGGTAGCGCAAACAGGTGGCTATAGCTGTGCGCGATCAATTCGTTCGCCTTCTTGCTCGCCGCATAGAGGCTGACCGGGTGGTCCACGTTCTGACGGACCGAAAACGGCATCTGGGTGACGGCGCCGTAGACCGAACTGGACGACGCGTAGAGCAGGTGGCCTATGCCGCAGTGACGGCACGCCTCAAGCAGGTTGACGAAGCCGCTGATGTTGCTCGCCACATAGGCGTGCGGGTTGGTCAGCGAGTAGCGCACGCCGGCCTGCGCGGCCAAGTTGACCACGAGGTCGAACCGATGCTGAGCGAAAAGCGCGTCGATGGCGGTCCGGTCGCCGAGGTCGATCCGGGCGGAGGTAAAGCCGGAAGTCGCCTCAAGCTTCGCTAAACGTGCCTTCTTCAGCTCGACGTCATAATAGTCGTTGAGGTTGTCCAGACCGATAACCGTGTCGCCCAGGGTCAAGAGCCGCGTGGCAAGATGGAACCCTATAAAGCCGGCCGCCCCTGTCACGAGCACCGTTCGAGAAGCAGTCATCGATGCGATCCTACGACTTCGCTAGTCTGCCGCGCCGCCCCGCACGCGCTCTCTCGACTGGATCGCATCACTCCTGCAACAAACGCTTTTCGGGAGCGCGATCCACACTCGCGGCCGTGCATACGGAGGTCGTGGTGGAATTGCAAGTTCGCGACCCCCGCAGGAACGAAGCCGCAGCGAGGTCTTGCTCGATGGCGTTGTCCCGAACCGGTGCTCCTGCTGGCCGGTCGATCGACGGGCGCGCAGGACCTACGCCCGCGGCCCGCTCCACGCCGGCAACGCGCGGTTCACGCCATATCGCTCAGCAGCGACTGCCATTCCGCCAGATAACGGTCGTGGTTGAACACATCGAGGGCCTTGTGGCGGGCGGCGAGGCTCATGGCCTCCAGTCGAGAGGGGTCCATGCTGGCGTCGTTGATGAAAGCAGCGAGATCCTCGGGTTTGTCGGCGTAGAATCCGTCCACTCCGTCTTCGATGAACATGTCCACGTCGTGGTTCCGCAAGCAGACCGGGATGACGCCGGTCATCATGGCTTCGCCGCGGGACCGCGGCATGGGGGAACGCAAGGTGGTGTTGAGATAGAACTTGAACTGTCGGATCCTGTCCACGTAGGAGCGAAAATGCCGAACCGCGAAGGGGTTCTGCAACCGGTTCTCGATCGGAGCGCCGGGGTGGCTCGCAGTTTCGACGCGGATCCCGGGAGCCAAGTGGGACAGGACCTCTTCGAACTCCCAGGCGCCACGATAATGTGGACGCGCGAAATCCGTCTGGAGTGCCAGCACGTCCCGATCGAGCGTGCCGCGCGGGAACTCCTGCGGGTCGAAGCCGTGCCAGATGACGCGGGCGTCCTTGAAACCCCACTCGTCGAGCGCTTGATGCGAATTGCAGACGACGCGGACCCCGGCCCTGGACAGCGTATCGACCAAGATCCCGCGCTCGTCCTCGTGCGGCGCGAAAGCGTGTTTGCGGCCCGGGTCAAGCGCGAATTGGCCTTCGAACGGTACGGTGCCATGGCACACCGCGATCTTGGGTAAGCTGTCGATCTCGAGAAAACGCCGGAACGCGTCCCCCCAACTCGCCGGTATGACGCCGTTGCACAGGTGCGCCGCGAGGACGTTTTCGTCGAAGTGCAGCAGGGCCAGATCGAAATCCCGCAGGTCGACTTCGGCCAACGGCACGAGCCGCGCATTGCGAGGCAGGGGCCTCTGGTCGTAGGACCATACGTCGGTCGCCGGGCTGCCGACGTGTGTCGCAAGTGTGAACGCGTGCGGCAGCTTATAAAGCTCATATTGATGGGCGGCATGCCACCGATAGGTCAGGATCCGCAGCTTGCGGCCTTGGCCGCGCAGGAGCGGCAGCACGCCGCCGAGTTTCGTGCGCGAGTCACCGAAGATCCGGTCGAGTTGCAGGCGCTCCGGGCCGGACGCAACACCGAGCATGTCCTGCCAGCCAACGATGCGGTCATAGGTGTCGGTCGCCCAGCGACGCGCCACGAGCGAGAGTTCGGGGTGCTTCTGGAACAGTTTGGCGAAGTTGCGTGTGGAACCGAGCATCTTGCGGTCGTCGGGGATCGAGGACGCATGCGAGCAATGGACCACGAAGGCCTTGTCGGTCGAGCGGATCACGGCGCCTCTGCGGTAAAGCCGATAACCCATTTCCACGTCTTCCCAGCCGAAGCCCGAATCGGGCTTGGCCGAGTAGGAAAAATCGAGGTCAAACAACGAGGCCGCGATCACATTGCGGCGCTTGACCGAGAAGTGGCGTGTGACGCAATTGACGAAGGCTCCCCCCAATACCGGGTCCTGCGGTTGGTCTTCACGCGCAACGGAGGCCGTGTCGGCTTCGAGAGCCGATACGAGCGTGCAGGGATCGCGTTCGTTGCTTTCGGCGATGGGGCCGATCACAGCGTCGACGTCATCCCACCAATGTTCAAACACGTGAGCCGCAACGAAATCCCGGTTCATCAAGCAGTCGCAGTCGACGATGACATAGAGTTCCGCATCATAGGCCGCCAACCCCGCCAGCCGGGACGCGCAGTTGCCGAGGTTGCCGTCGTTGCTGCGGATCAGGATGCGGCGGTTGTCCCGCCCGGCGTCGCGGAGCCGATCCGCAAAGTGCATGGCGCGCGACGCATCGTCCTCCGGCGACGCGTCGTCGACCAGCACGGTCGTGATCTCGCCCGGGTAGGTCTGGTCCCGGACGTGTTCGAGGAAGAGTTCGATGAGATCGGCCTTCCGATGCAGAACGGAAACGACCGCCACGCGGGGCCGCGCCCGCCTGCGGACGTCTTCGACCAGTTGCTCCAGGCGCTCGGGACCCAGCACCCCCGCGGCCGATCCCCCAGGCGCGCCGAGCCAGGTCGCCTCAAGGGTCTGCCGTTCGCCCGAAACCACGTAGTGGCAGCGGCGCGCGTGCTGTCGGCGGTGCGACATGGCGGTTCGAGCCGACGGCGTGAACTCCGCGCCCTCGGCCGGGGATATCGCACCGTGCCGGTCGACGAATACCGTGCAGACCAGGTTGCGGTGAAGATCGAAACACAGGTCGTCGAAGCTCAGGCCGTCGTGCGCCCTGAGATCGAACATGTCCGCGAATACAACGAGATCGGACTGCCGCAGCGCCCCGAGGCGCCTGGATGCCTCCTCGAAGCTCAGCACGGAGAAGACGAGGCCGGGAAAGATCCGCCGAACGCCTGCGAGGAGCGTCCCGGACCGTGCGATGTCGCCGGGCGTGGCGATCAGGAAAGCCTTCTCGACCGCCTGGGCCGCCCTGCCCCAAGCTGCGGCCGTGAACAGGCGCTCAGGGCTGAGGCTCTCCAGATGGGGACGCAGTTCGTAGCGGCCCACCGCGACCGGCGCCGCATAGACCGCCACCTCGTTGCCCGGGGAACCATGCCAGTGAAGGCGCACGCGATATTTGCGGCCCGGCTCGAGGTCCACGGCCGCCAGATCCAGCGCCGGCACGAAGCAGTTGTCCTTGACGTGGGACAGATCGAGCGCACTTCTGAGCAGCGAGTCGTCGGCCGGCCCGATCAACTCGACGACGACATGTCCCTCGACCCGCCGCTCGAAGGTAGCGAGTTGCACCTTCAGAATGGCAGGCCGCCGCATCGTCGCGACGATCTCGAACTCGAAGGCTTCGCGGAACTGGAGCGCGTACGGTTCGAACGCGGGCGCGTCCGGCCCGGGCACGGTCGGCCAGGTCGACCAAAGCGCGTCTTCCTGGCTCCAATCCAGCCGGTAGCGCGGCAGAAGACCACGTCTGACCGACTCGATCTCGAGCTCACGATCGGCATCGAACCCCTCGACCCGGCGGTGCGGCATCCCGGGAGCGATCTCCGGGACGGCGGCATAGAGTGCGATCTCGTTGCCGGGCTCAGCGGTGAGAGCGAGGCCGACCCAATAGTCCTGCCCCGCTTCCAGCGCGACGCCGCGCAGATCCAGGACCGCATGGAAGGCATTGTCCTGAAGCGTCGCCAGGTCGGTACTTGCCGAAGCCAGCACGGCGCCGGCCGGTCCATGCAATCGACATGATAGGATGCCGACGTTGACCCGGCGGTAGGTCCCGATCCGCACGGCGAGGGCCGCGAGATCGGACTTCGGCGCGATCATGCGGAAACGGCGGGACTGATGGGCTTCAAGGGGGACGGGTACGAAGGCGCTGTCCGCGTTGCCGGCCGGATCCTCCGACCAGCGGATCGCGCCCTCGTTCCAGTGGACGCGATGGCGGATCGTGGACTCCTCGCTCGGTTCCGCCGCGATGGCGGCTCGCTCCGAACCGCGTCTCAACCGGGCGAGGATCGAGCCGACCAAGGGAAAGGGCGGGGCAGGAAGTCGCTTCAACATCCCTGCCTCATACTTTAAGCCGTGCAGGCCCAGCAAGCTCGCCCGGGCCCCCGCGGCCCGTCACCGCCTCGGCCTCGACCACCCTGTCGTCCCGTGGCGGTCGGCTCGCGTTCACGACCGTCCGTTGGCCGGCCGAACGCGTGCTCCGCGCCTTCCTTATCGGGATCCTGTCTGTTAGAACCCACCGGCCGTCGGTCGGGCTTTGCCGTCAAGTCGATGATTTCATTGGTGGGACTCTATGTGCGGGATTGCCGGACTCTTGCAACCGCCTCGTGGCGGGCGCACCCCCCCCCCGGGGGGGGCGCAGGGGGCACGGGGTGAAACGTGCAAAGCGCACCCGTGGG
>CAXUCF010000033.1:9972-18199 GCA_964249275.1 uncultured Lichenihabitans sp.
CACTTCGGATGCCGGCCGGCAGCCTTTCGCCAGCGGCGACGAACGCTGGTGGCTGACGTTCAACGGCGAGATCTACAATTTCCAGGACGTGCGAGCCGAGCTCAAGCGTGCCGGTGTTCGATTCCGCGGCCGAACCGACACCGAGGTGCTCGTCGAAGCCATCGCGTTCTGGGGCGTCGAGGCCCTGCCGCGCCTCGACGGAATGTATGCTTTCGCGGCCTATGACACGCTCAGCAGATCGCTCCTGATGGCGCGCGACCCCTTCGGTGAGAAGCCCCTCTACTACAGCATGTTGTCGTCGGGAGCGCTGGCGTTCGCCTCGGAACTCCAGGCCCTCGAAAGGCTCCCCGGTTTCGATGCGGCCGTGAGTGTCGATGCCATTGCGGAAGTGTTGAGCTTCCAATACATCGGCGCTCCTCGGTCCATCTATACCGGGACAAAGAAGCTTCCTGCCGGGCATTGGATGCGCGTCGACGCGAGCGGCGACACGCAGATCCAAAGATATTTCCAGTTCAGGCCGGGATCTGGGGGTTTCACGCATCGTCCCATGGGTGATCTCGCGGACGAACTGGAAGACCTGCTCACCGTCAGCCTGAAGCGCCGATTGTTCGCCGACGTGCCGCTCGGCGCCTTCCTGTCGGGAGGCGTCGATTCTTCGACCGTCTGCGCCCTTGTTCGTCGTCGGCTGGATTTGCCGCTTCATACATTCTCGATGGGGTTCGAGGGCTCTCCGGACAGCGAGCACGAGGTCGCGCGCCAGTTCGCCGCGCACCTTGGCACCGACCATCGCGATCAGCTCGTCGACCCCCACGGCTCCGAGTTCCTGCGCGATATCGGCAAGGTCCTGGACGAACCGAATGCGGACAGCTCGTGCCTGCCCACCTACCGGCTCTCGGCTTTTGCTCGGCAGCACGTCACCGTCGCGCTGTCGGGCGACGGGGGCGACGAGCTGTTCGGCGGTTACGGCCGCTACTTCTCCACCCTGGAAGAAAGCGAGCGCGAGGCGGCGGGCGAACTGCCGGGCTACAGCCCGGGCGGCGTCTACTATGGAAACCGGATCCTGGTCTCCAGCGACGAGCATCTGCAGGACTTGTTCGGCTTCATGCCGGCTGGTTTCGCCGCCCATGTCAGCGCCCTGCGCGGGCAGCTCGACCGGGCGCCGCGAGGCCATCTCCTGTCGCGCATGCGGCAGAGCGACGCTACCAATTACATGCCCGGTGCCGTGCTGCCGAAGGTCGATCGGATGAGCATGCAGCACGCGCTCGAGGTGCGCACGCCGTTTCTCAACGTGGCGCTGGCGCGGTTCGCGGAGCGCCTGCCGGACGAGTATCTGGTCGGCGGGGGGCGGGGCAAACTGATCCTGCGGGAAGTCGCCTACCGTTATCTGCCGCGCGACCTGATCGACATGCCGAAGAAAGGCTTCGGCCTGCCGATGTCGGATTGGGCGCGGGGGAGCCTGCTCAATCTCGGCTCCGAACTCCTTTGCGGCGACGCGCGCGTGATGCCGCTGTTCGGGCGTGACGGTCTGGCGAGCTTCATGGAGCGGCAGCGAACCCCGAACGGTTTCTCGACTTACCAGCTCTGGGCCGTCCTGATGCTGGAATCCTGGTTGCGCCACCATCCCGCAAAGGTGCCGGACCTGACGGAAAGGCGGCCAGCCCGGCCGTTGCCGGCCGGCCAGGGAGCGCTCTGGGCGTCTCAGGTGTCGCGGACCGTCTGGCTTGCGGATCGCGGCGACCGCGACCGCGTGCCGGACGTCGATCGCGGACCCGGGTGGCGGAAGGCGTTTCCCACCCTCAAGAACCGTGTTGTCGAGCTTGTCAGCGAAGACCACGGATGTTTGATCGAGCCCGAGCACGTGCGGCTGCCGGACTGGGGCATGCCCCTGTCGGCCGATGAGTTGGCGGCCGCGAAGGCGCTCGAAGGCGCGACCCTGGCGTTCCTCGATCCCGAGGCCGAGGGGCGCCTCGACTACCACGAAATGGCCAAGCTCAGTGTGGTCGGCGTCAGACGAGTGGTGCTCGTGTCGCGATTCGTCACCTACCGGGTCCACGAAATCGATCTGAACAGGAAATCGTTCGGCCGCCGCATGTTCCATACGGCGTTGCTGGCCCTGCGTTCGATGGGTGTGGTCGCGACCCGCCGCGCCTTCCGGCTGCCGCTGCGCGCCCGCCCGTTCGAGGTGTTGCAGGGCGTGTCCTGTATCTCGCCGACGCTGCCGCGCCTCGCCGCCACCCCGGATGTCGATTTCTACGACCGTTACATGGTGTTCGAGGGCATGCGTCAGCTGCCGCCGATCCTGACCGCACATGGCGAGATAGGACACGATGTCGGAGGCCGCTACTCGATTTGGAATCAGCGGCTCTATTTCTCGCCGACGAGCCGGGAGCGGCTCTACACACATCCTTACTGGATCGTCGAGAAAAACGAGGCGACTCGGGACTGGCTTCAGTTCTCGCAACGAACCCTGTGCATCGACATCGAAGAGGCCGACGCTGTCCAGTTCCCGGGCCTTTACGAGGACGACGCCAAGCACGAGGATTTCAAGCTAACACCCGGCGACACGGTCGTGGTCTGCACCCATGGGCTGTCCCCTGGTGGGGCCGAGCGGCAGTGGGTCTACCTCGCCCTCGGATTGCGGCGCGCCGGCTACGACGTCCATTTCGTCATCTACGACGAGCCGATCGGCGACAACGCCCACTACCTGCCCATGATCGAGGCATCCGGGATCACGCTCCACACGGTGGATCGCCAGTCGCCCCTGGTCTTGTTGAACACGCTTGCCGACGACCCGCGCATGGCACGGTTCGTGAAGACCAGCATCCTGGACGACATCGACAGGTTCGTTCGCCTCGTCGCCGTTCTGCGGCGGATCAAGCCCAAGGTCGTCTATGCGCAGCTGGACGATCCCAACATCTACGCCGGCTTTGCGTCGCTCCTGGCCGACGTACCCCGCATGGTCGCGTCGTTCCGCAACTACAACCCGACCAACTTCTCCTACATCTTCAAGCCTTGGTACCGGCAGGCCTATGCCATGTTGTCTCGGTCCAGTCGCGTGCTGTTCACGGGAAACTTCGAGGGCGCGAACAGGGACTACGAAAGCTGGATCGGCATGGAGCAAGGACGTGCAGTCTGCATCCCGAATGCGATCAGCCTGGAAACCTTCTCACCGCCCGATCGCGACCAATCGGCCGAACTCCGGCGCGACCTGAAGATCCTGCCCCATCAAAAGGTCGTGCTGGGGGTTTTCCGGCTCTCGAGCGAGAAGAACCCGCGCCTGTTCCTCGACGTGTGCCGGCGTCTCATCGCCGCCGACGGGGAGTTGCGGGTCCTGCTGGTGGGCGTCGGGCCCATGATGCCGTCGCTCGAGGAGGAGATCGCTCAATTCGGCCTCACGCGATCATTCACGTTCCTGGGACGCCGCAGCGACGTGAACACATTGATGACGGTTGCCAATCTCCTGCTCCTCGTATCGGATCGCGAGGGCATGCCCAATGTGGTCCTGGAAGCGCAACTGATGGGTCTGCCGGTCGTGGCAACCGATGCCGGGGGGACACGCGACGCGATGGTGCCTGACGTCACCGGCATGGTCTGCCCGGTTGGCGACGCTGACGCGCTCGTGGCGGCATGCAGTCTGCTGCTCGCAGATGGAGATCGTGCGCGCCGCATGGGCGAGGCCGGCGCCCGACACGCGCGGACCGACTTCAGCATCGCCGGAATGGCGGGGCGTTATGCGGAGGTGGCCGGGGCCGTCGTGCGCGTGCTCGAAGGCGTGACGTCTTGAGCGCAAGGGCCGCGTGGAACGTATCCCGTCGTCGGCCACCCACGTCCGTCGGCCGAGCCCTGGATCCGCCGAGATGGGCCGCAAGCCTGCAGAAACTCAGGGGCGGCCCATCGCGGCCGCTGTTGCCCTCTGTCAGACCGATCCGAGGAAAGAATGCGTGTAGCTGTTATGGGGGCCGGATACGTGGGCCTGGTGTCCGGGGCATGCTTCGCGGACTTCGGCCACACAGTATGCTGTGTCGACAAGGACCGGCGCAAGATCGAGTCGCTGAACCGTGGCGAGATGCCGATCTACGAGCCCGGGCTGAGCGACCTCGTGCTCAAGAACGTGCGCGAAGGCCGCTTGAGCTTCGTGCACGAACTCGCCGGCGCCGTCGCTGAAGCGGAGGTGGTGCTGATCGCCGTCGGCACGCCGTCTCGCCGCGGCGACGGCCATGCCGACCTGTCCTACGTCTACGGGGTGGCGCGGGACGTCGCGGGGGCGCTCGGGCGGTATACGGTCGTCGTGACGAAGTCGACCGTGCCGGTCGGGGCGGGTGACGAGGTCGAGCGCATCATCCGCGAGGCCAATCCCCAGGCCGACTTCGCGGTCGTTTCCAACCCCGAATTCCTCCGGGAGGGAGCGGCGATCAATGACTTCAAGCGTCCGGATCGGATCGTGATCGGCACGCGTGACGAGCGGGCGATCCGGGTCGTCGAGGAGCTTTACCGGCCGCTGTACCTCAATCAGGCACCCTTCGTGGTGACGGGCCGGCGCACCGCCGAGCTGATCAAATATGCCAGCAACTCCTTCCTGGCGATGAAGATCTCCTTCATCAACGAGATCGCGGACCTTTGCGAAAAGGTGGGTGCGGACGTGCAGGACGTGTCCCATGGGATCGGCCTCGACAACCGCATCGGCGCCAAATTCCTGCATGCCGGGCCGGGCTACGGCGGGTCGTGCTTCCCCAAGGATACGCTGGCGCTGATCAAAACCGCGCAGGACGAGGGCGCGCCGCTCCGCATCATCGAGACGGTGGTGTCGGTCAACGAGCAGCGCAAGCGCGCCATGGGACGCAAGATCGTCGGAGCCTGCGGCGGCGACGTGCGCGGCAAGACCGTCGCGCTGCTCGGCCTCACCTTCAAGCCCAACACGGACGACATGCGCGACGCGCCCGCCCTGGCGATCGTGGCGGCGCTCCAGGATGCGGGAGCCCGCATCCGCGCCTACGATCCGGAGGGCATGGAAAGCGCCAAGGCGCTGCTCGACGACGTGACCTACTGCCAGGATGCCTATTCCTGTGTGGACGGTGCCGACGCCGTCGCGATCGTGACCGAATGGGACATGTTCCGGGCGCTCGACTGGGAGCGGGTCAAACGCGGCCTCAACCGCGCCGTCCTGATCGACCTACGCAACATCTACCGCCCCGGCGAGATGGAAGCGCGGGGCTTCGCCTACGTCAGCGTGGGCCAGGGGGGTTGAACCGATCGGGCCCGCGGAGGCGCGTGAGGCGGCCTCGGATGCCACCCGCGCCGTCCCGCTCGCCTGCTTTCAGGTCTCGTGAGGCAATCCGCGATGTCGATGACCAACGACAGGTCTAGTCGGGAGCAGCGGGACAAGCTGCGCCTGCGTGTCGCCAGGACCTTCGATTGCGCGATAGCGCTCTTGGCCTTGGCTGCTGTCGTCCTTTCCACCATGACGGCCATGGCACCTCGCTTCAAGGCTTCCATGGCAACCGACCAGATATCCGCCGAAGGGGGACATGCGTTCACGTTCGGACCTGGGTTCGAGGCCCAATGGCCCTATGCCATCCCGAGCCACCCGGATTTCACGCTCGCGCCCGATGACATCAAGGTTACGGAGGACGGCAAGTTCTTCGGCACGCTCGAACCCGCGCACGACACCATCCGCCAACTCGGCGATGGCCGGTTCAACTTCTGGGAGGGCGGGCTGTGGTTTTCGTCCAGCGACAACACCGACCCGCGGACCAACGGCCGGGCCTATGGCATCCGGGTCAAGGCTCGGCTGGCCCCCTCCGCCGCGGTGGCCCGCACCTGGAGCCTCGCGGGGCTTTGCATATTGGCGCTCTGCCGGGCCGGTCCTGCCTTCACCATGCTTCTCGCGCGGGCGCACCAGCGCTGGTTGCTCACCGCCCGTCCCAGACCCTTTGTCGTCGCGCTCTCGCGCTGGACGGCACCTGCCGCGCGACTTGCCGGACGGGTTCCCCTGACGCTTGGCAGAACCTTCGCCCTGTTCTGTGCTGTGATGTTGGCGATGTTCTGCTGGGGCAGCCTCGTTCGACCCATGCCCTTGGTGTTCGGGCCCGACAGCTTCACCTACGTCCAGCCGGGCGTCCTCTGGGCTGCGGGGCAGAGCGTGGCGGAGCAGTCGCATCGCGACGTCGGCTATCCAGCCCTGACGATGCTGGCGCTACGACTCGGTTCCTTGAGCATGATCCCGCCATTACAACTCCTCATCGTGATCGCCGGCGTGGCTTGCGTCCTCGGCGTGCTCTACCTGATGCTCGCGGCCGCGGCGTCGCGCCGCGACCGGGTTTCGCGGGTCTCGAGGTGGATCCCGGCACTTTGCGCCTGCTCGGTGGCTGCAGTGTACTGCCTCATGATCGTCAGCCACGACAGCTTCATTGTCGAGATCTACCGCGCGATGGCCGAGGCGCCACATTTCCTGCCGACGGCTCTCGCGCTGCTCTTCTTCGTCGGTGGCTGGATCGCCCGGACGCCCGCACGGCGCCTTGCGTTCATGATCTTATCGGTTCCCACCGCCTATCTCTCGACCATGGTCAAGCCGCATACGTCGGTGGTGCTGGCTCTGTGCGCCGTCAGTCTCGGAGTGCTCGCGGCGCGGCATCACCGCGCCCTCCGCTCGCCGCTCATCTTCTCGCTCTGCGCTCTTTCGACGGTCCTGATCGTGGCGGTCCATCGGTTCGACATCTGGGTGACACCTTCGGGTTTCGACTTCGGTCCGAAGACGCTGTTCTGCAATCATCTCGACGTGGCGGAGCCCGTCTTCGACGCTTCCACTCCGGAACGGGTTCACATCCTCGCCCTGTTGCGCCGTGTCTTGCAGAACCCCGACCGTTGGCCGCTTCTAGGCTTCATCGGTGATTCTTGCATGTACGGCGATGAATTCAACCACGCCATGCAAGCCTCGGCGAAGTCGGAGGGCCTCGCGCCGCCAGCCTGGGAGCAGCGGGAATTCATCAAGGCGGTTGTGAGCAACCCCGTGGGTTACGGACGTGCCGTATTGAACCAGCTCGTCTATTTCATGACGCACACCGTGGGCGACGTTGATGACGCCGGAAAAGGTGTCGTGACTGACGACGAGTGGCAAAGCTTTACGCCTTACCTGAACCGCATTCGGATGTCGCGAGACCAGTTCAACGTCGAGGTCACCAACTGGGTATCAACCGCCCACCCGCGCCTTGCAGCCCTCGGTAAGTCCCTGCTTCAGGTCTTTTCGGCGACCTTCGCGGTCGTGACTCTCGGTAGCACCATGCTCGCCCTGACGGTTGCAATAGCGTTCAAAGGCCGGGCCGAGATCCGGCTGGAGATCACGGTACTGGCTGTGGCTGCCTTTACGGCGGCTTTCGTCATGACGCCGGCGCTGGCCCACACGTTCGACGTCCGCCGTTACTTCACAGACATCCTGCCCTTCAGCCTGCTCTGGTGGGTGATGGGCCTCGCTTATCTGGCCCATGGCCTCGTTCTCTTGAGCACTTGGGTGGTCCACCAAGATCGTCACCCTGGGGAGTTTGCCACGCGTGGGCTGTCGACAGCGGGTGATGCTTGAACGCCGGCCCGATACGCGGACGCGTCCGGGCCCGTGCCGAATCGCCGTCAGCCCGGGTCGTTACGAGATCGAGTTCCCGGCGAGGGTGCCGTGATGCGCTCGGCAAGGCTCGCCCCGAAGCACGCACGCTCCGGCGAGGAGCCGTAGGGTCAGAGTTGCGCGCCCTTCAAGGACTCGGACGCCTCACGTGGGTTCCCGGCGCGCGTGTGTTTTCCTTCACAGCATCGATCCGTTATTCACCGAGGCCAGGGCAGGATGGTTGCAGGGTTGATTCGCGTGTTCGACCGCAGAAAAACACGATTGGCAGCCGAGGTGCCGGGCGGACGGGCGCTTGGACGGGCACTGGTTTGGTCGATCGTGGCCCTCAGCGTCGCGATGGCGTCGCTCTTGTGCGCTTCCCTCCTTGCGCCGCGCCGGACGGCGATGCTGAACGCGGAAGGAATGCATCCCGACGGCGGGCAAGCCTTTACGGTCAGCCCATCGCTCCGGACCCATTGGCCCTACGTCATCCCGAGTCATCCGGACTTCAAACTGGAGGGGACCGACATCGCCCTGCTCGAGGACGGCTAGCCGATCGGCATACCCGACCCCTCGCATGCCGACATACGTGCACTCGGCGGAGGGCGGTTCGATCTCTGGCAAGGTACCCTGTGG
>CAXUCF010000033.1:18209-21410 GCA_964249275.1 uncultured Lichenihabitans sp.
ATCCCCGGGAGGGTGGGCATGTCTACGCCTTCGCGGTGAAAACCCGGCTCGACGCCGGTGCCGTTCTGGCCCGCTCGACGTGTGGCGTTCTTCTCCTGCTCCTGATCGCGACGGAACTTATCCGGTCGGCTTGGCCCCATCTCGTGATTGGGATCCGGCAACCCGAGCGGTTGGCAAGGCAATGGGGAGCAGCCGCCACGCCTTGGGGAATAGCCGGGAGGAGCCTCGGCTTGGCGGTCGCGCTGGTCATCGTCAGCGTTCTTCGACAAACACTGCCCTTCCGGCGGGTGTTCCTCATCACCATCGTCGGCTTGCTGGCCGGGTTCGGGATCGTCGCTCTGCGACAACCTGCGCCGTTGCTCTACCAAGCGGACACCTACGGCTACATCGGGCCCGGCCTTCGCATCGCGGACGGACAGGGGATCGCGGGTTTGTCGACCCGCAATCTCGGCTATCCGGTGCTCACCTTTCTGGCCATCAAGCTTGGATCTCTCGCCGACATCATACCGCTCCAGTTCGGCATGGTGGTGGTCAGCATGGCCTGCATGCTCGGCGTCATATTGCTCTACTATGAGGCCCTTTTGACGGCTGCTGCCGTCAATCCCCTGGCGGTTCCGCTGCTGCCCGCGGTAACTCTCATCTTCAGTGCCATTCTTTACTGCCTTCTGCTCATGGGCCACGACGGCTTTATGATCAACATCTACAGCTTGATGGCTGAAGCTCCGCATCTCCTACCAATGGCATTGGCCCTCTCGTGCTTCGTCGGCGGTTGGGCGACGCGTGCGCGGCAACGACGGATTCTCTTTCTTGTGGCCGCAACCGATCTCGCCTTTCTGTCGACCGTCATCAAGCCCTCCTCGCTGGCGACTTTCGGGCTTTGCACCGTTGGCCTGATCGCGGCTGCCGTTCTCCACCGCAGGTGCTTCCGGTCTCCGGCGGTGGTCGGGGCCGTTGCCTTGAGCATCGTCCTCATCGCCTCCGTCCACCATCTCGATACGCTGGTGGCACCGCCCAAGGGAGATTTCAGTGCTAAGATCCTTTTCTGCAATCACCTCGATGTCATCGCGCCGCATCTGGATACGTCCACACCGGAACGTGCCAAGGTCGGAGACGCGATCCGGCACGCCCTGAGCCTGGGGCCGCACGGCTGGCCTCTGCAGGGTTTCGATGGGGACCTGTGCTCCTTCGGCTCAGCCTTCGGTAATTCGATCGATGCAGCCGCGCAATCGGAAGGTCTGTCGCCGAAGGACTGGCAGATGCATGAATTTCTCCACGCGGTTGCCGTCGATCCCCTCCGATATGCACGGCACGTGCTGAAACAACTCGTGCATTTCGCGGTGCATCCAATCAGCGAAATCTTCGTTCAAGCGACAGGAGGTGTCTCGGATAGCGATTGGGCACTCGTCAAGTCGTTCCGATCGATGAGCAACTTTCCCCGCGACAGGTTCGACCCGACGGCCACCAACTGGTTTGTGGCTTTCGCACCTTATATAGCGGGGCTCATGAAAGACATGCTCGATCTGATCGCATCCACCTTCGCGATCGTGGCCGGCACGAGCATCGCCATGGCAGTGGGGGTCATCCTCGCTGTCAGAAACGCAGCGCGCCTGCGCGCCGAGATCATCCTGCTGGCCACCGGGGCTTTCACGACGTCGCTGACGCTCGTTGTAGCCGTGTCCCACAGTTTCGACATCGGCCGCTACTCCGTCGACATCTTGCCGTTCACCCTGCTGTGGTGGGTCATGGGGACGGCTTTCATCCTACGTCAGGTGGACAGGAGCTTCCGAGGCCTGAGCGGTGTGCTCCGCAACAGCTTCCGAGAGCGGCAATTGGCCAGCCGGTCCCTCCGGGGAGCGGCGACCACGCCGTCCCTACTCCGTCCGGATCGACGTCCGTCGGAGGGCTCGACGGGGAGCACGTCCCCGCTGACGTCGGACAGATAGGGGCGCCACCCCGAGTTTGCCCGTCTCACACCTCATCACTTCGACAATCCATCATGGACGTCTGTGCCGTCAGGCGGTTCGGACCGCCCGCAACAGGTCGGCCGCCCGCGGGCTTATGGGCACGGCCGGCTCCGGGCCGCCGCGTGCCTTGACGTGCGCGCGGGCCATGACGGTCAGCGTATGAGGGCGGCATCCGATGTGGGTCAAATCCGCGGCATCGATGCAGGTCACTCCGGATCCCGTCCTGTCGAGCAGCAGTTCTCCGACGTCCACCAACCCGCCGCCATGGGGTCTCAACCTCAAGCCATGATAATGGTATCCGAAGGCTGGAACCGTCCGTCGCTTCCGGAGGACTTTTCCACCGAGGCTTGAGATGCGAGACAAGAACTCGACCAGATCGGGGTCACGCTTGGCTTCCGTGATGTCAGGCTGAAAGCTCAGCTTGCCATCGCGACCGGCCACGTCAACGCAGCCGTAGGTCTCGGGAGTCCAGACCTGCACGGGGCTCACGAAACCGGTGCCGGGCGGGCTCGGCCAGTGCCTCAACCAGGGATGCGATCGCCCGATCGCGGATGCCAGCACTAGGTTGAGTTCGGCTCCCCTGATGTCGTAGATCGACGCAAACAGGCGACAGCCGTTCGTCGATGCCTTCTCAACCGTGAGGGCGTTGAACTCCCTGCCGCATCCGCTCGGTCTTGGGGGAAGGTGCCGCTTCAGTCCGATCGTATACAGCATCCAAGGCGCATGATCGGCGAATTGCAAACCCTCGAGATCGGGGAACGATCGGAGCAGGAGTTGACCATCGCCGATCACACCGGCTGCGAGCAGGATCCGCGCCGCCGTGATACGGCTCCCGTCATCCAGCGCGATCGTCCACCGGCTGCGTTCGCGAGCGAACGAGCGAGCGCGGGCTGAGATCACGTGCGCACTGACCTTTTGGGCTGCGGCCTCGAATGCGAGCCGCATGGCGCCGAAGCCTGTCCCCGCGTGGGCGGCTGAGCCCGAAAGCAGACGTGGCTTCGTCGAAGCGAAGCCGTTCCCGGCCAACCCGCTATCGAGGGATTCCCCACCTTCGAGCGAGAACAGACGTTCTATGCGGGCGCAAGCGTGCAGGTAATCCTCGAACCCGTTGAAGGTGTCGCGAGGCCAGGGGTCCTCGTCCTGCCATCGGACGAACTGCTGCCCCCAGTAGTTGGCCAACCCGCCGACGGCGGCCGTCGAGAACAGCGGCCGTGACGAATTCGTAGTGGCAGCGATG
>CAXUCF010000033.1:21420-23777 GCA_964249275.1 uncultured Lichenihabitans sp.
ATGCGTTCGGCGACACCGGCAGCCTCTGCCTGCGAAATCGACACCGCCTGGATCTTGGGATGGAGCGAATGTCTCTTCTCGCTGGACGGAACCGCTCCCGTAACGACTGCGATGCTCCGGCCGCCATCCAGCGCATCGAGGGCCGCCACCGCGGCCGGCCCGGAACCGATCACGACGACGTCGAACCCGGCTCCACCGGCCGCTTCAGCCTTCATTATGATGGTTCATCCGATGCGCGCTTCTGTTGCCGGAGCCTAATATGGATCGAGGGCCTGACCAAGCGCCGCCAGCGACGCCTTCGTCTCGATCGGTTGCAAGCCGGCGAGCCCATCGAGCCGCTCGGTTATGGTGAGGTGGAACAGCCTGTCAACAATGCGGGCCATCAGCTTCACCGGGCGCATCGGGATCGGGACCATCAAGGGGGCCCGCCTGCCTGCTCGCCGCGCGGTCGCCTGCAAGGCTTCCCGAAACGTGAGTGGCTCCGCCGCCCCGATTTTGACCATCCTGGGCGGCTGGTCCATTCTGGCGAGTTGCGAAATGCAACCCGCCACCTCGCGGACGTGGATGGGCTGAATGGCGGGGCGATGGCCGATAATGGGTACGATCGGCAGTCGCGAAAGCTTGTCGAAGGTCGCGAAAACACTGCTCGGCACGTCGCTGTAGACCAGGCCCGGACGGACGACGAGGTCGTCTTCCTCATCCAGCAGTTGTTCGATGGCCCACTTGCTCCGACCATAGGCGTTGGCGGCATCCGGCTTGGCGGACTGGCTCGACACGAAGATGAAGCGGTGTCGCCCTCCCGCCTTTCGCCAGGTTCGAATCTGACGCGCGATCGTACGCGTCCCCTCCACATCCCTGTCGATCGCAGCCTGGAGAGATCCGGTCTCGGTCAGCGTCGCGCTGGCGAGGTGGACGATGGTTTCGGCCGTCCGACACGCTTCCGGCAACTCTTGGCCCAGGGTCCAGCGGAGAGGGCCGCCCTCGCCTCCGTTTCGACTGAGTTCGATGACATCAGCGCCCCGAAGGCGGAACAGAGTGCTGACTTCCCGCCCGATGAACCCGGTCGCACCCGTGACAGCTACGCAAGACATCCGATCTCCCCGTGCCCTCTGCCCTTCGCCACGCAACTCGACCGCGCCGTGTTGCCCTTGCCGCGCGCTCTCCAGGCAAGGTGGTGCCGGCTCTGACTGCCTCCCTCCGAAGCCCTTGTCGTCCGGGACACAACAGGTTTCCCGGGTCGCTCGACGAACCCGTGCCGTCGCCCGACAAGGCACACGCCGTTGGCCCCGCGCACGCTTATCGTATTGCGGGAGGCTAAGCCAGCAGCGCTGCGCCGGCACACCGCCGCGTCTTTGACGTCGCGTGTCGGTGCCTTGGAAAACCCCGGCAGTCGCTCCCGCGCCCACTGCCCGTCGCGTTGTATGTGGAGTAAGCGAGCGTGACCATATCGGACGACTTCCAGACTGAGGTCGCCAAGGGCGAACGTTTCCGATTCGGCAAGAACTGGTCACGGTTCCTGCGATCCCTCGACGACGAACGCATCGCCCTGGCGGAGAAGTCGCTGCTCGACATGCTGGGGGTAGCCGACCTTGACGGTAAGACCTTTCTCGACATCGGCTCGGGCAGTGGCCTGTTCAGCCTTGCGGCGCGGCGCCTGGGGGCCGACGTGCGTTCGTTCGATTACGATCCTCAGTCCCAGGCCTGTACGCGCGAACTCCGGCGCCGGTACTTCCCAGACGACACGGGCTGGGTGGTGGAGCCGGGATCGGTGCTCGACCGGGACTATCTCGCCACGCTCGGCACCTATGACGTAGTCTATTCCTGGGGCGTGCTGCACCACACTGGACAGATGTGGGCGGCCCTCGACAACGTGAAGCCGCTTGTCAAAATCGGGGGACAGCTCTTTATCGCGATCTACAACGACCAGGGTGCAATTACGGATCGGTGGGAACAGGTCAAGCGTCGGTACAACGCGCTTCCGAAGCCGTTGAACACGGCATACTTCCTATGGCTCCTGGCCAAGCACCAGCGCGTCGCCGCACTCGACGCATGGCGCGATCGCGTGTTCCGGGAATGGCTGCGCGGCTGGACCGATTACCAGAACGTCAGCGTGCGGGGCATGAACCGGTGGCGCGACGAGGTCGACTGGTACGGAGGCTATCCGTACGAGCGAGCCTCGATCGAGGCCATCGCCGACGTCTACGCCCAGGACGGGTTCCGCCTCGCCAGGATCTTCGACAACAGTACGGGCTACGGCTGCAACGAATTCGTTTTCGAGCGGATCGCCGGAGCCGGCACTTTCATCGACTTCTCCGTCCCCGGACTGTCGTTCGCACGGCGCTACGGCTCCCGGGTCC
>CAXUCF010000033.1:23787-24855 GCA_964249275.1 uncultured Lichenihabitans sp.
GACCCTTCGAGCGGCGGGATGGCTTCTGGTGGGGTCGGCCCGCGTCCGCCCAGCGTCCGCCCGATGGGGCGAAGCTCTTCCTGTTCCGCGATGGCAAGCTGGTCGGTCCTGTGGACCCGAGTTCAGACGGGTCCGTCGCCGTGGCGCCCGAGGCAGACCTGGAGGCCGCCGTCCTGGTCAAGGTCTTCCACCTCGTGGCGGCCTTCCGCCGCGAGCCCCCCGAGCATGGGTTCTCCCAGGAGAAAGGCGTCGCCTGGCAATGGCCTGCGCCCGACCTGGCTTCGATAGCCGACGACGTCCGCCCGGAGCGAAAGGGATCGCCCTTGTTTGTCTTCCAGGGCGACACCCAGTTGCCATGGCCCTATTCGAAACACGACGATATCCGTACCTCAGGCCTGGGCAGGTTCTCACATTGGGGACCGGAGGTCATCTTCGCCACCTTGAACAACCACGACCCGAACACGATCCGAGATCATCTACAGCTGCTGTTGGCTGTTGAGGTGTGAAGAGGCGTAGGATTTTTGTGACGGCGCAAAAGTATCGCCGCAGTCCCGATATCCGCCGAGCCGTGGGCGGTCCCGGGCTCGCGAGAGCGGCCAGGCTCCGGAAGGAATGATCTCGTTGCCCGGAACTTCGCGCTTCGACGCCCTGATGGGCGACATCAACGACCTCCTGTGCGCCATCAACCTGCTCCAATGGGATGCCCGGACCGGGATGCCGCCCGGGGGGGCCGTGGGGCGCGGCCGCCAGGTCGCGACCTTGACGAGCCTCGCCCGCGACCTCGCGACAGGGGATGCCATGCGGGCGGCCCTGGACGAGGCCCGGCACGCCCTCGCTGGCGCGGCACCCGACGACCCGCGCCGCCACCCGGTCGACGACGCCGCCACCGCCATCGCGGCGCTGCGGCGCCTGCCGGCAGCCCTGGTGGCCGAGGCCGCCGACGAGTCGATCGCCGACCCCGCCCCCCGGCTCGCCCTGGCCACCCTGCTCGACCTCCAGGGGGAGCCGACCGAGGCCCTGGCGGCCCTCGACGCGATCGAGTCGGTCGACACCGCGACCGTCCAGCGC
>CAXUCF010000034.1:0-5806 GCA_964249275.1 uncultured Lichenihabitans sp.
CCCGCCGCCGCCGAAGCAGCCGGCCCGCCCGCCCAAGAGGCCCACGACCGTCACGCCGGCGCTCCGGGCTTCGATCAGCGCCCGCATGATCTCGGCGATGGCGAGTTCCCCCGCATTGGCCTCCTGAAGCCTGACGCCGCCGGTGTCGAACAGGATCAGGACCGGTACGGTCTCGAGGTCGCGCGCAGCCCGCAGGAGGCCGGTCAGCTTGGCACCGTGGACCTCGCCGAAGGCACCGCCCATGAAGCGACCTTCCTGCGCGGCGACCAGCACGCGGCGTCCTTCGAGGGTTCCGCGGCCCACCACCATGCCGTCGTCGAACTGTTCGGGCAGGTCGAAGAGGTGCAAGTGCGGGCTCGTCTCGCGCTGCTCGGGTCCGAGGAACTCGGCGAAGCTGTCCGGGTCGAGCAACAGGCGGAGACGCTGGCGCGCCGTCCCTTCATACCAGCTGACGGCCTCGGGGCCGCCTTCCGAGGATCCGCCGTGGCTCGTCGCTTCCCCTTCGGCCATCACGCATCCTCCAGCGACCGCACCGCCTGGGCCAGCCGCAGCGCCACGGTGTCGGGCCGCGCGCCGCCGTCATTGATCGACAGCTTCACCCCGCCGGGCGAGCGCCGTTCGACGAAATCGGCGACCACGGCCTTCCAGACGGCGCCGAATCCTGCCGCCGACGTGGCGATGTCGACCTGGCAATCCGTCCCGGGCAGCACGCGCTCGGCCAGCACCTCGAGGTTCCCCGAAGCTACCACGCCGACGAGCGCCAGGGACCTGCTACCGGGCGCCCGGTCCTTGGCCTTGTGGCGATAGGACAGTTTCTCCATCGGCGTCCCCCTGTCACCAGTTGCGGAACCGCGAGGGCGGCGCGTAGAGCCCGCCCGACCAATGCACCAGGTCCTTGATGGATCGCGCTGCGAGCAGGCTGCGGTCGGCATCGAGGGGGTCCAGGTCGAGGTCCTCGGGGCGCAGGATGACGCCGCGCTCGCGCAGGTTCTCCACCAGGGCCCGATCGCGCCCGCGGCCGATCTCCGTGTAGCCCGCCACGCCGCGGATCGCCTGCTCGCGTTCGTCCGCTGTCCGACACAGAAGCAGGTTGGCGACGCCTTCCTCGGTCACGATATGGGTCGTATCGTCGGCATAGACCATGACGGGCGCCAATTCCAGGTCGAGCTTCTCGGCAAGGTTCAAGGCGTCGAGCTTCTCGACGAAGAGCGGCACGTTGTTGTCGCCGAAGGTTTCCCCGATCTGTACCACCAGCTTGCGGCCGCGCCGCAAGGGGGCGGGGCCGTCGGGATCGGCTTCCCGGCCGGCTTTGAGCCAAGGGCCGCTCGGGTGACGCCGCCCGCGGGCGTCGCTGCCCATGTTGGGGGCGCCGCCGAAGCCCGCCACGCGATGGGTCGTGACGGTGGAGGAGTGGCCGGCGAGATCGATCTGCAGGGTCGAGCCGATGAACATGTCGCAGGCGTAGAGCCCGGCCGTCTGGCAGAACGCTCGGTTCGAGCGCAACGAACCGTCGGCGCCGGTGAAAAACACGTCCGGCCGCGCCCGGATGTAGTCGTCCATGCCGACCTCCGAGCCGAAGCAATGGATCTGTTCCACCCAGCCCGATTCGATGGCGGGGATCAGGGTCGGATGCGGGTTCAGCGCCCAGTGGCTCGCGATCCTGCCCTTCAGGCCGAGCCGCGCCCCGAAGGTCGGCAGCAGCAGTTCGATAGCGGCCGTGTTGAAGCCGATCCCGTGGTTGAGCCGCTTCACGCCGTAGGGCTGGTAGATGCCCTTGATGGCCAGCATGGCCGTGAGGATCTGGGTCTCGGTGATGGCGCCGGGGTCGCGGGTGAACAGGGGCTCGACGTAGAAGGGCTTGCCGGCCTCCACCACGAAATGCACGCGGTCGCCGGGGATATCGACCCGCGGCACGCGGTCGACGACCGCGTTGACCTGAGCCACCACGACGCCGTTCTTGAACGTCGTGGCCTCGACCACGGTGGGCGTGTCCTCGGTGTTGGGACCCGTATAGAGATTGCCTTCCCGGTCGGCGCTCACGGCCGCGATCAGCGCCACATGGGGCGTCAGATCGATGAAGTAGCGGGCGAAGAGTTCGAGATAGGTGTGGACCGCGCCGAGCTGGATCTTGCCCCCGAACAGCATCCGGGCGATGCGGGCCGACTGCGGGCCTGAATAGGCGTAGTCGAGCCGCTTGGCGATGCCGCTCTCGAAGACGTCGAGATGTTCGGGCAGCACGATGCCGGACTGCACCATGTGGAGGTCGTGCACCTTTTCCCGGTCGACCTGGGTCAGAGCCTCGGCCAGGAGGTCGGCCTGTTTCTGGTTGTCGCCCTCGAGACAGACGCGATCTCCCGGCTTCAACAGGGCGTCGAGCAACCGTACGGCGTCCTCGCGGCGGACCACCTTGCCGGACGCGACACGTCCGCCGGCCACGAGGCGGGCATCGCGGGCCGTCCTGTCCGTATCCCACTCGTCCATCGCTGCCGTCCTGCGGGACCGAAGGCTGGCGCCTAGCCCGAGGCGGCGAAACTAGACGGGAGCGCGTCGAAAGCAAGCTGCCTGCATGTTGCACAACAGCATGCGCGGAGATCCGCATACACGGTTGCCGTCGGTGCGTCTTCGGGTATTCTGGTCTTCGTCAGGGCGCGTGACCCGGCTGTGCAGGAAGACGTGTTCGGGGACTCGGGCGCATCGGCAGGGTCGAACCGCGTCCGCCGCAACCCGGCGAAACAGCCGAGGGCGCCTTGCCGGGGGGAAGTTGGTGATGTCGGAAGCGGTCGAGGACAGGGGCCGGGTCGGCCTGCAGCAGCGTCGCACCCCGCTGAACAGGCAGCAGATCATCGGCTTCTGGGCGGCATGGTCGGGCTGGCTCCTCGACGGCATGGACAGCGTCATCTACGCCCTGGTGCTCGGCCCCGCCATGACCGAACTCCTGCCGCGCTCCGGCATGGACGCGACACCCGGCAACATCGGCTATGTGGGATCGATCCTGTTCGCCCTGTTCCTCGTGGGCTGGGGCTGCTCCTTCATCTGGGGTCCGATCGGCGACCGCTTCGGCCGTACCCGAACGCTGGCCGCGACGGTGCTGATCTACTCGGTCTTCACCGGTGCCGCGGCGCTGTCGGGCAATGTCTACGAACTGGCGCTGTTCCGCTTCCTCGCCGGCATCGGCATCGGCGGCGAATGGGCCATGGCCGGCACCTACGTGGCCGAGGCCTGGCCGGAGGATCGGCGCAAGATGGGGGCCGGCTACCTGCAGAGCGGCTATTACTTCGGCTTCTTCGTCGCGGCGGCGCTGAACGCCACCGTGGGGGCGTCCTACGGTTGGCGCGCCATGTTTCTGTGCGGGCTGTTCCCCGTCGTCGTGTCGATCCTCACCCTCCTGAAGGTGAAGGAGCCGGAGCGCTGGGAACGCATTCACGAGGCCGGCAGAACGCGGCCGAGGCCTCTCGCGCTGATCTTCTCGGCGCTCTACCGCAAGCGAACGATCGTGATGTCGAGCCTGCTCACGGTCGCGATCATCGGGCTCTGGGCCGGGAGCGTCTACGAGCCGACCGCCATCATCACGCTGGCCAAGAACGCGGGTTACGCGCAGGCCGACGCGGTGCGCTTCGCCTCCTACGGCACCGCCATCCTGTCGGTCGGCACGGTGATCGGCTGCCTGATCCTGCCGATCGTGGCCGAACGGATCGGCCGGCGCTGGACCCTGGCGCTGTACTTCTCGGGCATGCTGGTGTTCATCGCGCTGTGCTTCGGCTGGGCCTTCTACCTGCCGTCGGACCGGGCTTTGCCGACCTTCATGGTGCTGCTGTTCTTTCTCGGCTTTTCGGGCGCCAACTTCGCCCTGTTCAGCCTGTGGCTGCCGGAGCTGTTCGGGACGGAGGTGCGGGCCACGGCCTTCGCGTTCTGCACCTCGGTGGGGCGCTTCATCGGGGCAGGGGTGAACTTCGCGCTCGGCGCCGCGGTGCACGGCATGGGCACGCTCGGCACGCCCGTGGCCCTGACCGCGGTGGCGTTCGGCATCGGCCTCCTGGTCATCCCTTTCGCGATCGAGACCCGGGGCGGCACCCTGCCGCAGTGACGGGCCGGCGGCCGACAGGTTCCCAGTGCGGGGCCGGGTCGACCAGCCCGGCTACCGATCAGATGGAACCGGCTTCGACCATGAAGTTGTTGGCCGTGCACATGGCCGCGTCGTCGGACGCGAGGAACAGGGCCATGCGGGCCAGATAGACCGGCTCGATCGGGTCCGGCAGGCACTGCCGCTGCATCTGGCGTTCCATCTTGTCCGGCGTCACCCAGAGCTGCTTCTGCCGCTCCGTCATGACCCAGCCCGGCACGACGGTGTTGACCCGGATGCGATAGGGCCCGAGGTCGCGCGCGAAGGATCGCGTCATGCCGTGCACCGCCGCCTTCGCGGTGGTGTAGACCGGCATGCCGCCGCTCGCTTCCCACCAGCTGTTCGAGCCGAAATTGATGATCGAGCCCTTGCCGGCCTCGATCATGTCGGGCGCCACTGCCTGGATGGCGAAGAACATGTGGCGCAGGTTGGTGGCGATCCGCTCGTCGTAATAGTCGGGCGTCACCTCGGCCCAGCCGTGGCGGTCGTCGCGCGCCGCATTGTTGCACAGCACACCAGCCGGGCCGACGGCGCTCTTCAAGGCCGCGAAGGCCGCCTTCAAGGCGCCGATGTCGCGCAGGTCGCAGGGCTGGAAGTGTACGCTCGCGCCGAGTTCGTCGGCCAGGCGTGCGCCCCCAGCCGCGTCGATGTCGACGAAGCCGACCCGGGAGCCCTGCTCGGCGAAGGCGCGCACCATGACCTCGCCGATCCCGGACGCGCCTCCGGTGATGAAAACACGCGTGCCCGCGAGTGACGGATAGCTTGCAAAAGGCGTCATGGCTCGGTCCTGTGATGTGCCGGCGGCGGCTGGATCCCGTGAAAGGAGCCCGGCCTTATAACGCCAGAGGCACGATGCGGCGAAACCGCATGTTTCGGAACCCGGACCGTGCTGGCCGCCGATGGGCGGCTCAGCGTCAAATAGCCAGCCGGACATCAGTGGCGCTTGCCTCGTCGATCTTGCGGCAGCTCATCATCTGGGAAAAAGGTACCGACTTGCAATAATCTCCCCTGTAGTGGCGTCACCAACTCGATTGATGTGGGCGGCAAAGGTAATAGAGCGTCACAGCGGAGTCGCCAGCGGGGATTGCTTTCACGGGTTCGGAGGTATAGTCCGGAGAAAACATTATAGACTGCAATTTAACAATCTCTTTGGACCCAGTTTATCGCGGAATGGCACAGCTACACAGGCACGCACGGACATGATGAGCAAGGCCACCATGGCACTCGCCGTGGAACTACTGCACCGGGTTTCACCGGACCTGTAGCAGTCCCGATGAGCACACCGATACGTCGACCTTCGGAGGGGTGAACCTCAGCTACAGCGCGCGTGGCCGACATGCTTGGGGCGCCGGCCCAGATGCGGCGATCGCCAAGCTCGGGTGCGGCGGAGGGGGAAGGTTGCGCTCGTTTTTCGACGAGAACCAGGCAAGGGCTGAGCGCGGCCCGCTGTTGCAGCCCTTGGCGGAACCGCCTAGAAGCGCGGCTTCCCCGAGCGATCCCGAGCGCGGAGCTGCATCCGTCCGACGGAGCATAGCCCGCGCTAGGGCCATCCCGCACCGCCCCGGAGCCCTCCCATGCGACCCTCGAATCGCGCCGCCGACGCGCTGCGCCCCGTCACGATCGAGCGCGGTGTCGCGCGCTATGCCGAAGGCTCGTGCCTCGTCAAGTTCGGCCACACGCACGTGC
>CAXUCF010000034.1:5816-16792 GCA_964249275.1 uncultured Lichenihabitans sp.
TCGCTCGAGGACAAGCCGCCGCCGTGGCTGCGCGGGCAGGGGCGGGGTTGGGTGACGGCCGAATACAGCATGCTGCCCCGCGCCACCTCGACCCGGACGAAGCGCGAATCGACCTCGGGCCGCCCGTCGGGCCGGACGCAGGAAATCCAGCGGCTCATCGGCCGCAGCCTGCGGGCCGTGGTCGACCTGCAGGGCATGGGCGAGCGCCAGGTGGTCGTCGATTGCGACGTCGTCCAGGCCGACGGCGGCACCCGCACGGCCGCCATCACGGGCGCCTGGGTAGCGCTGCACGATTGCCTCGCCTGGATGCACCATCGCTCCATGATCAAGACGATGCCGCTCCGCGACCATGTCGCGGCCGTGTCGTGCGGCGTCGTCAAGGGTGAGGTGGTGCTCGATCTCGACTATGCCGAGGATTCGGGTGCGGAGACGGACGCCAACTTCGTGATCACGGGGGCGGGTGGCCTCGTCGAGGTGCAGGCCACGGCCGAGAACGCCCCGTTCACGGAACCGCAGTTGCTCGCCATGCTGGGGCTGGCGCGCGGCGGCATCGATCGCCTCGTGGCGCTGCAGAAGGACGCCGTCGCGAAAAAAGCGTGACGCGGGCGGCGGCGGGCCAGGCCTCCTCGAGGAGGCCCTCGTAAGAACAAATTAACCCTGTCGGCGGACTCTCGTGCCTCGCGGTGCCGTTTCGGACCCATGATGATACCATGAATGGGGACGCTGGTGCCGTGAAGGACGAGACCGTCGCGGATCGCGCCAGGCTGACGGCCCTCGTGCTGGGGCGCGGGTTCCGCGGCTTGGCCCATGCCGCGCGTCGGCCGATCCGGGGCCTGACGCTTCGGCGAAGCCGCGTCCCCCAGCGCCTGCTCATCGCTCCCCAGGATATCCGCACCGCGGATCCGACGGTCGCGGCCGACATCTACTCGGGCTATTTCGTCTTCGACGGCAAGGCCGTGAACGCCCGGGGCGCGTCGCCTTTCGACGTGCCGGCCCCAGCCGAGAGCTGGGCCGCAGCCTTGGCGGGTTTCGGCTGGCTCCGTCACCTGCGGGCCGCCGATACCGCGCTGGCGCGGGTCAATGCGCGGGCTCTCGTGGGAGACTGGATCGCGAGTGCCGGCCGGCCCGGGAGAGCGCCGGGCTGGAGGCCCGAGGTGGTAGCCCGGCGGCTTCTCGCCTGGCTGAGCCAGTCGCCCCTGATCCTGGAAGGTGCCGACGCGGTCTTCTACCGCCGCTTCATGCAAAGCCTGTCCCGGCAGGGCGACACGCTGATGGCGGCGGTGGACCGCGGACTTGGCGGCGTCGTACGCTTGGTGGCGCTCGTCGCGCTGACCGAGTTGGCGCTCTGCGCCGAGGGCCGCATGCGCCTGCAGCGACGGGCATCGCGGCTGCTATCGGCCGAGATCGGGCGCCAGATCCTGGCCGATGGTGGCCATGTCAGCCGCAACCCCGGCCTCCTGCTCGACCTGCTGATGGATCTGCTGCCTCTTCGGCAAGCCTATACGGCGCGCGGGGTCGAGCCGCCGCCGGCACTGCTCACCGCCATCGACCGCATGATCCCGATGGTGCGGGCGCTGCGCCACGGCGATGGGTCGCTGGCGCTGTTCAACGGCATGGGCGCGACACGGCTCGACGCACTCGCGACCGTGCTGGCCTATGACGATGCGCGGGGCGCGGCCCTGAGCAATGCGCCTTATTCGGGCTATCAGCGGGTCGAAGCTGGCGCGGCCGTGCTGATCGTCGACGCCGGTCCGCCGCCGCCGCCGGCCTTCGCCGAGCGTGCTCACGCCGGAACGCTGGCCTTCGAGTTTTCGATCGGGCCGCAGCATCTGGTCGTCAATTGCGGTGCTGCCGACGTCGCGCAGCCCGCCGCGCTCGAAGCGTCGCGGGCCACGGCGGCCCATTCCACGCTGGTCCTGGCGGATCGTTCGTCGAGCCGCTTCGCGGGGCACGGCCGCCTCGGCGGGCTGCTCTATTCCGGTCCCAAAGTGGTGGGAACCGAGCGCGTCGACATGCCTGGGGATACCTTGCTGAGTCTGTCGCATGACGGCTATGCAAGCCGCTTCGGCGTCCTGCACGGACGCCGTCTCTGGCTTGCGGCGGCCGGAGACCGACTGGTCGGCGAGGATCGCGTGCTGCCTCGCAGCGCTCGCCCCGAACGGCTGGCCCGCTTGCCGTTCACGATCCGCTTCCATCTCCACGCCAGCTTGCGGACCACGCCGGTGCGGCGCGGCACTGCCGTGCTGATCGCCTTCCCGACCGGGGAGCGATGGATCTTCGAGGCGGGCGGCCTGCCGGTCGCGGTGGAGGAGAGCATCTCCTTCGCCGAGACGGGGGGCCCACGCCGGACCGAGCAAATCGTAATCCGCGGCCACGCTCCGGATATCGAAGCGGTGACCTGGTCGCTGTCGCGGGAGACCGAGACCGTCTCCCTGGTCTGACCCCCCGGCTATCAAGCCGCGTCTCGGCCATGCTAAGGGACCCCACGGAATGACCGCTTCGAACACGGGGTCTCGTCACCGGGCAACAGACGGAAATGATGAAGCGGTTGTTTCCGTGGTCGCCCTGAGCGCGCCCCGCAACTGAATGTCGGGGATCTGACCAGCATGGCAAGCGATCTGCGCCGCATCGAACGCGCGCTGCTCTCCGTTTCGGACAAGACCGGGCTGGTGGCCTTCGCGCGATATCTGCAAGGCCGCAACATCGCGCTGATCTCGACCGGCGGCACGCGGGATGCCCTGGCGGCCGCAGGCCTCCCGGTGACCGAGGTGGCGGACCTGACGGGGTTTCCCGAACTGATGGACGGGCGGCTGAAGACCCTGCATCCACTGGTGCACGGCGGCCTGTTGGCGATCCGAGAGAATCCCAGCCACGAGGCCGCCATGCTGGCCCACGGCATCCGGCCGATCGACCTATTGGTCGTGAACCTTTACCCGTTTGAGGCCACCGTGGCGCGCGGTGCCTCGCCCGAGGAGTGCATCGAGAACATCGACATCGGCGGGCCCGCCATGATCCGTGGCGCCGCCAAGAACCACAACGACGTGGCAGTCGTGGTTGACGTGGCGGATTACGACGCTCTCAGGGCCGAGATGGACCGCCACGACGGGTCCACCGGACTGGCATTCCGCCGGGGGCTGGCCCAGAAGGCCTACGCCCGCACGGCCGCCTACGATGCCGCCATCGCGGCCCATCTGGAGGCGTCGGCCATGGAGGAGACACCGCATTTCCGTGCGCTCGGCGGCACTTTGTCGGAGGTGTTGCGCTACGGCGAGAACCCGCACCAGAGGGCCGGATTCTACTCCACGCTCGATCCGCGTCCCGGTGTCGGCAATGCCCGGCAGCTGCAGGGCAAGGCTCTCTCGTACAACAACATCGGCGACGCGGACGCCGCCCTGGAACTCGTGGCCGAATTCGATCCCGCAGGACCGGCCGCCGTCGCGATCATCAAACACGCCAATCCTTGCGGCGTCGGCACCGGTGCGAGCAACGCCGAAGCCTATGCCCGGGCGCTGCGCTGCGATCCCGTCTCGGCTTTCGGCGGCGTCGTTGCGCTGAACCGACGGCTCGACGCGGCGCTCGCGACGGAACTCGTCAAGATCTTCACCGAAGCCATCGTGGCGCCTGCGGTCGACGACGAAGCTCTGGCGATCGTCGGGGCCAAGAAGAACCTGCGGCTGCTGATCACGGAACGGCTGCCGGACCGGCGCGGGTCGGGTCTGACGTGGCGCAGCGTGGCGGGCGGCTTCCTGGTGCAGGACCGCGACGCCGCGACCGTCGACGATATGGATCTGCGGGTCGTGACGGCGCGGGCGCCGACGCCGGTGGAGCGTGCCGATCTCGCCTTCGCGTTCAGGGTGGTCAAGCACGTCAAGTCCAATGCCATCGTGTTGGCCAGCGGCGGCTGCACGGTCGGTATCGGGGCCGGGCAGATGAGCCGCGTCGATTCGGTGCGTACCGCGGCCTGGAAAGCCGAGGAGGCCGCCAGAGCGGCTGGCGAGGCCACGTCGCTGGCCCGGGGTGCGGTCCTGGCGTCCGACGCGTTTTTTCCCTTCGCGGATGGCGTGGAACTCGCGGCCGCGGCCGGCGTCACCGCCGTGATCCAGCCCGGCGGTTCGCTTCGTGATGCCGAGGTGGTCGCGGCGGCCGACAAGGCCGGCATCGCCATGGTGTGCACCGGCACCCGGCACTTCAGACATTGAGCGAATGGGGCCGGCCCCGGCCCGGAAGGGCATGATGCGCACCCTCGCGCGGCTCCTGTTCTGGCTGGTTCTGGCCTATATCGGCATCGTGACGCTGTCGCCGATCGCGATTCGGCCGGAGACGCCCTTCGGAGCCGATGCTGAACGGTTTGCAGCCTTCGTCGCCCTCAGCGTGCTCCTGGTGGTGGCCTATCCGGCACATCGTATGCGCTGGATCTCCTTGCTCCTGATCGCCGCGGCCTTGCTCGAGGCGTCGCAGAACCTCGTCGAGGGCCGGCATGGCCGGGTGACGGACTTGGAGATCAAAGCCTGCGGGATCCTCTGCGGGAGCCTGCTGGGCTTCCTCCTGGAGCGGCTCGCGTTCCGCAGCCGCGCCTCCGCCACCTGATCGGTGGAATGCCAAGCAAGCGGCATGAGGTCGAGGCCAAGCAGTTCACGTGGCCGAAGTGCAGGACTGGCGGCTACATGTGCTGGCCGCCGTTGATCGACAGCGTGGACCCCGTGACGAAGGACGCGTCCTCGCTGGCCAGATAGGCCACCGCCTTGCCGACCTCTTCGGGCAGGCCGAGGCGGCCGACGGGGATCTGGGGCAGTATCTTGGCCTTCAGCACCTCGGGCGCGATCGCCTGCACCATCTCGGTGCCGATATAGCCCGGGCAGATGGCATTGACCGTGATGCCCTTGTTGGCGCTCTCCTGCGCCAGCGCTTTCACGAAGCCGATGTCGCCCGCCTTGGCGGCCGAATAGTTCACCTGTCCCATCTGGCCCTTCTGGCCGTTGATCGACGAGATCACGATGACGCGGCCCCAGTTGCGGGCCCGCATGCCGTCGATCACCGGTCGCGTGACGTTGAACAGCGAATCGAGGTTGGTGGTCAGCACGGCGCGCCACTGCTCCTTCGTCATCTTGTGGAAGAAGCCGTCGCGTGTGATGCCGGCGTTGTTGACCAGGATATCTATGGGTCCGATCTCGGACTCAACACGCCTCACACCATCGGCGCAGGCGTCGAAATCCCCCACGTCCCATTTGAACGTCGGGATGCCGGTCTCGGACTTGAACTCGGCCGCAGCCTCATCGTTGCCGGCGTAACTGGCCGCTACGGTGACGCCTGCGTCGCGAAGCGCCCGGCCGATGGCGGCTCCGATGCCGCGCGTTCCTCCGGTGACCAGTGCAATGCGTGCCATCTCGGATCCTCCCTCCGGCGGTCTATCGGCCGTTCACGGCGTTAACGAAACATGGCTGGACCAGTTCTGTCAGTCCAGTCGAAATCCTGTATGGCGCACCGCAACAATGGTGCCCTGCGAACTAGTGCACTGCATCATGAAAGGCTCCCTATGATGGACAGGGTCGGATTTACTATGCGCCTGAAATCGGGCTGTGCCGACGAATACAGGCGGCGGCATGACGCGATCTGGCCGGATCTGCGCACTACGCTGAAGCGGGCCGGCCTTGCTGACTACAGCATCTTTCTGGCGCAGGATGGGATCACGCTGTTCGCCGTACTGAAGAGTGCCGATGCGGCAGCCCGCGCGGCCCTGCCGGAGGATGCGGTCATGCGCCGCTGGTGGGCCTACATGGCAGACCTGATGGAGACGAACCAGGATCGGTCGCCCGTCGTCGAGCCGCTGGCCGAAGTCTTCCACCTGCCCTGATGACGGGAGATCCCGAAGTCACCGCCAACGGGCGGCCGCGGCGTCGTCCGACGCCTTGGGCTCGACCCAGTCGCGGGCGCTGCCATCGACGAGGCGGTTGCGCTTCCAGAACGGCGCATGGGTCTTGAGGTAATCCATGAGGAAGTCGGCGGCCGCGAAGGCTGCCGACCGATGGGCCGAAGCGGTCGCCACGAACACGATGGTCGCGCCCGGCACGATCGCTCCGTAGCGATGGATCACGCGGCAGCCCTGCAGGGGCCAGCGCGACTCGGCCTCGGCCGCGACCCGTGCGATCTCGCCGTCCGCCATCGCGGGGTAATGCTCGATCTCCAGTGCCGCCAGCGCGCCATCCTCGTCGCGGCAGAGGCCCGTGAAGGTCACCACGGCTCCGACGTCACGCCGCCCCCGCGTCAAGGCGGCGATCTCGGCGGCCGCGTCGAAGTCTTCGGCCTGGACGGAAACGTCAGCCAAGATCGGAACGCCCGATGGGCCACGGGCTTCGCACGGTCCGAAGCCCGAGGGCGCGGCCCGTTCGGGACGGATGCAGGTGCGGTTGCATCGGCAAGGCTCAGCCGCCCGTCATCGGCGGAAAGAAGGCCACCTCGCGGGCGCCGGTGAAGTCCACGTCATGCTTGGCGTGGACGCGGTCGACCGCAGCGCGGATCACGGCCGGGTTTTCGAACGCAGAAGCGTAGCCCTCGCCGCGCCCGGCCAGCCAGCCCATCAGCTCGCCGACGGTCCTCACCGTGGCCGGCGGTGTCACGTCCTCCTCGGCCCTTCCGATCCGTTCGCGCACCCAGGCGAAATACAGCGCTTTCATCGGGATCCGTTCGATCGTTTCGCGACGCGGATGCCGCATCGCTCGAGGGCCGGCCGCAGCGCGTCGCGTCATGGCGCGATCGGCCGGAACCCGGCCTTCATATAGTCCCAGCCGGTGTAGAGCGTAAGGACGGCCGCGATCCAGAGCAGCACGAGCCCGATCGCGACAGTGCCGGGGATCAGGGCCTCGCCGGCCGGTCCCGCGATCAGGAAACCCACCGCCACGAGCTGCACGGCCGTCTTCCACTTGGCCACTTTGGTGACCGGAACCGATACCCGCAATTCGGCCAGGAACTCCCGGAGGCCGGAGACCAGGATCTCGCGACAGAGGATCACGATCGCGGCCCAGAGCGACCAGCCCGTGATCGACCTGTCGGACACCAGCATCAGCAGCGAGGCCGCCACCAGGAGCTTGTCGGCGATGGGATCGAGCATGCGGCCGAGCGACGACTGCTGCTGCAGGACCCTGGCCAGGTAGCCGTCAAAAAAATCCGTGATGCCGGCCACGACGAAGACCGTGAGCGCCAGCCACCGCATGGCGAACTCGTCCGGCGCGAACAGGCAGGCTGCCACCACCGGCACCGCCACCATGCGGCCGTAGGTCAGGAGGTTCGGCAACTGCCATTGCCGTTCGCGCTCGAGGGTCGATAGGGCCATGGGCCGAGAGGGAACATGGCGGGGGTTCGGCGTCAAGGGAGGCCGGAATGGAACTTCTGGCGGGCGCCGGACGGCACCATACGGCATTCCCGCCTGGCGAAGCACGCATGGGATTTCTGCTGCCGTCACGGTCGCTGACGCCGCTGACTGAATGACTGGAGCCTCGGATTCGTGGTCGGCTCGCTCGCGATGACGCGCTCCCAGTAACTCGGCCCGGACTGCGCCCGTCTATCGTCCGAGCCGGCCCGCTCCCGCCGTTCGAGACCGTCGAGGAAGGCGCGCGTCGTCAGCACGTCGATGTCGGCGTCGAGGCTCTGGTTGCGCACGATGGTCGGCACGCGGCCGTTCTCGTAGAGCACGATGACGGCCCGATCGGTTCCCGCGATGCGCTCGGCCAGCCATTCCACGATTGCGGTCTCGCCGCCGTTGCGCAGCTTGTAGGCCGGCCGGGTTTCCAGCACCGCGGCGTAGAGCCGGCCTGTCTCGGTTTCCTCGACCCGGACCGGTCGGTTGCTGCCGGGCTCGCGTCCTTGCGCCATCCAGTCTTGCAATGCGACGGCACCCGGTTTCGACGGGTCGCAGGTGATTTCGTGGGCCACCATGTCGACCACGACGACGCTTCCACCGACCTCGTGCAGCAGATCGAGCAGTCCGGCCTGGGCCAGGTGGATCAGCGGCGCCGCGTCGGGCACCACGATGTCGGGTTTGTCGATCGGCGCTGGGGTGAGTGCATCGGTCATGGAAGATGTCCGATTGGCCGTCCGCGACCGATGTCAGGCCGCGTCGGGGGTTAAGCGCTCGATGTGGGCGATGGCGTCGCCGGCCACGACCTCCGCGACCTCAAGATCATAGGCCGCCTGAGCATTCATCCAGAACCGGGCGCTCGTGCCGAACAGCCGCTCGAGCCTGATCGCCGTATCGGCGCTGATGCCGGTCTGCTCCGATACAATCCGCTCGATGCGCGTCCGCGGCACCCCGACCGCGCGGGCGACCCTGCCGGCCGAGAGGCCAAGCGGATTGAGATACTCCTCCCGCAGGATCTCGCCGGGGTGAAGGGGCGGCAGTTTTTCGATCGGTTCAGCCATCGTCATGGTAGTCCGTGATTTCGACGTCTTCGGCGCCGTCATCCGACCATCGGAAGCAGATGCGGAACTGGTCGTTGATTCGGATGGAATGCTGTCCCCTGCGCCCGTGCTGCAAGGCTTTCAATCTGTTGCCTGGAGGATATTTCAGGTCATCGATCGTCGCCGCGTACGCAGCCATCCGCAACTTGCGGCGACCGATGTTGACCAGGTCGGGTCCGAAACCTTCGGGGCTCTCTCCATTAGACGGCTCGTGCCTGCGGTCTTTGAAGCTCCTAATCATCTTTCGTGCTCAGGTCGGTGGTGATGCTGCACCTCCAACGCTGACGGTATCACCAAATGATACAATCTGCAATGTGCTACCCGCCCTTGTCGTGGAAGAAATCGTAGATGCGCTTCGCGGTCGCGGCATTCACGCCCGGCACCTTTTCGAGATCGCCGAGGGTTGCGCGCGCGATGGCCTTGGCGGTGCCGAAGGCGTGGAGCAGGGCGCGCTTGCGGGCCGGGCCGATCCCCGTCACCTCGTCGAGCGGCGAGCGCGTGATGTCCTTCTTGCGCCGCGCGCGATGGGTGCCGATGGCGAAGCGGTGGGCTTCGTCGCGAAGCCTCTGCACGAAGTAGAGAGCGGGGTCGCGGTCGTGCAACTTGAAGGGTTCGCGCCCGGCCACGAAGAAGGTCTCGCGGCCGGCGTTGCGGTCCGGGCCTTTAGCGATGCCCACCACGGCGAGACCGTTCGGCACCGCACCCGGGCCGAACATCATGGGGACCCCGAGTTCCGCCATGATGTCGCGCACGGCGTCGAGCTGCCCCTTGCCGCCGTCGACCAGAAGCAGGTCCGGCCAGGGCGAGCCGTCGTCGAAATCGGCCGACAGGATGCCGTCGTCGGGCGCGGCTTCGTCGCCGGCCTCCTCGGCCGCGCTCGGGTCGAGCGCCTCGGGCGGCATGTCCGGACGGCCTGCACCCGCATCGTCGTCGGAAGCGCCCTCGAGATCGCCCTCGGCCGCCATGGCGGAAGCCGCCAGCAGCGCGTCGTCGGCCGCCGATCCCCGCGTTTCGCGCAGCAGGCGGGCGAAACGCCGGCGCAGCATCTGGCGCATCATGCCGTAGTCGTCGCCCGGCGTGACGTCCTTGATGTTGAAGGTGCGGTACTGGCTTTTCAGGAAGCCCGAAGGGCCGGCCACGATCATGGCGCCGACGGCGTTGGTGCCCATGATGTGGGAGTTGTCGTAGACCTCGACGCGGCGCGGCGGGCGTGCGATGCCGAAAGCTGCCGCCAGGCCCGCCAGCAGCTTCTCCTGGCTGGCCGTCTCGGCGAGCTTGCGGGCCAGCGCCTCCTTGCCGTTGGTGGCCGCGCCCTCGACGAGGTCGCGCTTTTCGCCGCGCTGCGGTACTGCGATCTCGACGGCGTGACCCGAGCGCTCCAGGAGGGCCTGCGACAGCACGGCGCGGTTGTCCACCTCGTGGGACAGCAGGATCAGGCGTGGCGGCGGCTTGTCGACGTAGAACTGGACCAGGAAGCTGTCCAGCACCTCGCCGGCCGTGTGGCTGCGGTCGGCGCGCGGATAGTAGGTCCGGTTCCCCCAGTTCTGGAAGGTGCGGAAGAAGAACACCTCAATGGCGAATTGCCCGGCTTCCTCGACCACCGCGAAGACGTCCGCCTCCTCGACGCTCTTGGGGTTGATGCCCTGCTGGCCCTGGATGGCCGACAAAGCCGCGATGCGATCGCGCAGGCGCGCGGCGCGCTCGAACTCCATGGTCTCGGCCGCCTGCATCATCTCGGTCGCGAGCCGCTCCTTCACGGCCCGGCTCCTGCCGGCCAGGAAATCACGGGTCTCGTCGACGAGCTCCCGATAGCCCTCGGGAGTGACCTCGCCAGTGCAGGGCCCCGAACAGCGCTTGATCTGGAACAGCAGGCAGGGCCGGGTGCGGTTGTCGTAATAGCTGTCCGAACACGATCTGAGCAGAAACGCCCGCTGCAGCGCGTTCAACGTGCGGTTGACGGCCCAGACGCTGGCGAAGGGTCCGTAATAGTCACCCTTGCGGTTGCGGGCTCCCCGGTGCTTGGTGATCTGCGGGGCCTTGGCGTCGCCCGTGACCAGGATATAGGGGAACGACTTGTCGTCCCGCATCACGACATTGAAACGCGGCCGCATCTGCTTGATGTAATTGGCTTCGAGCAGCAGCGCCTCGGTTTCGGTCGCGGTCGACACGAAGACCATGGACGTCGTCAGCGAGATCATCTGGGCAATGCGGCGCGAATGCCCCGTCGCTCGCGTGTAGCTCGCGACCCGCTTCTTCAGGCTCTTCGCCTTGCCGACGTAGAGCACCTCGCCGTCGGCGTTGACCATGCGGTAGACGCCAGGCCCCGGCGGCAGCGTCGCCCAATGCCGACGGATCGCGGCCGCGCCCTGCCGCACCGAAGCGGGGGCCGCGCTCTCGTCGTCGAACTCGAGGTCGATCCCCGAATCGGCCTGGTCCAGCGCCTCGGTGGCCTCGGCGAGGTGCTCAGGCTCGAAGGGCTCGTCCAGGGCGCCGGCGGAGAACGGGAAAGTGGAACGGCTCATGGT
>CAXUCF010000034.1:16802-20426 GCA_964249275.1 uncultured Lichenihabitans sp.
GCTCATGGTGGTGATCTAAGCCGGGAAGGCGGCACCGGGAAGGCCGACCCAGGCCCGGCGTTCTGCGCTGGCGCATGTCGGCGGCGCAGCATCGCACGCGCTCGGCGCCGCCATTGCTACAGCCGCCGCGGCCGAGCAGGCGGGTCTGGCCGGTCTCCCATGCCTTGTCGCCGTCGAGCACGAAACGGCCGACGCCGCTCCATTAATCTAACCACCTGAAGAGTCCTGCCGACGCTTGCCGGGCCGCAGCGGGGCCGTTACCTCGTCGGGGCGCGCGGGGGGAGCCGCGGCGCGGAGTGACGTTTCTTGCTTTTCATCGGCTCCCCCCATCACTCGTTCCGCGCGCGACCATCGGTCCGCGCGCGTCAGCCGGAGAAGGCATGGTACCCTTGCACCGCCGGACCATCGTGGTCGGCATCGCGGCCGGCCTCGCCCAGGCCGTGACGACACCTCTTCGGGCGCAGAATGCGCCAGAGCCGCCCGTGACCCGTTTCGGCTTCGAGGACGTGCTGAAGCGGGCTCGCGAACTCGGCACGGCACCTTTCGAGACGAACCCGCCACCGTTGCCCGAACCGCTGGCCAAGCTCGACTTCGATGCCTGGCGCGACATCCGCTTCCGCCGCGACAAGGCGCTGCTCGGCACGGAAGGGGGTCCGTTCCGCCTTGAGATGTTCCATCTGGGCCACCTCTATCCGCGCCCCGTGACCGTCAACGTGATCCGCGAGGGTATCGCCACACCCGTGCCTTACGCGGCCAGCCTGTTCGACTACGGACGCAACAAGATCGAGAAGCCGCTGCCGCTCAACCTCGGCTTCGCGGGGTTCCGGCTGCTCTACTCGCTGAACCGCCCCGAGGTCCTCGACGAGGTGGCGGCCTTCCTGGGCGCCAGCTATTTCCGCTTCCTCGGCCGTGGGCAGCGCTTCGGGCTCTCGGCCCGGGGCCTCGCGGTCGGGGCCGGGTCGCCCGTCGAGGAATTTCCCTTCTTCCGCGAGTTCTGGATCGAGACGCCCGGTCCCGCCGCCGATCGGGTGACCATCTTCGGGCTGCTCGACGGCGCCTCGCTCACGGGCGCCTACCGGTTCGACCTGTATCCCGGGGCCGAAAGCGTCATGGAGGTGTCGGCCACGCTGTTTTCGCGCCGCGAGGGGGTCAAGCTCGGGTTGGCACCGCTGACATCGATGTTCTTCACCAGCCAGAACGACCGCCGCTTCTCGGACGATTTCCGGCCCGAGCTGCACGATTCGGACGGGCTCCTGATCCATTCGGGCACCGGAGAGTGGATCTGGCGCCCGTTGCGCAACCCTTCGAACCCACAGGTCTCGACGTTTCTCGACAGGAACGTCCAGGGCTTCGGCCTGCTGCAGCGCGACCGCGTCTTCGAGGACTACCAGGACCTCGACCTCGCCTACGAGCTCAGGCCGAGCTACTGGATCGAGCCCAAGAACGGTTGGGGGGACGGGCGCGTGGAACTCGTCGAACTCCCGACCCAGGACGAGACCAACGACAATGTGGTGGCGTCCTGGGTGCCCAACGAGCCGGCCGAGGCCGGCAGGCCGGTGACCTTCGCCTACGCCGTCACGGCGAGCCTCGCCTTGGCGCGGCTGTCGCCCGGCGGCCGCGTGCTGAAGACCTATCAGACCCAGGCGCGGGCGCTCGGCTCGAAGGAGGTCGCGTCCCCGGGGTCGCGCCGCTTCATCATCGATTTTTCAGGCGGCGATCTCGGTTATTTCGCCACGGATCCGTCGCTGGTCCAGGTCGTGCCGACCTCGACCAACGGCAGGATCATTCGGAGCTTCCTGGTGCCGAACCCCCATATCAAGGGATTCCGGGCCGCCATCGACGTGGAACTGGCGCCCGGTCAGACCACGGATCTCCGGGCCTTCCTCAAGGCCGGCAACCGCGCCCTGACCGAGACCTGGACCTTCCCCTGGCAGGCGCCGTGAGGCGTACTTCAAGCACGCGGGCTATTAGTGTCAGATCAGTTCGAGCCGAACTTTCCGTCCTACGATGGTCGCGGCCCGGGACAGCGTGCCGACGTTCACGTCCTGATCCGGATTGAGAACGCGATCGATTTGCGCACGACTCGTGTTCATTCGGCGCGCTAGTTCAGACTTGGAAATCCTTTGTTCGCGCATCTGGGCGGCGAGCTGAGCCGCAATCACTTTCTTGACCGCGGCGAGAGTGACATCCTCTCGGATGCCCTCCTCGTCAAGCCACTGATCAAGCGTTGTCAGATCGTCTATCGATCGACCACCGCCACTGTTGCTTTCAACATCCATCTCGTCTGTATCCGCTACTTGAACTCTCTCAATCGCTTATGAGCTAAATATAATTCCTTTTGTGAAATCTTCTGAGACTTTTTGACGAAGCCATGAAGCACAACCAGCGAATTGCTCTGTTGAAAAAACAGGAGACGGACCTCGCGCCTGGACCTGAATGAGGTTCTAACCTCCCAAAGTGCTCCACCTAAACTTCGGCAAAGCGGTAATCCTAAAGGAAACCCTATCTGAACAGCCCTCAGGTCTGTACCCAATTTACGCCTGTCTTCCGAACTGAACGACTTTATAAAATTCAACACAACTTCGTTGTTATCACCCGACTTATAAAATCTCACATCGAACATATGTACCTTTCTCCCTTCCGATAGCAGCCTTTCAGAATCTATAACTTGCAATTTCCAGATCGTACCAAAAAAGGTGCAGCTTGGCAAGCCTTATCTAAAATGTGCCTCGCGTGCCTCTGGACCTTCAGCTCGGTCCGTTCCCGGACTGCGGGTACGCGAGCCTGTTCGCGTCCTCATCGATCGTCCTCCTACGAACTGCCATGTCCCTCAGCCCCCGGCCAGCAGCCGGGCCGCGGCATCGCGCTCGAAGAGATAGAGCAGCATCCGCAGCGCGGGTCCGCGCGGCCCCCGCAATTGCGGGTCGTCGGCCACCAGGGCGGCTGCCTCCTGCCGCGCTTCTTCGAGCAGTTTCGCATGCACGTCGAGTAGCGCCAGCTTGAAGTCCGGCAGGCCCGATTGCCGGGTGCCGATCAACTCGCCTTCACCGCGCAGCCGGAGATCCTCGTCGGCGATGCGGAAGCCGTCCTCGGTCGACCGCAGGATCTCGATCCGTGCCTTGGCGGCCTCGCCGAGCGGACCCTTGTAGAGCAGCAGGCACACCGATTTCGCCTTGCCGCGCCCGACCCGCCCACGGAGTTGGTGGAGCTGCGCCAGGCCGAAGCGCTCGGCATGCTCGATCACCATGATGTTGGCCTCGGGGACGTCGACCCCGACCTCGATCACCGTGGTGGCGACCAGCACCTGCGCACGTCCGGCCGCGAAGGCCTGCATGGCGGCGTCGCGCTCGGCCCCTTTCATCTGCCCGTGGATCAGGCTCACGCGGTCGCCGAAGACCTCCTGCAAGGCCCGGAAACGGTCCTCCGCCGCCACGAGGTCGGCATGTTCGCTTTCCGTCACCAGCGGGCACACCCAATAGACCCGGGCACCGCCTGCCACGGCCCGGCCCACCGCCGCCAAGACGTCGTGCATCTGGTCGATGGGCTTGGCCAGCGTGTCGACGGGAAGCCGGCCGGCCGGCTTCCCGTCGAGGGTCGACCCGGCCAAGTCGCCGCAGATGGTGC
>CAXUCF010000034.1:20436-24635 GCA_964249275.1 uncultured Lichenihabitans sp.
TGGTCAGCACGAGCGTGCGCGGGATCGGGGTCGCGGTCATGACCAGCAGATCGGCGGCACGGCCCTTCTCGGCCAGGGTGAGGCGCTGCGCCACCCCGAAACGGTGCTGCTCGTCGACGATCACCAGCCCGAGATCTCTAAAGGCAACGCCCTCGCTGAACAGCGCGTGGGTGCCGACCACGAGGTCGATCGTACCATCGGCCAGCCCGGCCAGCGTGGCGGCGCGCTCGCTCGCGCGGTCGCGGCCCGTCAGCACCGCCAGGCGCAGCCCCGCGGCTTCCGCCAGGGGCGCGATGCGGTCGAAGTGCTGGCGGGCCAGGATCTCGGTCGGCGCCATGAGGGCGGCCTGGCATCCGGCCTCGACAACCGATGCCGCGGCCAGCAGTGCCACCACGGTCTTGCCCGAACCGACGTCACCCTGCAGCAGGCGCAGCATGCGCCGCGGCGACGCCATGTCGGCCCGGATGTCGGCCAGCGCCTGGCGCTGCCCGCCGGTCAGCGCGAACGGGAGGGCGGCCTCGATCCGGACCACGATGCTGCCATCGCCCGCATGGGGGACGCCATCGTCCACCACCGCCCGGTTGCGCACCAGCGCCAGGGCGAGTTGGCTGGCCAGAAGTTCGTCATAGGCGAGGCGCTGCCGGGCCGGCGTCTCGGGCGCGACGGCGCTCGCGTCCTTCGGATGATGCAGGATCCGGAGCGCGTCACCGAATCCGGGCCAGCCGCGTAGCACGAAGCGCTGCGGGTCCTGCCACTCGGGCAGGGGCGGCAGGCGCTCCAGCGCGGTCTCGATCGCCTTGCCGAGCACGCGCGGGAACAGGCCCTCGGTCAAGGGATAGACGGGCTCGATCAGCGGCATGGTGGCGAAGCCCTCGGCGTCCACCACGCGGTCGGGATGCACCATCTGCAGGCGGCCGTCCCAGATCTCGAGGCGTCCCGACACGAAGCGCATACTGCCGATCGGCAGCGCCTTCTCGATCCAGCTCGCGTTGTTGCGAAAGAACACGAGCGTGCAGTCGCCCGTCTCGTCCTCGATCACGGCCTTGAAGGGCGCCTTGACGGATGACGGTGCGAGGTGCTCGCGCACGCGGCCTTCGAGCGTCACGACCTGGTCGCGCGGGGCGTCGCGGATCTTGGCGCGGGTCGAGCGGTCGATGACCGCCACAGGCAGGTGGAACACGAGATCCACGACCCTGGCGGGCCGGCCCGGCGCGCCGAGCAGCCGGTCGAGCGCCGCCGCGACTTTGGGGCCGACGCCACGCAGCCTGGTGGCTTCGACGAAGAGCGGGTTGAGTTCGGCCGGACGCATGGCGATCGGATGTGAGATGCGGTAACCCTCGGCAACCTTTTCTACGCTAGGCGGACGCCACGGACTAGCATAGGCTCCCAAGTTCCCAAAGCGGGAACATTCTTCTTGTCACGGGCGCTGGCTGTGCCGTAAGATCCGCCATGCAGATCATCGCCAAGCGGAGGTTGCGCGAGTTCTGGCTTGAACATCCGCGGGCGCAGGTGCCGCTTGCGGCGTGGTATCGGATCGTCGCGCACGCCAAGTGGGCTGGCACAGCGGACATCAAGGCGACGTTCGGAACGACGGTCGATTTCGTCGGCGACCATCGCGTAATCTTCGACATCGGAGGCAACAAGTATCGCCTCATCGTCCACGTTGCCTACAAGTTTGAACGCGTGCTGATCAAATTCGTCGGGACGCATGAGGCTTACGACCGCATCGATCCGGAGACAGTGTCATGATGGATGTTCGCGCGCTCCACACGGACGCGGATTACACCTGGGCTCTCGAACAGATCGAGCCTTATTTCGAGCACGAGCCCGAACCTGGGACGCCGGAAGGCGACCGGTTCGACGTCCTCGCAACCCTCATCGAGGCCTATGAGGCGAAACGGCACGTCGTGCCCGTCGCCGATCCGGTCGACGTGCTGCACTTCGCCATCGAGCACCTGGGCCGCACCCAGGCCCAGCTGGCCCATATCTTGGGGTCGCGCTCTCGCGCTTCCGAGATCCTGGGCCGGCAAAGACTACTCACGCTCGACATGATCCGCTCCATCAGCGCGGCTTGGCACCTGCCTGCCGAGGCTTTGATGCAGCCCTACGACATCGCTCGTGTCTCCGCGTGAACTGGCACCCCGCGTAGCCCGCCGCTATATACCCGAGGTCTTCCGACCCTTCCACACGGCGAGCACGCGCCACGCCCATGACCATATCGGACGAGACCGCGGTTCGCCGCCGCCGGATCGCCTTCCGGGCCTGGCATCGGGGCACACGCGAGATGGACCTCATCATGGGGCGCTTCGCCGACGCCGAACTCGCCACGCTGGGCGAGGTCGGGCTCGACCGCTTCGAGGCCCTGATGGAATTGCCCGATCCCGAACTCTACAAATGGGTGTCGGGCGAGGCACCGGTGCCGCCCGACGTCGATGGCGACTTCCTGGCGCGCATCCGCGCCTTCCATACGGCGACGGGTGGCCTGAGTGGTTAAGCTGGCGGCAGGACGCGTGGTACAGCAGGCCAAGGTCGCCGCCATCGCCGCGAGGGCCCCCGCGCCGCTGACCGATATCTCGCGCGTCGTCAAGCTGCTGGGCGGCGACGCTCATGTCACGCTGAGCCACGTGCCGGACGGTTTCGACGGCTTCGTGGTGGCCGACCTCGCCCGCGCCCTGGCCCGCGTCGGGGCGGAACGCCCGGCCGTGCTGCTCCACGTGGCGCGCGAAGGCCAGCGCGCGCAACTGTTCCGCGACGCCGTAGCCTTCGCGGCGCCCGATATCGAGATCCTCGACTTCCCGGCCTGGGATTGCCAGCCCTACGACCGGGTGTCGCCCAATGCCGCGGTCGCGGCCCGGCGCATGACGGTCTTGTCGCGGCTCGCCCGCTCGCGCTCCACGGCCGAGAAGCCGCGCCTCCTCTCGACCACGGTCAGCGCCATCCTGCAGCGCGTGCCGCCGCGCGACAGCGTGGCCAAGGACAGTTTCTCGGCCGCACCGGGCAATTCGGTGTCGACCGACGAACTCGCGGCCTGGCTCGAGACCAACGGGTTCCTGCGCTCCGACGTCGTGCGCGACACGGGTGAATATGCGATGCGGGGCGGCATCGTCGACCTGTTCGCGCCGGGCCAGCCGCTGCCTGTCAGGCTCGATTTCTTCGGCCATACGCTGGAGTCGATCCGCTCGTTCGATCCCGAAACCCAGCGCTCGGTCGGCCAGCTCCGCTCGCTCGACCTCGTCCCGATGAGCGAGGTGCAACTCACCACCGATGCGATCCGCCGCTTCCGGCAGAACTACGTCGCGGCGTTCGGGGGCGGCACCCATAATGACCCGCTCTACGGGGCCGTCAGCGAGGGACGGCGCCATCCCGGGATGGAGCACTGGCTGCCCTTGTTCCACGGCAAGCTCGGCACGCTGTTCGACTATGTCGGTCATTGCCCGATCCTGCTCGACCCGCTCGACGATCAGGCCGCCGCCGAACGGCTCGCCATCATCGCCGACCACCACGACGCGCGTGTCGAGGCGAGACGGCAGCAGCCCGGCTCGGCCAGCTTCAAACCGCTGCCGCCCGACGCTCTCTACGTCACGAAGGACGAGTGGGACCTCGAGCTCGAACACGCGCCCGTGGTGCGGATCTCCAACGACGACGCTGCCACGGTGGCGCAGGCCTCTGCGGCCGGTCCGGCGGCCGTGGTCGATTGCGGCGGGCAGCCAAGTCGCTCCTTCGCGCCCGAACGCGCGCTCGAAGGCGCCAACGTCTTCGACGCCGCCGTGGAACACGTGCGCGAGTTGATGGGGCAGGGTCGCCGCGTGATGGTGGCGGCCTGGAGCGAGGGCTCGCGCGACCGCCTGCGCGGCGTGCTGGCCGAGCATGGGCTGAAGAAGGCGGAGCCCGTCGGCTCTCTCGGCCAGGCGCTGGGTCTGCCGCCCGGCACCGTGGCGCTCGCCGTGCTGGGCCTGGAGCGGGGTTTCTCGGCCGGCGACCTTGCCGTGATCGGCGAGCAGGACATCCTGGGCGATCGCCTGGTGCGGGCCCGCAAGAAGACGCGTCGCGCGACCGATTTCCTGCAGGAGATCGCGTCGTTGGCACCGGGCGACTTCGTGGTCCACGTCGACCACGGCATCGGCCGCTTCGTGGGCCTGCGCACCATCGACGTCGGACAGGCTCCGCACGATTGCTTGGAACTCCACTACGCCGGGGGC
>CAXUCF010000035.1:0-24547 GCA_964249275.1 uncultured Lichenihabitans sp.
GACCGTGATCTTCTTCGACAGGTCGCCGTTGGCGACCGCGATCGTCACGTCCGCGATGTTGCGGACCTGAGCGGTGAGGTTCGAGGCCATGGAATTGACGCTCTCGGTCAAGTCCTTCCACACGCCCGTGACTTCGCTGACCTGCGCCTGGCCGCCGAGCTTGCCGTCGGTGCCGACCTCGCGCGCCACGCGCGTCACCTCGGAGGTGAAGACGGAGAGCTGCTTGATCATGCCGTTGACGATCGTGGCCGACCGCAGGAACTCGCCCTTGAGGGGCCGTCCTTCCACGTCGAGCGGCACCGTCTGCTGGAGGTCTCCTTTGGCCACGGCCGTGATGGTGCGGGTCACAGCAGTGGTGGGCCACAGCAGGTCGTCGATGAGCGTGTTGACCGAGCTCTCCATGTCGGCCCAGGCGCCCTTCGAAGCTCCCAACCGCACGCGCGTGCGGGTCTTGCCGTCCCGGCCCACCACCTGGCCGACCGTCTCGAGCTGCTGGGCCATCCGCTCGTTGGCCCCGACGATGTCGTTGAAGGCGTCCGCGATCTTGCCGGCCAGGCCGGCGAAATGTCTGGGCAGCCTGACCGAGAAGTCGCCGAGCCGCATGGCCTCGAGGGCATCGAGGAGTTCGGTCGGGTCGAGCGAAGCACTGGTTTCGCCCGGCAGCACCAACCCGCCCGCGGCCGGGTCGGCCGCATGACCGTTGCCGTTCCCGGCCCGCGGGGTGGGCGGTGCCCCGGCCGGCAGGCCCGAAGCAATCGATCCGGCCGTGGTCTTGCTGGTTGTCCGCCCCATCCGCACGCTCCCGCCCGCCGCGAACTGCTGCTATCTCGTCCTGCCTATAGCCGATCGACGTGTTCGGAGGCACGCGGAATCCGCCTGGGCATCGAGGCGGCCCGGTCGCGGCAGTCCGGCACGGTGCGGTCGGTCACCGGAAGCTTCGGGATCCGCCCTCGCGAGCGGAGCGAAGCAACCCAGCCTCCGCGACCGTTCGATCCGGGTCGGGTGCCGAGGTCAGGCTCGGGGTCTCTCCCCCTCCCATTCGGCTCTTGTCAACGGGCGATCAGCTCGCGGATCTTGCGGGCCAGGTCATCCATGGCGAAGGGCTTGGTCATCACCGCCATGCCCGGGTCGAGGTGGCCATTGCCCACCACGGCATTCTCGGCATAGCCGGTGATAAACAACACCTTGAGGCCCGGCCGCAGCTCCCGCGCGGCATCCGCCATCTGGCGCCCGTTCATGCCGCCCGGCAGCCCGACATCGGTGACCAGGAGGTCGATGCGGGCGCCGCCACGCAGCACCTTGAGGCCCGACGGCCCGTCCTCGGCCTCGATGGCGGAGTAGCCGAGATCCGCCAGTACGTCGCCGACCAGCATCCGCACGGTCGGCTCGTCGTCGACCACCAGCACCGCCTCCCCGTGCTCGGCGCGGGCGGCGTCCGGTCGCGCGGCCGGCACATCCGCGGCCTCGTCGGGGCCGTAGTGGCGCGGGAGGTAGATGCACATCATCGTGCCCTCGCCGATTTCGGAGTAGATCTGCACCTGCCCGCCCGATTGGCGCGCGAAGCCATAGATCATGGACAGGCCGAGCCCCGTTCCCTGGCCGAGCGGCTTCGTCGTGAAAAACGGGTCGAAAGCCCGCGCGATTACCTCGGGCGTCATCCCGGTGCCGGTGTCGGAGACGCAGAGCGAGAGATATTGCCCGGGTTCCACGTCACGCTGGCGTGCGGCCCGGTCGTCCATCCACCGGTTGCCGGTCTCGATAGTGATGCGCCCGCCGTCCGGCATGGCGTCCCGGGCGTTGATGCACAGGTTGAGCAGCGCGTTCTCGAGCTGGTTCGGGTCCACCAGCGCGATCCACAGTCCCGTCATGTTGACGGTCTCGACCGTGATCTCCGGGCCGACCGTGCGGCGGATCAGGTCGGCCATGTCGATGACGAGCTTGGCCACGTCGGTGGGCTTGGGGTCGAGCGTCTGCCGGCGCGAGAAGGCCAGGAGCCGGTGGGTCAGGGCCGCGGCACGCTTCGATGCCCCCTGGGCCGCGATGATGTATCGCTCGAGGTCGTTGATCCGGCCCTGCGCGACCCGCGTGCCCAGAAGGTCCAGGCTGCCCGAGATGCCCGTGAGCAGGTTGTTGAAGTCGTGGGCGAGCCCGCCCGTCAGCTGGCCCACGGCCTCCATCTTCTGCGCCTGGCGGAGCTGCTCTTCGGCCCGCCGTCGTTCCGTGATGTCGACGGCCTCGGGGACGAGCGCGATCACCTTGTCGCTGCGGTCCCGGATCGGGCTCAAGGAAAGATCGTAGGACCTGAGGCCCGCCGCCACGTGGATGGAGATCTCCTGCCGCACGATCGTGCCCTGCCCGGCCGCCGCGATACCGTCGCGCACCGCTTCGGGCATGCCCGGCGTCGCCGTGAACCAGGGCGTGTCCCACAAAGGCTTGCCGACCACGTCTTCGAGCTTGGCCTCGATGACCTCCAGGGCGACGCTGTTGGCATCCAGGACGCGGCCTTCGGTGTCGAGCAGCCCTTTGAGCGTATGGCGGGTCTCGAAGATCGCCCGCAGGCCGGCCCGCGAGCGCTCCAGCGCCTCGGCCTGCTCCCGCTCCGCCGAGACATCCCGCCCATAGGCGTAGATGAGGTCGTTCTCGGGGGTCGCGACCCAGGCGATCCAACGGGTCGAGCCGTCCTTGTGGCGGTACCGGTTGAGGTACGTCGGCAGCTCTTCCCGCTTGGCATGGTCGAGCGCCGCCTCGGCCGACGGCAGGTCTTCGTCGAGGATGAAGTCGAACACGGTGCGCCCGATCATGTCGTCCGGCGTCCAGCCCAAGACCTTGGCGACCGCGGGATTCACCTCGCGAAAGGTCCCCTGCGCGTCGATGACGACGATCATGTCCTGCGCGTTGCGCCAGACCCTGTCGCGTTCCCGCGTGCGTTCCTCGACCTTGCGTTCGAGCGTCGCGTTCAAGGTGCGTAACTCCGCCTCGGCCTTGCGCCGCTGGACGGCAGCCCGGGTCCGGTCGGCGACATCGCGAATGAAGTCGACCTCGGCGGCAGACCAGTTCCGCGCCGACCGCTGAGTGATGAAGAACAGAGCGACGAGCCGGCCACCCTCCAGCACGGGCATGTTCACGACCGCCCGCGCCGACAGGTCGACCAAGGCTTCGGCATGGTTGCGCGTGCGAGGGTCGGCCGCCGCGTCCGCCACGGATATCGGTTCCCCCCGCGCGAGTTGGTCGACGGCGATGCCGAAATCGCCGAGGCGATGTCGGCCGGCGACGCTCTCGATGCCCGGCGCCTTCCAGTCCCGGTCTATGACGAACAGGTCGCTCTCGGCTTCGTAGAGTCCATAGCCGGCTCGGCTGGCCCGCAAGGTCGTTCCGAGCACCTCGGCGGCCGCGAAGGCCATCTCGGCAGGGTCTTCCAGGTCGCGGAGAGCGTCGCCCAGCCGCAGCAGAGCGATCTGCCGTTCCTCGGCGCGCTTGCGCTCGGTGATGTCGATCGTCGTCCCGATGGCCCGGAGGCACCGGCCGTCATCGTGAAACAGTCCTCGCCCCTTGGCCGCGACCCAGCGGACGAGGCCGTCCTCCTTCCCCACCGTCCGGTACTCGACGTCGTAGACGGCGCGGCGGTTCGGGTCGATGGCGGCCGCGAAGGCTGCGCCGGCCCGGTCCCGGTCGTCCGGGTGCAGGCCCGCGTAGAAGTCGTCCATGCTGCAGGGCACGTCGGGCGAGATGCCGAACATGGCCTTGGTGCGATCGGACCAGTCGAGCACCTCCGTGGTGAGATCGAGGTCCCAGGTGCCGATCTCCGCGGCCTCGTTGGACAGGCGCAGCGATTCCTCACTCAGCGCAAGCTTCAGCTCTGCGGTGCGGCGCTCGGTCGTGTCGAACGAGATGCCGGCCATCCGCAGGGGCGTGCCGTTCAGGCTCCTGACGACCTGGGCCCGCAGCGCGATCCAGGCCTCGCGCCCGTCCGGCCGTATGATGTGGGCCTCGATGTCGTATTCGGCGCCGGTCGCGATGGCCCGATCCATCGCGCGCTGCACGCGGTCGCGATCCTCGGGATGCGATGCCGCCCGCAGATCGTCATGGGTGAACGGCTCGGCCGCGCCGCGACCGAAGTTCTCCTTGCAGACCGCCGAGGCGCTCAACTCCCCGGTGACGAGGTCGAGTTCCCAGATGCCGAGCCGCCCGGCCTCGGTGGCGAAGCGCAGGCGTGCCTCGCTGTCCTGCTGGGCGTGCAACTGGCTCGCGACTTCCGCCATGAGGGCCGCGTTGTGGCTTTCCAGCCCGTGCAGCTTCTCGCGCTCGATCGTCACGTCGACCTGGCTCGCGAAGAAATAGGCGAGGTCGCCCTGGGCATCGCGCACCGGGGCCATCAGCAGCCGGTTCCAGAAGCTCTCGCCGTTCCTGCGATAGTTGAGGAGGTCGATCCTGATGGCCTCGGCGGCCTGGACCGCGGCCCTGATCCGCGCCACGGTGGCGCGGTCGGTCTCGGGCCCTTGCAGGAAGCGGCAGTTGCGGCCGACGATCTCGTCCCTCGGGTAGCCGCAGAGCCGGCAGAAGGCGTCGTTGACGAAGACGATCGGGTTGTCGGGCAGCCGGGGATTGGAGATCACCATGGGCATGCGGGTAGCCCGCACGGCGGCCGCGAAAGGGTCGGTGCCGTTGTGGGTCCCCGTGATCTCCTCGACGATGCGGGCCGCGTCGCGCGCCGTGCCGGCCGTTGTTGCGTCGCGCTGCAGCCGCGCGTTCTCGGCTTCGACCTCCGCCAGGCGCCGGCGCAGACCGTCGATCACGTCCTCAACCATGCCGCGCCGCCGGACAGCTGCCGCGGAAACCCGTCTTGGCGCGGGCGCCGGCATGGCGGACCGTAGCATCCCGGTCGTGGACACGCCGGAGCAGCGGCTCCGTGACGGCGGCACGGCGATCATGTTGGGCAGGCATGGTGCGCCATACCAACTTGGGATCTGGGTGTCACTTGTCGAGATGACGCTGCGCGGGCCTCATCCCGGCTTCCGGGTCGAACACGAGCTCCATACCCGTTCCGACCCACTCGCCCGCATTCACCGCGCTCCGGCCATATAGGCTCGGGCGCCGGCGAGGACGCGCGCCCCCAGCGGGGTCAGGCGCGCATGGGCATCGAGGGTCGCGAGCCCGTCCCAGAAGGCGCGTCGCCCGATCTCGCGGGCCTCCTCCGCCTGCGCGGCATCGCCCGCCGACAATACCCCGGCTCCCAGCAGGCGGCTGTGGGCGTAATGCATGCGGGCCGACACATAGGCCGCGTGATAGATCCCGTCCAACGGGCGGGGCTCGGCGCGCAGCGGCGAGGGATGGCGCTCATCGGGAGGGTTCTGCACCAGAGCGTCGCCGAGCGAGACGCCGAAGAGGTGGGCGTGCGCGCTCTCGTGCGACAGCCCGTCGATCATATCGACCAGCGACTGGTGCCGGTCAGCGTTGAGGAACAACGCGCCCCAGCAGAAGAACGAGGTCGCCCCGTCGAAAGCCAAGCCGTCGCCCGGGCGGGCCGAGACGAGGACGAGCTCGCGGACCAGCGTCTTCACTTCGCTCTCGATCTCCGGCGCCGCGGAGGCCAGCACCGAGAAGGCGCGCCCGACCAGCTCGCAGGTCTGGTCGAAGGTCGCTGCGTCGACCTCGACGAAGACGACTCGGCTTCCGGGCTCGATATTGACGAAGCGCAGGTAAGTCTGCGCCACTTCGGCGTCCAACCCTGCGTCGCCCCAGCGTACCACGTGGAAGGGTCGAGCGTCGAGCCGAAGGCTCGTGAGCCCGTCGAACAGGCGCTCGAGTTCCCGCACCTCCTGCCGGCGCGCGGCGCCGAGCAGGTCGAAATATCGCGTGTAGACGGCCGTCGACACTGCCCCGGTCCGGGCGATCGCGGCGCAGGTCCGCTCCACCGCGCCTTCGTCGAACGCCACCGCCCCGCGGCAAGCGCGCGCGATCTCGGCGATGCTGTAGGCCAGCTTCCGGGCCAGCCTGTCGTTGATGTAGGCGGCACGCCTGCCGTCCGGCCGGAACGCGTCGAGCCGCTCGCGCCGTGAGTATCTCATTCCCGCTGCCCGACCTTCGCTGACCGGCTCATCGGAGGGGACTATCGCTGCACGGCTGGCGGGGGACAACGACATTCACGTTCACCCGCCGGCACTATGCGATCGCGCCGCCGCCCCCCGGCCGCGAATGCCCGGCTGTTGCAGGCCCACTGCGACCGCGGAACCCACTCACATGGGATCTCCGGAAGCGCCGGCTGCCGAACGTTGCGAGACGGCGATGCACATCGCGTTAACCCTTTCTGGCGCAACATTAACAAACCGTTAACAAAGCCCTTGACTCTCTACCTGTGATTCGGAATCCTCAATTCCAAGGTGAAAAAACTACAGGGAGTGAGTCATGTCCGACGTTTCGCATTCCGTCATCCGCATCGACGACAGCAAGCTCCTGGGCGGGCGGATCGGGGTGCTCGGCACCAAGATCGGCGCAGCTGGGCAGCCCGCCGGGCCTGTTGCCGTTGAGGATTCGACCGGTCGAACTCTCGGAACCTTCAATACCATCCAGGCCGCGGTCGATTACGCGGGAAGCCAAGCCGGTTCGGGCAAGACGATCGTCGCCGACGGAAGCAAGGGATCCTTCATCGAACAGGTGACTGTCGACCCCACCAAGGCTACCGTCAACGACGCTCTCACCAACCTGACCATCAAGGGAGTCAACGGCGCGGTGCTCCAGGCGCCGAGCAATGCTCCGCTGGCCGATAATGCGACATCGCCTAGCGGCAGCAGTTTCGCCAGCGTCCTGGCGCTGAACGACACGAATGGGGTCCACGTCACCGGCCTGATCGTGGATGGCAACATTCAAGGCGCCAATCTTGCGGACTCCGGCGCGAGCGAGGTCGGCATCTCGGCCGTGAACGCCACCGGCACGGTCCTCGATGGCGTGACGGTCAAGAATGTGCGCGAACCGGATGCCAGCTTCGGCGACCAGCGCGGGCTCGCGGTCTACGCGACGAATTCGCAGGACAAGGCCACAAACACGTTCACCGTCGAGAATTCGACCGTCTCGAATTTCCAGAAGAACGGCATCACCGCCCGCAACGCCGCAGTGACGATCACCGGCAATACGATCACCGGCGTCACGGACGCGGTTCAGGGACAGAACGGGATCGAGGCGATCGGCACGTCTGGAACGGTGTCTGGCAATACGATCCAGAATGTCGGCCTCACAGGTGATGATGGACAATACGACGCCAGCGGAATCATCCAGGAAGATGGGAACAATCTCACCATCGACAGTAATACCATCACGCTTACGGGGAAGTTTACGACGGGCATCTTCGACTACAATGGGACTCGCGCTCAGAACAATGTCTCGGTGACCAACAACACGATCGTAGGAGCAGGTGCTACGGGGAAACCCACGTCTGCACCTAATTACACCGATGGCATCCAATATTCGGACGGTACCGGAGGAGGTACGATCTCTGGCAATAAAATCAGCAATTTCGACGTAGCGATCGAGGTCGACGCCGATACGACCGGCTCCGGACAGGGCGCCACTTCAGGGACGGCGGCCCCGGCCGTGCAGGGCAATAGCTTCGGAACCGGGATCGGCAACCTGTATTTCCTCGGCGACCAGTCGACCGCGCCGGCGACTCAGCCCAACCCACAGAGCGTCGTCGCGCAAAACACCTTCGCCGACATCCCGTACTATCAGACCGGCGCCAACGCGCCGGACGAGGTTTTCGTCAAGAACCCGGGCGGCGACAATATCCAGACCGGCGATGTGCCGACCGTGACCACGCCGGCCAACGGCATCGTGACCAACAACAACGATCCCGCCATCGCCGGCACGGGTGTCGCGGGAGACACGATCACTCTCACCATCACGGGGCCGAACAAACAGGTGACGTCGGGCACCACGACGGTCGGCAACGACGGCACGTTCAGCGTCACCCCGCCGAACCCGCTCGTCGACGGCACTTATCAAGTGACGGCTACGCAGACCGACCCGGTCGGCAACACGTCGCAGCCCTCCACTGCGGACAGTTTTTCGATCGATACGGTCGCGCCCACGGTCCAGATCACCAGCCCGGCCGAGCAGAGTACGCAGGCCAGCCAGACCATCACCGGCACCGTGACGTCGGGCGGTGCCGCGGCGGTTGCGGGCCAGAGTGTGACGCTGACCGACAACGGCGTGGCGCTCGTCACTTCCTCGCCCGTCACCGTGGGAAGCGACGGGTCGTTTACGGCTCAGGTCACACTGCCCAATCAGGGGCAGAACGTCATCGTGGCGACCGCCCAGGACAGTGCCGGCAACACGGGCAGCGCGACGGTCACGGACACGCTCTATGTGGCGCCGACGTTGTCGAACACCGCGCCGAACCCGAGCACGACCGGCACGACGCCCGTCTCGCCCTTCACCGGCGTGCAGGTATCGGACAACAATGCCGGCAACCCGACCGAGACGCTCACCATCACCCAGAACGGCGCAGGCACGCTGACCGGGGCCGGGACGGGGAACGGCAACGTGTTCACGCTGACCGGCTCCACGGCGGCCGTGAACGCCCAGCTGCAATCCATCAGCTTCACCCCCGCCCAGGGCACGCCCGGCACGACCTCCCAGACGAGCTTCGCCCTGAGCGACACCGACAATCTGTCGAACGCGGCCGCCAACACCGCCGTGACGGTGACCGACACCACCGCGGCCGCCACGCCGACCGGACAGCCCAGCGGGGGGCAGCCGACCGGCGGTCAGCCCAGCGGCGGTCAGCCCAGCGGCGGTCAGCCCAGCGGCGGTCAGCCCAGCGGCGGTCAGCCGACCGGAAACCAGCCGACCGGCGGTCAGTCGAACCAACCCGTCACGGACGCGATCTCGGTCGACCCGGTCGTCACCTACCGGAACGGTGCCTTCACGATCACGGGCCGGGCGACCAGCACGGCGGGCGTCACCGGGATCGACGTGTCGGCCCTGATCGACGGTCAGCGCCAGGATCTCGGGGCGGCCTCGCTCAACGCCGACGGCAGCTTCGCCTTCACCGATGCCGTCGGGGCCACGACGCAGAGCTTCATCTTCACGGCCCTGACGGACGGCGCTGGCGGCACGGCCGGGACCGACTCGCATTTCGACCTCACGGCCGGCATCGCGGACAGGCCCTTCGTGGCGAAACAGGACAGCTACGACCCCGCCACCAACGCCTTCAAGGGCCAGACCTTCTTCGGGGCCGACGGCGGCGTGATCTACCGCAGCACCTACACGGACCACGGCGACGGCACCGTCAGCTACGATTACGCGGGCGGCAGCTATTTCGACAACCGTCCCTATTCGTCCTTCACCGACCTCTACCAGAAGGACGGCACTCTGCTGACCGAGACTCGGAACCGCACCGACGGCTCGCATGCCGCCGCTGCGGAAGCGCCCGGCCAGACGCTCGCCTCGACTGCCGCGGACACGCTCAATGCCAACGGCCAGGCCTCGACCAGCTTCGTGTTCACGCCCGGCTACGGGCAGGACACGGTGTTGGGCTTCAAGCCGGGCGGCCCCGGCCACGACACCCTCACGCTGCCCTCGGCCGATTTCACCAACCTCGCCGACGTGCTGCGCAACACCCACAACGGCGCCGGCGGCGCCGTCATCACCGACCCGACCTCAGGCGACACCATCACGATCGCCGGTGTGTCCAAAGCCGAACTGGTCCACAACAAGCGGGATTTCACCTTCCACGCCTGATCGACACGCCCCCTTCCCCCCGACGGGCTACCGGGCTCACGTATTGCGACGCCGCGCGGTTCGCCCTTCTCCCCCTCTGACGAGAAGCTGCCCGCGAAGCGGGCGGGTGAGGGGAGATGCCGGCGGCGCCCTCGTCCGGCGCAAGGCGTCCTTCGCCCGCGAGCGGGAGAAGGACGAACCGCCCGACATCCAGCAAGCCGCACGGTGTGTGAATGTGGTGGCCCCGACGGGTCGGAGGACCGCGCCCCGAGAACGCGCGGCCTCAGCCGGTGTGGCTCGCGACGAACGACGCGAGATGCTGCCCGACCTGGAACCCCGAGACGGCCGCCATCATGGTACCGTTGCCGGGCGTCACCGTGCCGGGGGATTGGGCGTCGAGGAAGCCGGCGAGCCGGTAGCCGGAGCCGCCGTCGAAGCCGTGGATCGCCGCTGCCAGATAAGCGATGTCCTCGGACGGACGCGCCGCGCCGCCACCGTTGGCGATGAGGTCGACGGCCTGCCAGGCTGCGTCATCGAAGGTCGTGGCGCCGCCCGCGATCGCCTGGGACAGGTAGCTCATGCACTCCCGCGCATCGAGCCTGAAGTGCGGGCTCGGCGCGGCCGCGGCCAGCGCATCGTGCATCCCGGCCATGGCCTGGCTCGCTTCGGACGGCGCCACGGTCGAGGCCTGCGTTCCGGCAGGCGGCGGACCCGACGCGACCTGGACGGCGCCGGTGTCGTCCTGGCTGATCCAGCCCTGGATCTGGGCGACATCGGCTGCCGTCAGGCGCTTGAAGAAGCCCGTCGATCCGTTGTAGCTCGCCACGTCGCCGACGACCGTCGCGCGGCCGTTCACGTCGGTCCAGACCGGACCGCCACTCGATCCGTGCGGGTCCGATCCGAGCGGGGCGCCGTTGAGGACCGAGCCGTTCATCGGCGTGAAAGCCTCGGTCGCGGTCGCCTGCTGACCGCCCGACGATGTCGGGAAACCCGTGACCGTAGCGGTTCCCCCGTTGAAGTCGCTGCCCAGCGCCATGATGGGTTGGTCGAGGATCGGCGTCGCGAGGTGGACGAGCGCGAAGTCGACCGCCGTCCCGGCCGTCGTCGTGTAGTCGCTGAACGGATCGACGTGAATGCTCTTGATCGACGACGTCTCGGTCGGGCTGCCGGCATTCTGCCCGACGTCGACGAAGCCGTTGCTCTGCAGCGAGCCTGACTCGCTGTACACGACATGAGCGGCCGTCAGGACCTCGTCGGGGGACACCAGCACGCCGGAGCCATAGGTGTAGCTGATGGTGCTCTGCGTCGCTTGCACGCCATTCACGATGGTGGGCGTCGAGGTCACGGAGGTGATGAACTTCACCGCTACAACGCCGCCGTTCGGATCTACTGACATCTGAGCTGCCTGTTCGAGACCAAGTCCCGGACATCAGACCTGTGACAGCTTAATACAGTGACGGACGGCGCATTGAAGGCAGTGCTATGAGCAGTGTTTATGCCATTGTCGATACCAACAATCTAATGAGATGCAGTCAAGACGAGGCTCGATGAAAAGACATCATTATGCATGAGACGCCATGTGGAGCGTTGCTGGACGGCCGATCCGGTTCGCGCACGGGGGCAGGGTTCCTATCGTCCCGCCGCATAGGCCTGCATGCCCCGGGGGTTGGCGGCGGCGCGGCGGAGCGGGCCATCGAGGGCCGCCGCCACGAGCCGCCCTTCCGACCAGGCATCGCCGACCTCGACGAGATGGCCGCGCCGCCGCAGTTCCGCGATCGTGGCCTCGGGCAGGCGGCTCTCGACCACCAGCACGTTGGGCCGCGAGCGACGCGGCCAGAAGGACGACGGGAAATGTTCGCTGTGCCAGGCCGGAGCGTCGATGCTCTCCTGGAGGTTCATGCCTGCATGGGCATGGCGCAGGAAGAATTGGGGGGTCCACTGGTCCTGCTGGTCGCCGCCCGGCGTGCCCCAGGCGAGATAGGGTTTGCCGTCGCGCAGGGCCAGCGTCGGCGACAGCGTGGTGCGGGGCCGTCGCCCGGGCGCGAGACTGGCGGGGCGGCCCTCGTCGAGCCAGAACATCTGGGCCCGCGTGCCGAGCCCGAAGCCTAGGCTCGGGATCACGGGCGAGGACTGCAGCCAGCCGCCCGAAGGCGTCGCCGCCACCATGTTGCCGTCGCGGTCTATGATGTCGAAATGGACCGTATCGCCCTTGGTGGTGCCGAGCCGCCCGACCGTGGGCTCGCCGGCGCCCGAGGACCCCACGGCGACCCGGCTCTCGTCCGTGGCGCGCGCATCCACGGCGGAACCGTAGCCCGCGATGGTGCCGGGCCGAAGCTCGGCCGAGGCCCGGTTGCCGATGAGCGCGCGGCGCCCGGCGTTGTAGGACTCGGACAGCAGCGTCTCGAGCGGCACGCCGACCCAGTCGGGATCCCCGTAAAAGGCCTCACGGTCCGCGAAGGCGAGCTTCGAGGCCTCGACCACGAGGTGGATGAAGTCCGGCCCCGTCACGTCCATCCGGTCGAGGTCGAAGCCCTCGAGCAGCGCCAGTTGCTGAAGCGCCACCGGCCCCTGCGACCACGGCCCCGCCTTGAGCACGCGGTAGCGGCCGTAGTCGAGCCCGACCGGTGCTTCCACGCCGGCCTGCCAGCCCGCCATGTCCTGCCCGGTCAGCACGCCCCGGTTGGCCCGTCCCGATACGTCCATGACGTCTTGCGTCCGGCAGAACCGGTCCACGGCCTCGGCCACGAAGCCCTGGCTCCAGGCGCGGCGCGCCGCCGCAATCCCGCGCTCGCGGTCGCCGGCGGCTTCGGCCTCGCGGCAGATGCGCTCGAACGTGTCGGCCAGCGCCGGGTTGGAGAACAGCGTGCCGGGGACCGGGACGTCGCCGCCCGGCAGGTAGACGGCCGCCGACGTCGGCCAATGGGTGCGGAAGAGGTCCGCCACGGTGCCGATCGTGGCCGAGGTGCGCTCCACCAGCGGATGGCCGTGGCGCGCGTAGAAGATCGCCGGCGCCAGCACGTCGCGCACCGCCATCGTGCCATGCCGCAGCAGCAGCACCATCAGCGCGTCGAACGTGCCCGGGATGCAGGCCGCCAGCAGGCCGGTGCCCGGGATGAGATCGAGGCCGAGCGCGCGGCAATGCGCGATCGTGAGGCCGGCCGGCGCCGGGCCCTGGCCGCAGATGACCTCCGCATCCTCCCTGCCGGCGGCGTGCAGGATGATGGGCGCGTCGCCGCCGGGGCCGTTGAGATGCGGTTCGACGACCTGCAGCGTGAAGGCGGTGGCGCAGCCGGCATCGAAGGCATTGCCGCCCCGTTCCAGGATCGACATGCCGACCGCGGTCGCGATCCAGTGGGTCGAGGCCACGACCCCGAAGGTGCCCTGGATCTCGGGGCGGGTGGTGAAACGGCCGGGGTTGATGTTGCTCATGGGTCTGACATCACGGGAGGTCTCGGAATGGGTAGCGAAGACGATACGGTCGCGGTCGATGTGGGACAGTTTCTGCCCGCGGCCGCCCCCCAACGCCTCTCAGGCGGTAGGGGGCAGTCGGGACGGGACCGCTCGAAGCGTCATGTCGGATCGGATCATGCCTCGCGCGGGTCGAGCGCGTCGCGCAGGCCGTCGCCGAGGAGGTTGAAGCCCAGCACGGCGAGGAAGATGGCGACCCCGGGCGAGATCGACATCCAGGGCGCCTGTTCGAGGAAGTTCTTGGCGGTGTTGAGCATGGAGCCCCAGGAGGGGGCCGGCGGCTGCTGGCCTAGCCCGAGGAAGCTCAAGCTCGCCTCGGCGATGATGGCGCCGGCGATCGCCAGCGTGGCCTGGACCACGATGGGGGAGAGCGCGTTGGGCAGCACGTAGCGCAGGATGATCCAGCGGTCCGGCAGGCCGATGGCACGGGCACCCTCGATATAGTCTTCGGCCTTCACGGCCAGCACCTGGCCGCGGGTGAGCCGGGCGAAGATCGGCATGGCCGAGAGACCGATGGCGATCATGGCGTTGCCGAGGCTCGGGCCCAGGAAGGCGCCGAGCGCGATGGCCAGGACCAGGAACGGGCAGGACAGCAGCGCCTCGACGACGCGCGACAGCACGGCATCGATCCAGCCGCCGAAATAGCCCGCCACGAGCCCGATGGGCAGGCCGAGCGCCAAGGCGATCGACACCGAGATGCAGCCCGCCAGCAGCGACGCCCGAGCGCCGAAGATCAAGCGGGACAGGATATCCCGCCCGAGGTCGTCGGTGCCAAGCCAGTGGGCGGCCGAGGGCGCCTTGCGGACCAGGAGGAAGTTGGTCTTCAAGGGGTCGAAGGGCGCGATGAGCGGCGCCAGCACGGCCGCGGCGACGAACACCACCACCACCACGGCCCCCACCACCGCGGCGCGGTTGCGCAGGAAGGCCGCCATGGCGCGGTTGGGCGCGCGCTTCGCGACTGCGGCGGGCTCGAGCACGACGGCCGTCACCCGCCGACCCTCAGGCGCGGGTTGATCAGCACGTAGAGCACGTCGGCCAGAAGGTTGAGAAGCACGAAGGCGCAGGCCACGCAGAGCACCACGCCCTGCACCACGGCGTAGTCGCGCGTGAAGACGGCGTCCACGATGAGCTTGCCGAAACCCGGGATCGTGAAGACCTGCTCGGTCAGCACGGCGCCGCCGATCAGTTCGCCGAACAGCAGCGTCGTCAGGGTGACGATCGGCACCAGCGCGTTGCGGAAGGCGTGCTTCAGGATGACGGCAGGCGCCAGCAGCCCCTTGGCCCGGGCCGTGCGGATGTAGTCGGCCCCGAGCACCGCCAGCATGGCGCCGCGCGTGTGGCGCATCAGCGAGGCCGCCAGCGCCGCGCCGATGACGAGCGAGGGCATCATCATGGTGCGCAGGTTCTGCGCGGGATCGTCGCGGAGCGGCACGAAGCCCGAGGCCGGCAGCCAGTGCAACTTCACGGCGAAGAGCAGGATCATCAGCACGCCGAGCCAGAACGGCGGCACGGAGATGCCCGAGAGCGCCGCCACATTGGCCCCGAGGTCGATGGCGGTGCCCTTGCGCACCGCCGCCGCCACGCCGGCCGGGATGCCGATCGCGAAGGCGATCAGCATGGCGAAGATGGCGAGTTCGATGGTGACCGGGAGCTTGCTGGCGATGAGCTGCGTGACCGGCTGGTCGGTCTTCAGCGAGAAGCCGAGGTCGCCGTGCAGCACGCCGCCGATCCAGCGGGCATATTGCACCGGCACGGGTTCGTCGAGATGGTACTTGTGGCGCAGGAACTGCAGGATCTCCGGGCTCCGTTCCTCGCCCGCCAGCGTCAGCACGGGATCGCCCGGCAGCAGCTTCTGCAGCGAGAAGGTGAACACCGACACGAGCACCAGCGTCGGAACCGCGAGCAGCAGGCGCCGGCCGATGAAATTCAGCACGGGAGGCGATCCTCGCCCGGGGTGTTCGCCCTTCTCCCGCGTGCGGGAGAAGGTGGCGCGCGGAGGGCGCTCATCGGTCCAGCGTCACGTTCTCGAGCCGGATCATGCCGTCGGGATGCGGTACGAAGCCGTGCAGCGTCCTGGCAGCACCGAAGATGCGCGGCTCGAAATCCAGATAGGTGATCGGCTTGTCGGCCTCGACGAGCTTCATGGCGGCGGCGTATTTCGCCTTGCGCTCGGCCGGGTCGGTGATGCCGCGGGCGCCGTCGAGCAGGGCGTCGACCTCCGGATTGCAATACTTCATGTCGTTCAGCCCGCCCTTGCACGTGACGAACTGGTGGATGTTGCCGTCGGGATCGACCCGGCCCGACCAGGCCACCATCGTGGTCTGGAAGTTGCCGGACCCATTTTGCGACAGCAGCGTGGCAAATTCCGTGGCCACGAGTTGCAGGTCGAAGCCGGCTTCCGCCGTCATGGCCTGGATCACCTGCCCGAGTTGCTGGGTGACGGGGTCGTTCGGCACCGTCATCTTGACGGTCACGGGCGCCGTCACGCCCGCGGCCTTGAGCAGCGCCTTTGCCTTGTCGACGTCGCGGCCGGGTAGCGGCTCGTCGAGATGGTAGGGGCTGGCGGGCGCGAAGGGCTGAGCGCCAGGCGTGTAGCGGCCCTCGTAGACGGCCTGGTTCAAGGCGTCGCGGTCGATGGCGAGGTCGAAGGCCTGGCGCACGCGTTTGTCCTGGCCTATCGGGGTCTTGGCGTTGTCCCCCGTGACGTTGAACTCGAGCGTCATGAAACCGAGGCCCGGCACCGACAGCACCTGGAGCTTCGGATCGGCCTGGGCCGCCTTCACGTCGGTGGCGGCCATGCGCTCGATCAGGTCGAGGCCGCCGCTTTGAAGGTTGGCGAGCCGTACCGTCGTGTCGGGGATCGGCATGAAGGTGACGCGATCGAAGTGATAGGCGCCAGCGTTCCAGTAGTTCGAATATCTGTCCAGCACGATGCGATCCTGGGCGACCCGCTCGGTGAACCTGTAGGGCCCCGAACAGACCGGGCTGGCCGTGACATTGCCGGTGGCCGAGGCCTTGGGCGCCAGCATCATGCCGGCGCGATCGCTGAGTTGTGCCACCAGGGCGGCATCGGGCTGCTTGAGCACGAGGTTCACGGTCTCGGGGTCGACGACGTCGACGTGGTCGATCGAGGCGACCTCGCTCTTGCGCAGGGACTCGGGCAGCGTGCGGTCGCGGTCGAGGTTGAACTTCACGGCTTCGGCGTCGAAGGGCTCGCCGTCGTGGAAGGTGACGCCGGAGCGCAGCTTCAGGGTCAGGACCTTGCTGTCCGGGCTCCAGGTCCAAGACAGGGCCAGTTGAGGGATGAACTTGAGGTCCGGCGTCGTATCGATCAGCTTGTCGCACAGCGACGCGAAGACGATGCGGCTCGTGTAGGAGCGCGCGCGGGCCGGATCGAGGAAGTCGGGGTCGTCCTGCAGGCCGACCTTGAGGCTGCTCGCGGCCGAAGCCGCCCCGGTGCCGAACCAGCACATCGCCGCCAACGTGATCCCGATCCGCTTCATGGGCATGGTCCTCCGCTCAGGTGATGTTGGCCGCACTCACGGCGTTGGCCGCATCCGCGGCGTTGGCCGCATCCGCGGCGTTGGCCGCATCCGCGGCTTCGACCTGCTGCGACTTGGCCTCGAACAGCGCGAGGCGCCGGGCAAACGCCGCCGAGGCGGGCGGCGTCACGATCGTTCCGGCACCGGCTCCTGCGATCTCGCGCCAGAAATGGCACGCAACCGAGCGTCCGCCCGGCGCGGCTTCCAAGGGCGGTCGCGTTTCACGGCAAAGCGGCCGGCCGTGCGGACATCGCGTATGGAACCGGCAGCCCGGCGGCGGGCGCGCGGCGCTCGGAATATCGCCGTCGATGGGGGCCCGCTCGCGCCTCGCCCGCGGGCTCGGCACCGGAACCGAGGACAGCAGCGCCTGGCTGTAGGGATGGAGCGGCTCCTCGAACAGGGCGTCGACGGGCGCCAGTTCGACGATCTGACCGAGATACATCACGGCCACCCGGTCGCTCATGTGGCGGATCACGGCGAGGCCATGCGCCACCACCACGAGGGTGAGGCCGAACCGGGTCTTCAAGTCTTCGAGCAGGTTGACGATCTGGGCCTGGACAGAGACGTCGAGGGCCGAAACGGGCTCGTCGCCGAGCAGGAGCTTCGGCGAGGAGGCGAGCGCCCGCGCGATGCCGATCCGCTGCCGCTGTCCGCCCGAGAACTCGTGCGGGAAGCGGGTGCCGTGCTCTGCCCGCAGCCCCATGGTGCGGAGCAGGTCGGCCGCCTTGGCCTTGCGGTCGGACCGCGACAGACCCTCGTGGAGCCAGATCGGCTCGCCCACGATGTCGGCGACGCTCATGCGCGGGTTCAACGACGCGAAGGGATCCTGGAAGACCATGCCGAGGTCGCGCCGCAGCGTCCGGGCTTCCGCCCTGGGCAGGGACGCGATGTTGCGGCCTTCGTAGAGCACGTCACCGACCGTGGGCGCCATGAGGTCGAGCAGCAGGCGGCCCAGGGTCGATTTGCCGGAACCGGACTCGCCCACCAGGGCCAGGGTCTCGCCGCGTTCGACCCGCAGCGATACGTCGTCGACCGCCCTGACCACGCTCGGCGATCCGAACAGGCGGCGCCGTCCGGCGAAGTGCTTGGACAGCCCCGCGCCTTCGAGGATGGGCGGAAGCGCCGCGTTCACGCGACGGCCCCTTCGGCTGCGGCTCTCGTGGTGGCGCCCTGGCCGATCGAGTCGAGCGGCGCATGCCAGCAGGCGGCGCGGTGGCCGGGTCCATACTGGTACAGTGCCGGGCGCTCGGCCGCGCAATGGGCGTCGGCGAAGGGGCAGCGGGTCGCGAAGCGGCAGCCCGGCGGCATGTCGGCCGGCAGCGGTACGGCGCCCGGGATCGTGGCGAGCCGGCCGTGGCGCCGACCGAGCGACGGCATGGAGCCCATGAGGCCGATGGTGTAGGGATGCTGGGGATCGTCGAACAGCGCCCCGACCGGGCCCGATTCGACGATGCGGCCCGCGTACATCACGGCGACGTCGTCGGCGACCTCGGCCACCACGCCGAGGTCGTGCGTGATCAGGATCATGGCGGTGCCGGTGCCGGCCTGGAGGCGTGCCACCAGGGCCAGGATCTGCGCCTGGATCGTCACGTCGAGCGCCGTCGTGGGTTCGTCCGCGACCAGGAGTTCGGGGTCGTTGGCGAGCGCCATGGCGATCATGGCGCGCTGGCGCATGCCCCCCGAAAGCTCGTGCGGATAGCTGGCGAGCCGTTCGGCCGCGGCCGGAATCCGCACGAGGTCGAGCATGGCCAGCGCCCGGGCGCGCGCCTGCGCCCGCGTCGCCCCGCGATGGCGCACCACCGTCTCGGCGATCTGGTCGCCGATCGTGAAGGCCGGGTTCAGCGACGTCATGGGTTCCTGGAAGATCATCGCGACCCGATCGCCGCGCAGGTCCGCGCGCGCCCGGTCTTCCATCGCGAGAAGGTCGTGGCCGCCGAACGCCGAACCGCCACTGCCGGCGGCACCCGCCGCGGCGGCGGCGAACATCGCCCTGCCCGAGACCTGAGCGGCCGGGGGAAGCAGGCCCATCAGGGCCAGCGACGTCACGCTCTTGCCGCAGCCCGACTCGCCTACGATGGCCAGCGTCCGCCCTCTGTCGACCGAGAAGGAGACGTCGTCCACCACCGCGGCCGGAGAGCCCTGGAACCGCACCGAGAGACGGTCCACGGTCAGCACCGGAGCACCCTCGGAGGCGTCGCGCGCCCTGCGCCGGAGCCAGGGCTCAGCCATCATCGACAGCTTCCCCGAGTGCAGCCCGCAAGGCCCCGATATGCTGTCGCATGATGCGGGCCGCCTCGGCACCGTCACGCCGGGCGATGGCGGCCGCGATGGCGACATGCTGCGCGCCCCCGAGCGCGAGGCGTTCGGGCGTGCGTGCCCTGTCCCGATAGCACTGCCAAGCCGGATCCTGCCGAATGCGGTCCACCATCTCGAACAGGTCGAGAAACAGGCGATTGCCGGCCGCCTCGGCGATGGCGCGGTGGAAGGCGCCGTCCCACTCCTCCAGTGCCGGCGCCGGTGTCGCCGAAGTCTGGGCGGCCGTGCGGCCGGCGAGACGCCGCATGAGTGCGACCTCCTCGCCCGAAGCACGCCCGGCCGCGAGTTGCGCCAGGACCGGCTCGATCGAGAGCCGGACTTCCATGACCTCGAAGAAATTCGTCCGGGCCGCCATGCGGTGCAGGGTCGGCGCCACGACGGCCGGTGCCGGACCGGCGAACGTGCCCTTGCCTTGCCGCCGCCACACCCGACCTTCGGCCTCGAGTTCCGATAGCGCCTGGCGGATCGCGCGGCGGCTGACCCCGAAGCGGGCCGACAGATCCCGTTCCGGCGGCAGCGGCGACTCGGGCCTCGACGACAGATCGGCCAGCAGCATGCGGAGGCGTTCAGCCGCGCTGAGGTCCAGTTCCGCTGCGCACGATAGTGTCGAGGTCATGACGTCGAACCTATTGAGATTGGTCCGAGGCGGCAATCACCATTCTGGCCCCGCCCTGGTTGAATGTTAAGCGGCCATATCGGTTCACGGCACAGGGATTGGGATTCGTGCCGAGACCATCGGCACCGCCGACCCAGGCACGGGCGACGCTCCGATAGTCGGGCCGTGGCTGTCCGTCCGACGGACGCCCGTCAAGCGAATCCGGCGCGTACGCGAAACAGCCGATCGGCGACCGGTTGCAGGCCCACCAGGGTCTTATTGGTCACCACCAGAGGGTCGAAGAAGCAGGCGAAGATGATCGGTGTCGTCCAGCAACAGCGTTTCGATCTTGCCGGCAAGCTAAGGTCGGACCGCGACCGTCGATCGGGGCCGTGGCGCCTGCCGGAGTTGGAACCGCGCCATGGTGCACGCCGCGCCCGCGAATCCAACCGTCGCCACAAGACCCCGCAGGCGGATCCGACCCGGAGGACCGGTCAGAGCCGGAGCAGACGCGACCGCCCCGCGAGCCCGCCGCGCCACACATAAAGGGCCAGCAATGGCTCGCGCCCCGTCCGCATGGCGTGCTGGATCCAGGACGGGTGATGGATCGGCGTGCCCGGGCGGCGCTCGGCATAGCGGTCCCGGCCACGCATCCACATCGCGCAGCCGGCGAGCGGCAGGTACAATTCCTCCGCCTCGTGGGCATGGGCCGGATAATGGGTGTCGGGGCCGAGCATCAGCACGCCGCAGGCTATCGTCTCGCTCGGGATCGGCCCGCTGAGCCCGACCAGTTCGGTCCAGCCGTAACGGTCGAGGAAGCCCGCGCCGATATCGTCGGCCGTGTAGGTCTGGTTCCACGCCAGCGCGCCGGCACCGGCCGCTATGGCCGCGACCAAGCCCTGGGTGGCGGATGTCGCGCAGAGCGGCGCACCGTCGAGCCACTCGAGCACCGGAAGGCGCCGCGGCGCGACGGGCCGTGTCGCGACGAGATCCGGCCAGCCTCGGCCGAAGACTCGCGCCGCCGCAATGCCGTCGAGCAGGCCGCGGGCCGCGACCGCCAGCCCTTCGGCCACCGGGGCGCCGCCGGATCTGCGCTCCACGGTCACGCCGAGCGACATCCCGGTAGGCCATGTGTGCCGTCGGGTCCCGTCACGGCAGCGGCTTCCTGTACTGGACGAAGCCCGAGCGCTGGGCGACCCGATCGTAGAGCGCCATGGCATCCGTGTTGGTCTCGTGCGTGAGCCAATAGACACGCGAGCAGCCCGCCGCGCGCGCCGCCCCGTAGACGTGCTCGATCAAGCGCCTGCCCAGGCCTCGGCCGCGTGCCGCCGGGGCGACGATGAGGTCTTGCAGGTAACAATAGTCGCCGACCGTCCAGGTGGACCGATGAAGGACGTGATGCACCAGCCCGACCGCATCATCTCCGTCCCAGGCCAGCGCACCGTTGATCGGCTCCGTAGGGTCGAGCAACCGGTTCCAGGTCGCGGCCGAGACCTCGTCTGGAATGTCGACCTCGTAGAAGGCCTGATAGGCGCGCCACAGCGGGAGCCAGGCGCCATGATGGCCGTGGTCCAACGGCAGGATGCTCACCGCGCCGGCGCCGGGGCGCATCGGTTCGTTCCGCATGATGGCCTCCCGACGGGGTCGCACGAGAACAGGCTTGGTCGCGCACATCACGGAATCCCTTCGAAGGACGCCTTGTGGCAATGCCTGGACGCCCGCCACGGTTCATACACCCGAGCCGCATCACGTCACCCCTCCGCCAGCATGATGGCGCAGGAGTCGAGCATTGCGGGTTTCCGCTCACTGTGCCGCTTCGGTTCAGCCGGATCACGGTGCTGGAACAGCGGCGGAGCGAAATCGGGCTGCGCAGGAACGCCTCCTCCTCGTCGTCGTCTCCCTGCTATGGTGGCGCTCGTTGCAGCCGAAGCGGGGTGAGCGTGAACGGGCCGCAGGCGAGCACGATCGGGGAGTGGCTAGCGCTGGCCGATCAGCACGAGGCGGCGACGCGAGCCATCTACGGCGCGCCGACCGCTTGGGGGCAGTGCATCTTCCACCTGGGTCTCACGGTCGAATGCCTGATGAAGGCCCGGATCATGCAGCGCGGGCGCTTCAACACGTGGCCGAGCCGATCCATGCGGCGGGATCTCTACACGCACGACCTCCGCACGTTGGCGGCCATGGCCGACATGCCGACCGATCCTCTGGACGCAATCGCGCCAGCGCTCCACATCGTGCTACAGTGGGACCGCAATCAGGGGTATGAGCACAGGCCGCCGCGGCGTCCGGTCGTGGATGGGTTTATGGAGGCGGCCTTCGGGCCTGATGGGGTAGCAACATGGCTGCGGAGAACCCTGCCGTGATCTACATGGAGGCCGGTGCCGCCTATCTCGCGGCTCTTCGCAAACTTGGCCTCGATCCCGAGTGTCTGCTCTGGGCCGAAGACGAGGTGGTCGGACAGACCGTGCTCGTGCTGGTCACGACACAGTTCGACCGGGTCGGGCCCCTGGAATTGTCCAAGCTCCTGTTCAAGGCGTACAATCTGGCCGGTACTCCGAAGGAGATCAGCCCCTTTATCCTTCGGCTTCACAGCCCGGAGCAAGCGCTCATCCAGGAAATGGATCGGGCGCGTCTAGGCGATGTGGTGAAGAGGCGCCTTAGCGTGCGTGTAGCGCCGATCAGGGAGTCGGGGAAGCTTCCCCCTCTCGCCGAAGCCGGTCCAGCAGAGATCTTCATTTCCGCTGCCGGCATGAGGTTCCGTCTGGAGTGGGTCTACAAGTGGCAGATCCCGACGAAAAAGGCGAACGCGGTTGATCTTCGGCGTCGCTGGCGACGGTTTGCGGAGAACGTCGACAAGCTCGCGGCGTAGCCTCGCCGCGATGTTCGACACGGTAACCCCTTAAGACGAACCTCAACAGCACAAGCTCGCAACCCGGCAAGTATTTCCTCAAGTTCGCAGGCCGCGCGGGCCTGACAGTTCACGACAACGCTCTCGCCGTCTCGTTCACCCCGCCGCTAGCCCCAGATCCTCCCCGTCGATGGGCGCGAAGTGACGCAGGACGTCATGCTCGTCGACCTCATCGAGCCGCCGAGGTTGCCAGGCCGGACTGCGGTCCTTGTCGACCACGGCAGCCCGCACGCCCTCGATGAAGTCGGGCATGCGGGTGATGGACCGCGACACGCGGAACTCGCGGTCGAGACAGGCTTCGAGCCCCTGGCCGCGAGCGGCGCGCAGGGACTGCAGGGTCACCTTGAGCGCGGTCGGTGCATTGCCGGCGATCTCGGCCCCGGCGGCTCGGGCGTCCGGCTCCGGCGCGCGCTCCAGGGCGTCGAGGATCTCCTCGACGCCGGCGTTGGCGTAGCAGCGGTCGATCCAACTGCGGGCCGCGGCGAGCCGGCCCGGGGCGGGCGGCACCGCGAGTGCATCGAGGCAATTGCGGACGTCGTCGTCGCGGCCGCAACGGGCGAGCCCGATCCTCATGCCGTGCAGCCGCTCCGACGGCAAGTGATGGTCGGCGAGACCGCACAGCAGCGCATCGGCGGCATCGAGTCGCCCGCCCGTCAGGGCCAGGTGCAGGCCGAGCTCGCCCGGCGCCCGTCCCAGGAGAAAGGTTCCCCCAACGTCGGGAACGAAGCCGATGCGGGTCTCCGGCATGGCCAGGACCGAGCGCTCCGTGACGACACGATGGGACGCATGGGCGCCGAGTCCGATGCCGCCTCCCATGCTCATGCCGTCCATCACGGTCACGACCGGCTTCGGGAAACGGGCGATGTGGGCGTTTAGGTGGTATTCTTCCCGGAAGAACCTCGAGAGGTCGCCAAAACGACCGGCCCGCGCAGCCTCGTAGAGCGCCCGGATGTCGCCGCCGGCACAAAAGGCCCGGTCTCCGGCCCCATCGAGCAACAGGATCGCGACCTGGGGATCATGCTCCCAGCGGTCGAGCGCGGCGCCGATGGCCCTCACCATGTCGAGGTTCAAGGCGTTGAAGGCCGCGGGACGGTTGAGGGTGATATGGCCGAGCGACCCTTCGCGCCGTGCCACGATGTCGGCCCTGGCGGAGGCCGACCCGGCCCCGGCTTGGCCCGCGGTCGCCGGACCTCCAGCATCCGCCGGACCGCCCGGGCTCACCGGGCCGCCCCGGTCAGCGACCGGGCGACGATCAGGCGCATCATCTCGTTGGTTCCTTCGAGGATGCGGTGAACCCGGAGGTCGCGGACCAGCTTCTCGACGCCGTAGTCGGCGAGGTAGCCATAGCCGCCGTGAAGCTGGAGAGCGGCATCTGCGACCTCGAAGCCAGCCTCCGTGCCGAAGCTCTTGGCCATGGCGCAGAGGGTCGTGGCCCGCGGGTCGCCGCGGTCGAGCGCCGAGGCGGCCCGCCACAGCAGGCTGCGGGCCGCCTCGAGCTTGATCGCCATCTCGGCCAAGCGAAACTGCAGGGCCTGGAACTCGTCGAGCTTCCGGCCGAAAGCCCGGCGCTCGGCCATGTATCGGATAGCCTTGTCGGTTGCGGCCTGGGCGCCGCCGATCGAGCAGGCCGTGATGTTGAGACGGCCGCCGTCGAGGCCCGCCATCGCGATCTTGAACCCCTGCCCTTCCGCCCCGAGCCGGTTTTCGGCCGGAACGCGGCATTGGTCCAGGATCACGGCGCGGGTCGGCTGGGCGTTCCAGCCCATCTTGTGTTCGTTGGGACCGAAGGACAGGCCCGGGGTGCCGGCCTCGACCACGAAGCTCGAGATGCCGGACGCGCCCTCCGGGCCGGAGCGGGCCATGACGAGATAGAAGCTGTCGTCCCGGCCGGCGCCCGAGATGAACTGCTTGCGGCCGTCGAGCACATAGGAAGCGCCGTCACGCCGGGCGCGTGTCTTGAGCGCGGCGGCATCCGAGCCCGCGTCGGACTCCGTCAGGCAGTAGCTC
>CAXUCF010000036.1:0-21012 GCA_964249275.1 uncultured Lichenihabitans sp.
TGGTGCAGGCGAGCGTGTTCACCCCGTCGATGTTCATGGCGCAGGAGCCGCAGATGCCTTCGCGGCAGGAGCGGCGGAAGGCCAGCGTCGGGTCGACCTTGGATTTGATCCAGACGATGCCGTCGAGCACCATGGGGCCGCAATCCTCGCGGTCGACGAAATAGGTGTCGATGCGCGGGTTCTCGCCCGTGTCCGGATCCCAGCGGTAGATGCGGAACTCCTTCAGCGCCTTGGTCGAGGCAGGCTTGGGCCAAACCTTGCCGGGCTTGATCTGCGAGTTCTTGGGGAGAGTGAGTTGAACCATGGGGAAGAGCCTGGGGCAGCTATTCGAAGCGGACGGAGAGAGCTTAGGTTTTCGTCGGGACCGGCGGCCCGGTCTCGACACACGCGCTGAATGCAACCTATGTCTCAGTCGTCATCGTCATCGAGTGCGATCCGTAGATCCTTGTTTTCCTCAATGCGCAGCATCCGGATATCCCGAATGGATGGCGTGAACCACTGGTACTTTTTTGCAAGCCTTTGCACGACACGCACGCACCTGACGGCATCGACGGAATCGTCACCGAAGTAGGTCGACCCCTGCATCCAGGTAAACCCTCTCAACGTAAGATAACGCTTTACGTTGTCGTATGCATTATTCCAACTCGGATTCGGATAATTAGTCTTGAGCAGCTCGGTATCAAAGTCGAACACGATCGCATACATGCGTCCTGCCCCTCGTCGATTATGACCTATGCCGGCACGAAGCGCCATGCTGTCGCCCTCGTTTCTTCAGTACACCCGCGCCTTGGGCTCGATATACTGGACGTCGTTGGTCATCGTGTAGGTGTGTACAGGTCGGTAATCCACCGTGACCTCATGGGCGCCGGAGTCGAGCCAGGCCAGGGTGTGCTTCATCCAGGTCTTGTCGTCGCGGTTGGGGAAGTCCTCGCGCGCGTGGGCGCCGCGTGATTCCTCGCGGTTGGCCGCGCATTCCATCGTGACCACGGCCTGAGCGATGAGATTGTCGAATTCGAGCGTCTCGATCAGGTCGGAATTCCAGATCAACGAACGGTCGGTGGTGCGGATGTCGGAGGAGCCGCGCCATACGTCGTTGATGAGCTTGACACCCTCCTCCAGCACCTCGCCGGTCCGGAATACCGCGCAATTGTTCTGCATGGTGCGCTGCATGTTGAGGCGCAGATCCGCGGTCGGCGTGCCGCCGCCGGCGTTGCGGAAGCGGTCGAGCCGCGTGAGCGCCATGTCGGCGGAATCCTTCGGCAGATCCACCTGCTTCTCGCCCGGCGTCACGAGTTCGGCGGCACGCAGGCCCGCGGCGCGGCCGAACACCACGAGATCGATGAGCGAGTTCGAGCCCAGGCGGTTGGCGCCATGCACCGACACGCAGGCGGCCTCCCCCAGCGCCATCAGGCCCGGCACCACGCTGTCGGGGTCGCCGTTGACCTTCGTGAGCACTTCACCATGGTAGTTCGTAGGGATGCCGCCCATGTTGTAATGCACGGTCGGCAGCACCGGGATGGGTTCCTTGGTGACGTCGACGCCGGCGAAGATCTTGGCGGATTCCGAGATGCCGGGCAGCCGATCGGCCAGGATGGCCGGATCGAGGTGCTCGAGGTGCAGGTGGATGTGGTCCTTGTTCTTGCCGACACCGCGTCCGTCGCGGATCTCCATCGTCATGGCGCGGGACACCACGTCGCGCGAGGCGAGGTCCTTGGCCGAGGGTGCATAGCGCTCCATGAAGCGTTCGCCCTCGGAATTAGTGAGATAGCCGCCCTCGCCCCGCGAGCCCTCGGTGATGAGGCAGCCGGCCCCGTAGATGCCGGTCGGGTGGAATTGCACGAATTCCATGTCCTGCAGCGGCAGGCCGGCGCGCAGCACCATGGCGTTGCCGTCGCCCGTGCAGGTATGGGCGGAGGTCGCCGAGAAATAGGCACGGCCGTAGCCTCCCGTCGCCAGGATGGTGAGGTTCGCGCGGAAGCGGTGGATGGAGCCGTCGTCGAGCTTCAACGCCACGATGCCGCGGCACCGGCCCTCTTCCATGATCAGGTCGATGGCAAAATATTCGATGAAGAACTCGGTCTTGGCCCGCAGCGCCTGGCCATAGAGCGTGTGCAGGATGGCGTGGCCGGTACGGTCGGCCGCCGCGCAGGTGCGCTGGGCCGTGCCCTTGCCGTAGTCGGTCGTCATGCCGCCGAACGGACGCTGGTAGATCTTGCCGTCCTCGGTGCGCGAGAAGGGAACGCCCCAGTGCTCGAGCTCGTAGACGGCGTCGGGCGCGTTGCGGCAGAGATACTCGATGGCATCCTGGTCGCCGAGCCAGTCCGACCCTTTGACCGTGTCGTACATGTGCCAGCGCCAGTCGTCAGGCCCCATGTTGCCGAGCGAGGCCGAAATACCGCCCTGGGCCGCGACCGTGTGGGAGCGGGTCGGGAAAACCTTGGTGATGCAGGCAGTGCGAAGGCCTGCCCGGGCGCAGCCGACCGTGGCGCGCAGGCCCGCGCCACCGGCCCCCACCACGAGCACGTCGAAGGTGTGGTCGGTGATCGGATAGGCCGGACCCGCCTTGCCGTTCCCGCCCATCCCATTGGTCGCCTGAGCCATCACATCCTCTCCGAAATCGAACGTCGCGCGGCTCGGGCCGACTGACCCCTCAGGTGAAGCTCAACCGCAGCACGGCGTAGATGCAGGCCATGCCCACCACGGCGCAGAAGAACAGGTTGGCTGCCAGGGACCATTCCTTGGCGTGTTCGCCGTGGACGTAATCCTCGATGATGTTCTGCATCCCGAGTTGCATATGGTAGATGCCGGCCAGAATGAAAAGCAGCAGCAGGATTGCTGGGAGGGGGCGCGACAATGTCGCGTGGGCGTCCGGATAGGGTTTGCCGAGCAGCGACAGCACCAGCCAGACGAAGCCGAGGGTCAGCGGCACCAGGGCCAGCGACGTCAGGCGCATGTGGGCCGAGCCGGTCGTGCCGGAGCGGGCGGAACCGAGGTAGCGGACCCGGCGCAACTCCGTGCGCATGTGATTGGGGTTGTCGCTCATGGTCCTGGCCTCAGCGCAGCAGCACGGCCAGGGCCCACACCAGCACGGTGAGGACGATGGCGCCGGCGAGCGTACCCTGAGCCAGCCATTCGCGTTCGGGGTGGTCCATGCCGTAGCCCGCATCCCATATGAAGTGGCGGATGCCGCCGAGCAGGTGGTGGAACAGGGCCCAGGTGAAGCCGAACAGGATCAGGAGACCGAGCCAGGACCCCATGAAGCCGGCCGCGGTGGCGAAGGCTTGTGGGCCGCTGGCGGCCGCGATGAGGTACCAGGCGAGCAGCAACGTGCCGGCGTAGAGTGCCATGCCCGTGATGCGATGCGCGATCGACATCATCATGGTCAGCATGGGACTGTAGATCTGGAGATGCGGTGACAGCGGCCTCGGGTGCCGCGTCACGCCCGGACGCGATTGCGCATCGGCCATCGTTGGAGGTTCCCCTCAATCGTTCAGGTGCTCCGGGATATCAGACATCGTTGCGGCGCTGCAACAAGGCCGTCGGCGTCGCATCAACGCATGAGCGTCCAAGTAGTCTGGGAAGCCGGAGGTGCGATTTCGGCTGGCCCCGGGAGCCGTTTGCGGCTAGACACCCGGGTCCGGCTGCCCGCCTCGCGGAGCGGCCCGCGTATTATTGGAGAGCGAGATGGCCGTTCCTAAACGGAAAACATCGCCGATGAAGCGGGGGTTCCGCCGGTCGGCCGATGCGTTGCAGCAGCCGACCTATGTCGAAGACAAGGATTCGGGCGAGCTCCGCCGCCCGCATCATGTGGACCTGAAGAGCGGCATGTATCGTGGCCGCATGGTCCTCAAGCCCAAGAGCGCCGTGGCCGAAACGGACTGAGCGGACCCTCTGTTCACTGTAGCGTCGACCCCGCCCCGCGACCGAGGAGGTTGGCTTTATGCCGTGGTCTAAGCGACGGGGCGCGAACCGGCTCGGAGTTCCCGGGCCAAGGCGGGCTCGACCTCCGACCCGGCGAAGCGGGGCAGGTTATCGGCGACCTCGAAGCACGAGATTTTCTGGCCCACGTACACGTGGGCGGTCGGCGGCAGCCGGTCGGGCTCGTCGAAAGCCCCGATCACGATGTAGATCTCATCGATATAGCGCGCGGATTCGTAGGATAGCGGACTGCCGCAGGCGCGGCAGAACGAGCGCCGGACGGTCGGTGAGGACCGATAGACGGCCGGAGCGCCGCGCGACCAGGTGAATTCAATCGAGCGTTTGAAGCCCGCGAAGGTCGCCACGGGACCGCCGGTCTGCCGGCGGCAGAAGACGCAGTGGCAGTGCACGATGCGTAACGGCGCCGCCGCCTCGAACCGCACCTTGCCCGCACAGGCATCCGCCGAGATGCAGGATCGTCACGGTCCGTCTCCTCTGCCCCGCCCGTCCGCGACGGTGCCAGGAAGGTCCGGCAGGTCCGGCAGTCCCTCGCAGCAATCTCCGAGGACGCTCAACAGCGCGCGGGTACGATCGGCCGCAACACGGCAGCGCTGCACGCGTCCCTCACGCGTCTGCGTCACAAGGCCGGACGTCACCAGCTGTGCGAGGTGATGGGCAAGCGTCGAACGCGGGATTTGCAGAGCCCGCTCGATGTCGCCCACCGACAAGCCGGTCTCGCCGGCCTGGACCAGCAACCTGAAAGCTTCGAGCCGTTGCGGGTGGCCGAGGTCTGCGAGGCAACGCGCCGCATCCGCGAAGGACAGCCCTGCCCCGCTGGGCATCAGCCGCAGCCCTGCAAAGTCGGTGCGAAACCCGGTGCCGGGATCGTGGCGGCCGGCACGGGCCATGGAAAGCCCAGGCGGACATAGGCGTCTATGTCGCCCCGCTCGAGCCCGATATCCGCGAGATGATGGTCGCTCAACATCCGCAGGCTGGCGAGCGCGCGCCGACGGCGGCGGGCGGTGCGGAAGATGTCGAACCAGACCGACAACGTGCGACCCATGACCTTGCTCCTCGCCTGAAACAACGATATGACTAGAGGTATGGTCACGTATTATCTTTGTCAAGCGAGGAGGCAAACCGCGTGGTGCAACGACCCAAGCCCCAGATCGAGAGCACGGCGGCGGCGAGCGGGGGATGCCTGTGCGGAGCGGTTCGGTTCCAAATCCACGGTCCGCTGAGGGCGGTGACGACCTGTCACTGCGCCATGTGCCGAAGGTCCACCACGAGCGTCGGTGCCTATACGGCCTGCGCGCCCGAGCACCTCGAAACCAGTGGCCGAAAGCTCAAGTGGTTCAGGTCGTCGCCGGCGGCCCGCCGGGGTTTCTGCTCGGCCTGCGGATCGCAGCTGTTCTGGGCGCCGAGTGACGGCCGGCATGTCTCCGTGTCGGCCGGGAGCCTCGACGATCCGTCCGGTCTCACCTGGGGAGAGCACATTTTCGTGGACGGCGCTGCTCGGGGTTGACCCGAGCACGTTGTTACAACGACGAAAGCCCGTCGACTACCTAGGCCGGCGGGCTTTTCGTCATCCTCGAGCCTGCGACAGCTCCTCCTGCCCCGAGGCGACTAGAACTTGTAGTTCAGGCCGACGCGGGCGATGTTGCCCTCGGTCCTGGCGCGGATGTTGTACCGATCGCCGCCGGCAGCCGGATTCGGAAGCACATACGCAGCCGCGTAATTCGAGTTGCCGAGGTCATATCGCAGATATTCGAGCTTCAGGGTCACGGCGCTCGACTTGAAGAAGTTCAGGAACGAGCCGGTGGGCAGGGCGTATTCGATGCCGCCACCGTAGGTGTAGCCGGTCTGGAAGTCGCCCTTGCTGCCGAAGAAGCGAAGCTGGTTGGGGTTTCCGGCCGTGTAGAAGGCGGTTCTGGAGAACGTGTCGCCGTATGCGAAGCCGCCCGTGCCGTAGATTAGGAACTGGTTGAACGCGAAGCCGAGACGGCCGCGGGCCGTGCCCAGGAAATCAATGCCCGAGCGGAAGCTGTTGGTGGCGCTGCTCGCGAGGGATCCGGAATTACCGATGAACGTGCCGGTCTTGGCCGAGTCGATGTAGGCCGCGTCGGCTTCGAAACCGATCACGATACCGCTGCCGGGTCCACCGAACCCTCCGAAGCCCTGGAGCTGGTAGTTGTACCCGATCTGTCCGCCGGCCGTGAAGCCGTCGTCGCTGTTCTTGAACGTGCCGGGGCGATTCCCGTTGGTCACGCCGTTGTCGGCGGGAAGGTTCCCCACGACACCGAAGCGCGTCTCGTTGCTGAAGGCTGCGCCGCCGTTGATCCCGAAATAGGCACCCGTCCAAGTGAAAACCGGCAACGGAGCGACGTATGGGGCCGGGGCTACGCGGGCCGGCAGGTCGGCCGCGTGAACCGCACCGGCGGCGCCGAGCGTCGCTGCGGCGACTAGGGCGATCGTTTTTGCGCGCATCATCAAGGTTCTTCCTCGCAACGAATTCTCGCAGGACCATAACGCGGGCTTGCCGAGCGCAGCAACGGCCAACCTGGCCGCGACACGGCATTTGTTCATTCTGTGGCCGCTAAGCCACGGTTTGGTGACTTGATCTGACGCGCCGGAACGCTCTGGCGACCATCCCTCATGCGTCGAGATCGCCCGGAGCTGAGGCTCAGGATCCGTCTGAGGACCGCCCTTTCCAGGCAGTGTCGATCGATATGCACCCGATCCGATCGACATCTCGATCTCGCGACCCTGGCTCGACGCGCATCGGAACCCCGGGCTCATCGGCAGGCCCGACGCGTGTCAGGCGCCGCGGGAGATCCCGAGGCGCCTGCCATCTAAGTGCTCGAAAGCGCAGCCGACTAGAACTTGTAGTTCAGGCCGACGCGGGCGATATTGCCTTCGTTTTTGACCTTGAGGCCCGGCTGCAGGTTGACGGTGTTGACCGACGTGTCACGCAGGTTGGAGCTGTCGAGTTCGTAGCGCAGATATTCGAGCTTCAGCGTCACAGCGCTGGAGTGGAAGAAGTTCAGGAACGAGCTGGTGGGTAAGGCATATTCGATGCCGCCACCGTAGACATAGCCCGTGTTGAAGCCACTTGCGCTGGCGTTCGAGGTCGTGCCGTTGAACACGCTCACAACGCGGCTGTCCACATTGCCGTAGGCGAAGCCGCCCGTGCCATAGATCAGGAACTGGTTGAACGCGTAGCCGAGGCGACCTCGGGCGGTACCAAGGAAATCCAGGCCCGAGCGGAAGCTGGCGGTACCGTTGTTGGTGAGCGTGTTGATGGACTTACCAGTGTCCATGTACATGGCGTCGGCCTCGAAACCGATCACGATGCCGCTGCCCGGGCCGCCGAAGCCACCGAAGCCGTTCAGCTGGTAGTTGTAGCCGATCTGGCCACCGGCCGAGAAGCCGCTGTCGCTGAACTTGGTGTTGCCGATGCCGTCGGTACGGTTGGCCGTAGTGGTGAACTGCTGCTTGTTGTCGAAGGCCGCACCGGCATTGATGCCGAAATAAGCACCCGTCCAGGTGAAGATCGGAAGCGGAGCGACATAGGGGGCCGGGGCCACGCGGGCCGGCAGGTCGGCCGCGTGGACCGCGCCGGCAGCAGCGACCAGCATAGCGGCGGCGGTGACGATTTTCTTCGTGGCAAACATCGAGATTTTCTCCAGAGCGATCTCTGAAGCGACGATATTGCCAAGCGGTCGAGCGGGGCAACCGCTATTCCGCCCGACGCCACGCGTTTGCGAGGCCTGTTGCCCTCACAGCACAGCTTTGTGGCGAAGAGCAGTAAGTTGACCACAATCCGGCCAGAAATCGAAGTCCTGAGATCGAATGTGTCTTACCGGTTCTCTAAAATAAGATCGCTTTCAACTCCTAAAGCCTGGAACCGTGTTCAAGGTTAACCGATTTAGGGCGCGCTGACCCGTCCCCGGGGGCTTCCCGGCAGGCTCTGCGAGCTTGACGCGTGGACCCGTGCTCGGGCGAACATCGGGGGCGGCTTGGCCTCAGCAGGCCGGTGTTCCATCCGTATGCTGAAGCCGGCATGGTCACCGGCCCGATCAGGGCCCGTCCTTCAGGAACTCGCGCCAGCCTGGTGCCCGCCCGTCCCGGGTCGCCTGTCGTTCGTCGGGCGGGGTCATTGAAAACCATGATGGCTTCCGCTATCCCGATCGGTAGCGGGCGCCGCGTTGAGTTTATCGTCGGCTTGTCCTCTTCGGCCTGGGTCCGGGACTTGCCGAAGTGCGAGTCAGGCTCGGTTTTGGCTTTCTGAAACCGAACTCTGCGCCTCGGCAGACCGGCGCGGCCGCGCCCCGATTGGAGGATTTCATGAGTGTCGACAATCAGATCTTGACCACGCGTCAGGGCCATCCGGTTCGGGACAACCAGTCCACCCGCACGGTCGGCGAGCGCGGCCCCGCCACGCTCGAGAATTATCAGTTCATCGAGAAGATCACCCACTTCGACCGTGAGCGCATTCCGGAGCGCGTCGTCCATGCCCGCGGCGCCGGCGCCCACGGCTATTTCGAGGCTTACGGCAAGATCGGCGACCAGCCCGCGTCCGTTTACACCCGCGCCCGCGTGCTGAACGAGACCGGCGTCAAGACACCGATGTTCGTGCGCTTCTCGACCGTTGCGGGCGCCAAGGAGTCACCCGAAACGGAGCGCGACCCGCGCGGCTTCGCGGTGAAGTTCAAGACGGTCGACGGGAACTGGGACCTTGTCGGCAACAACCTCAAAGTGTTCTTCATTCGGGATGCCATCAAGTTCCCCGACATGATCCACGCCTTCAAGCCGGATCCGGTGACCAATCGCCAGGAGGCCTGGCGATTCTTCGACTTCGTCGGCATGCACCCCGAATCGCTGCACATGGTCACCCATCTCAAATCGCCATGGGGCATCCCGGCCAACTATCGCGAGATGGAGGGCTCGGGCGTCAATACCTACAAGCTCGTCAACGCCGAGGGCCTGGCGCATCTCTGCAAGTTCCATTGGACCCCGAAGCAGGGCGTGCGCAACCTGACGACCGCCCAGGCGCGTGAGATCCAGGCGCGGGACGTGGGTCATGCCACCCGCGACCTCTACGACAATATCGCCCAGGGCAACTTTCCGGAGTGGGAGTTCTCCGTGCAGATTATGCCGGACGGACCGAACGACCACTTGAGTTTCGACCCTCTGGACGACACCAAGCTCTGGCCGGTCGACCAGTTCCCGTTGCTGCCGTGCGGCCGCATGGTGCTGGATCGCGCGCCCTCGAACTTCTTCGCTGAAGTCGAGCAATCCGCCTTCGGCACGGGTGTTCTGGTGGACGGCATCGACTTCTCCGACGACAAGATGCTGCAGGGCCGGACGCTCAGCTATTCGGACACCCAGCGCTACCGGGTCGGCGCCAACTACCTGCAACTGCCCATCAATGCGCCACAACCTTCCGCTCGCGCCTTCACCAACCAGCGCGACGGCCAGATGACCTACTCGGTCGACGGGGCGCCCAGCGCCCATGTCAACTACGAACCGAGCGTGCTCGGCCAAAGCCTCAAAGAAGCCCCCAAGCCGGCCAGGGAATACCACCAGCCCGTCGAAGGGCGCCTGGGTCGCTTCCAGACCAGCCGGACCACGGACGACTATACCCAGGCCGGTGAACGCTACCGCACCTTCGAGGCGTGGGAGCGCGACGACCTCATCGCCAACCTCGTCGACGACATGAAGGCCTGCCCCGAAACCATCCGGCTCCGCATGGTCTGGCACTTCTGGCATTGTGACGAGGACTACGGCACGCGGGTCGCCCAGGGCGCCGGCATCGACCTCGAGAAGGCAAAGGCTCTGCCGCCGCTGCCCGGCCGCGCGGCCCCCCACGAGGCCCTGAAGCACGAGACCTACACGGACGGCTCGACCGCACAGGGCAACAGCGCGGCGCCGCGCCAGCAGGCGGCCGAGTAAGCTCGGGCGGAACAGGCTACCGGAGCGCGAGCGTCGGGGGCCTGTTCCCGAGTTCGGTACTCCAAGCGTTCGCCGCCTGTTCGGCCGGATCGTCCGCCGGGAAGGCGTTCGGTGCCTCCACCGGCCTGAGCCGGGCGGGTGGCGCCTCAGCCCGGAGACGAGCTCTCGCCCTCCACGGGGAGAGTCGGCCGAACGACGCCTTCCGATGCCATGGTGGCGGTGCCGAGCCCACGCTCGGCCAAGACCCCGGCCAGCGCCGGGCCGGGCTCCCTATGCGACGTGAACAGGACGGCACCGCCGGCCGGTCGGGTTGCCGCCTCGTTCTGGCCGGCGCGGATCGTCCCATGGCCACGTTCGGCCAGCACCCCGTCCACCCTCCGGGCGATGGCGGCGGCCGGATCGACGAAGGCGACCCGCCACGGCGCCAGACGCTCGAACCGGGGTAACAGCAGAGGGTAGTGGGTGCAGGCCAGGACGATCGCATCGGTCCGGCGGTCGTCGCGGTCCACGAAGGCGGGTGCGATCTCGACCGCGATGTCCTCGTCCGGCACGGCCGCGCCCCGCATGGCGGCCTCGGCCAGTGCCGCCAGCCGCGGCGCCCCGACGAGATCGACCTCGCAGTCCTTGGCGAAGCTGCGGACAAGGTCGCGCGTATAGTCGCGTTCGACCGTGCCGGGTGTCGCCAGCACGCTGACGCGCCGAGTTCGCGATGCCGCCGCGGCCGGCTTGATGGCCGGGACCGTCCCCACGAAGGCGAGGTCGGGCCAACGGGACCGCAGCGTCGGCAGCACGGCTGTTGAAGCGGTGTTGCACGCGATCACCACGACATCGGGCCGATGCCGGGCGACCAGCCGCTCCATGAGGGGCAGCACCCGGCCGACGAGGGCCTCTTGGCTGAGCCCCCCATAGGGGAACACGGCGTCGTCGGCCGCATAGAGGTAATCGGCTTCGGGCCGCAGCCGGACGATCTCGTCGAAAACCGTGAGGCCACCGAGGCCCGAGTCGAACACCAGGATGCGGGGCGCGACGGGGGCACGCGGCCGGTTGACGGAAACTACGGAGGGCACGATCGACATGGGACTGTCTAAACAGCCTCCCATGGCTTGCGCTACGGTTCATTTCGCATTTCGAGGCCGAACCGACGCTGCTCGAGATTTCCAGTGTGAACGGGTTCGCACGACCACTCGGCCCAACCGCGCTCGACCTCCACGCCGGCCCACCGCGCCAGCCTCGTGCCGCACGCGCACGGGACATCGGATCTCCCGAACCTCGGACCGAGGCCTGCCTCGGGCTCGCTTCCGGGCTGGCGTGGGACGGACCGAGCGAGGCCGCTCCCATAAGGACAGCCGTACCAGTAGGCCCGACACATCGTTCGGAGCGTACCGCATGGGGCGACCCTGCTCGCCAGGATGTCGGCGATGGGCCGCGACGGGTCGGATCCGAGGTCCGGCCAAGACACGATTGTAGGGAGGGGTTTCGCGGTGGGCTGGGATCGTGCATAGGCATCGACCCCGACCGACGAGGGCCGTGGGAAGGACGAGCGGGATGCCTAGCGACGACGTCATGGCGCTGCCATCGCAAGAGGCCCGGAGCCTGACCGGGCCGCAGTGGCGCACCATCGTCCTGGCGAGCCTCGGGGGCGCCCTCGAATTCTACGATTTCATCATCTACGGCATCTTCGCCCAGTCGATCGCGAAGGCCTTCTTCCCGACCAGCGATCCCCGGGTATCTCTGGTCCTGTCCTTCTCGGTTTTCGCGGGTGGCTATCTGGCGCGGCCCTTTGGCGGCATGTTGCTCGGTGCGCTGGGCGACCGCTTCGGGCGGCGCGGCGTCTTCCTGTTCTCGCTCGGGGCCGTATCGACCGCGACCGTGCTGATGGGGTTGATCCCGGGATACGCCTCCTGGGGCTTCGCCGCCACGGCCCTCATGGTGGCGTTGCGCCTGATCCAGGGCCTCTGCCTTGGCGGCGAACTGCCTTGCTCGATCGTCTACGTGGTCGAGACGGCGCCGCGCCGGGCCGGCTTCGCCTGCGGGGTCCTGTTCTGCTGCGTCAACTCGGGCGTCAGCCTGGCCGCACTGGTCAGCCTGGCGCTCAATACGGCCTTGTCGCCCGAGGCGGCGGCCTACGGCTGGCGCATCGCCTTCGTGATCGGCGGCGTGACGGGCCTCGCCAGCTACGCGGTCCGGCGCAAGCTGGACGAGGCCGCGGCATTCGCGGCCATGCGCGGCGTGGCGTCCCGTACACCCCTGAGCGAGATGTTCCGCGGCTACCCGGTCGAAGTACTGGTCGGCATCGGCACCTCGGCCGCGACCTCGGTGTTCAACGGCATGCTGTTCGCCTACATGCCGGCCTATCTTGTGGGCGTGCTGCATTACGACGCCAGGGCGGCCTCGCTGGCCCAGAACGTCGGCCTCATCACCACGTCGATCGGGCTGCTGGCGGTGGCCTGGCTCGGCGACCGGCTGCCGCGGCGCTACTTCCTCGGTCTCGGGTCCGCGCTGCTGGCGCTGCTGAGCTATCCGTTCTTCCGCGCCGTGATCGACCGGAGCATCGACGTTGTGCCGCTGTTCATGATGGCGGGCCTCGTGGCGGCGCTGATCAACGGCACCTTCGCCATGGTGCTGGCCGACCTGTTCCCGACCCGGGTGCGCTTCAGCGGCGTCGCGGTCAGCTACAACATCAGCCAGACGCTGTTCGGCGGCACCGTGCCGCTCATCGCCGCAACCCTGGTCGTGTCGACCGGGTCGCCCGCCTCTCCGGCCATCGTCGTGGCCTTGTTTTCGACCGTGGCTTTCGGGTCGACCCTGATGCTGAAACGCTACGGCGGCCGCGTCGCCGAGACCGCGCCGGGACCCCGGATCCCGGCCTGAGGGCCTCACCCAAGTCGGGTCAGGCCCGGGAAGGTCTCGATGAGCCAGAACGACACTGTCTGCATGCCGCCACTGAGGAACGCGACGCCCGTCAAAACGAGGAGTGCGCCGGCCAGCTTCTCGACGGCGCCGAGATGGCGCTTGAAGCCTTTCAGGAAGGCCGTGAAAGCTCCCATGGCCGCGGCCGCCAGAACGAACGGCAGGCCCAGGCCGGCCGAGTAGGCGAGCAGCAGCGCTGCCCCATGGCCGACGGTCGCCTGCGAACCCGCCACGGCCAGGATCGAGGCCAGGATCGGCCCGATGCAGGGCGTCCAGCCGAACGCGAAGGCGAGCCCCATGGCATAGGCGCTCCACAACCCCGGCGGACGTTCCACCTCGACCCGCGCCTGGCGGTACAGCAGACCGAAGCGGAACAGCCCGATGAAGTGCAGCCCCATCACCACGATCGCCGCGCCCGCCACGATCGACAGCACCTCATCGTAACGCCGGAGCAGCGTGCCGATGGCCGAGGCGGTAGCGCCGAGCGCCACGAACACGGTCGCAAAGCCCGCCACGAACAGCAGGCTTGCCAGCAGTGCGTCGCGCCGGGTACGGGCAGCGTCCCCGCCCTGGAGATCCTCCAGCGTCGTGCCGGCCAGGAAACAGAGGTAGGGCGGCACCAGCGGCAGCACGCAGGGACTGAGGAACGACAGCAGCCCGGCCAGGATCGCGGCCGGGAACGAGACATGGGTTGGCATGGTGCTCGTGTAGCCCGTTTTGGCGACGGCGGGGAGTCGCGACAGTCTGCAGAGAAACCCGCCGAAAACCGTTGCCCGGGCGTGACACAAGCGGTGTTTCGCGCTTCGCCGCCCGCGCCGGCAGTGCGGCGCGCGGGGGTTTCGGGTTAGACAGGCGATGGTCGAGGTGGTTCGGTCCGGGGAGAGCAGTTTGCGTCGATGGATTCTGGCCCTGGCGGCCTCCGTCCTGCTGGCCGTTCCGGCTGTCTCGCCGGCTTGCGCTACGTCTCCCCTGATCGCCAATGGGGACTATCCGTACTGGAAGCTGAACTACCGCCATTACGACACCACCTACGCGGCCCTCGACGTCCAGGCGCGGCGCTTCGCCGCCTTTCGCTGGGACGACGCCCTTTATTGCCGGTACCGCACCGGCTGGCAGGGGCCCGGGGCCTACCACCTCGGCGACCGCTTCAGGACCCGCCGGGGCTGGGACGGCGGCTATCCATGGCAGGGTCCGGGCGTGCCGGCCGACCACGACGACGATGAATCCATGGCGTTCTACCGGGCCAACTACGCCCGGGAATTCGGTCACGAGCCGGTATGCGGAGTGGTCCGGCGCCACCGCCGGCACCGTGAGGTGGTGCTGAGGCGCAAGGATTAGGCGGACACGGCCCCGCGACGCGGGGGTCGAGGTGCCGCCCCGCAACCTCATCACCGACGTGCCGGGCATCCGCGTGGGCCAAGCCGATGATGTACGGCTGGGCTCCGGCCTCACGGCCGTGGTGTTCGATAGGCCCGCCACAGCCTCCATTGCCATCCACGGCGGCGCGCCCGGCACGCGCGACACGGCCCTGCTCGAACCCGAGATGACGGTCGAGGCCGTGGACGCCCTGGTGCTGTCGGGCGGCTCGGCCTTCGGGCTCGACGGCATGGGCGGCGCCATGGCGGCCCTCGCCGAGACGGGACGAGGCTTCGCGGTCGGGCCGACGCGGGTTCCTATCGTGCCGGGCGCCGTGCTGTTCGATCTCAACAACGGCGGCGACAAGGGCTGGGGCCGGCGACCGCCCTATTGGGAGATGGGCTACGCTGCCCTGACGGCCGCGGGATCCATGTTCGCGCTGGGCAGCCACGGGGCCGGGCTCGGCGCCACCACGGCCGATCTCAAGGGCGGTCTCGGTTCGGCCAGCGCCCGCAGCCGGGAGGGATACTGGGTCGGCGCACTGGCGGCCGTCAATGCGCTCGGCCAGGCGACGGTGGGCCAGGGTCCGCACTTCTGGGCCGCGCCCTACGAACGCGACGCCGAGTTCGGCGGGTTGGGCCTGCCGCCCTTCGCGCGGGCGGGTGCACCGCCTCTCCGCACCAAGGGCACGGCACCGCAGAACACCACGCTCTGCGTCGTCGCGACCGACGCGGTCCTCACCAAGGCGCAATGCAAGCGGCTCGCCGTGGTGGCGCAGGGCGGCCTCGCCCTGGCGCTGCGGCCCGCCCATGCGGCGCTCGACGGCGACGTGGTGTTCGCGGCCGCGACCGGGATGATGGCGCGGCCCACGACGGTGGCGGATCTCACCGAGATCGGCGCGCTCGCGGCCGAGACCCTGGCCCGCGCGGTGGCGCGCGGCATCTACGACGCGCGCGCCCTGCCGTTCCCGGGAACGCTACCGAGTTGGCGCGACCGGTTCGGGGGTGATGACGCGGCCGCCTGACTTGGCCTGCCACTCGGCCGCGGTCTGGCCCCAGAGGCCGATGGTCCGGTCGGCGACCGGCGGCGGGAGGCGCCCGGGACCGCGGTAGGTCGAGCCGAGCCGCTCGGCCAGCGCGATCGATGGAACGTTGTCGGGCGCGATCGTGTGGATGATGTCGGTCCAGCCGAGGGCGTCGATGGCCCAAGTCATTGTGGTGGCCGCGGCCTCGCGGGCGTAGCCCCTGCCCCAGAACGGGCGAAGCAGGCTCCAGCCCACCTCGGTGCCGGGCCAGCCCTCCGGTCGCCAGGGGCCGACCCGGCCGATCCAGTGCCCGCTCGCCTTCTCGACCACGGCGAACATGCCGAAGCCGTGCAGCGCCCAGGACCCCGCCATCATGGCCTGGGCGCGCCAGGCCGAGGCCCTTGGTTGCACGCCGCCGAGGTAGCGCATGGCCTCGGCGTCGGCCGCGAGCGCTTCCCAGCCATCAAGGTCACCTTGGATCGGCGGCCGCAGGATCAGGCGTTCGGTTTCGAGGGTCGGTCCCAGCATGATACCATCCGTCCCGGGAACTCCCGACCGTGCTGACCGTGCCATGACGACCATCGACACCGCAACCGAGATGGCCCTCCCCGGCTCGCTCTACCTCGTGGCGGAGGACGCCGGGGGCAAGACACAGGGCTTCCTCCTGCTCCAGCGCCTTGATGATGCGGACCTTTGCGCACATCTCCGCCGCATCGCCGTGGCGCATCCCGGCGCGGGGCTCGGCGCGGTGCTGCTCGAAGCAGCGCTGGCCCACGTATTCGGCAACACGCAGGCGCATCGTTGCCAGCTCCATGTGTACGTCGACAACGAGCGGGCTCGTCGCGTCTACGTGCGAGCCGGATTCACTCAGGACGGGATACTTCGCGACGCACGGCTCATGCCAGACGGCGGCTTCAAGTCGACGCGTCTGATGTCGATCCTGCGGCCCGAATGGGAGGCTAGGCAACGATGAGGGCCTCGTGCCTTCAAGATGACGGAAGGTGCGACGCCGAGGCAGTGCGGCAGCCAACCGGTCGACTGTTGGCCGCCACAGTCTGCCACTTGGACGGCAAGAGTAGGATGCTCAGCTTTGCGCTCTGGGAAACAGGAGCGATTCGTAGTCCTGCGCGCCATGCAGGACATGCACGATGTGTACTGTATCGGATCGAACCTGGTAAAAAATCAGGTACTCGCGGTAGACCCGTCGGCGGATGCCGGCATGTTCGAACCGGGGAAGCAGGGAAAAGCGAGCGGCATATTCTCGAGCTTCTGGGCCTGGCTTCGCAGCTTGCGAACGAAATCGAGCGCGCGGCGCGGGCTGACCTCGGCGATGTGATCGCCGATACGCAAGAGGTCGCCTCGGGCTTCATCCGAGAAGGTGACCGTCACAAGGCCCCGCGTTCCTGGGCCATCTGGCTGTAGCGCAATTCCAGTTCGTCGAAAACGACGTCGCCCTCATGGACTCGGCCCGTCTTGATGTCGGCCATGCCACGCGCGATCGAGGCGTACAGTGATGCAAGACGGCGCTCACGCTCCTCCATCAGGCGCAAGGCATCGCGCAGCACTTCGCTTGCATTTTGATAACGCCCGCTCGATAGCTGACCTTGAACGAACGCTTCGAAATGCTGGCCTAGAGAATAGCTGCTCGGCATCACGGTCCTTAAAAACTACCATTAGATGATAGAACGTGAGATGGGTGGGTGCAAGATGGAAGCGGGGCGAAAGCGCAGGGCTCGCCTCCGCGGATCACCGCCTACCCGAACCGTTCCATCCGGTAAGGCGCGGGATCGGTGAACGGCGCTTCCCCGGTCATCTGCTCGGCCAGGAGCCGGCCCGAAACGGGCCCGAGCGTCAGCCCGTGGTGCTGATGGCCGAAGTCGAACCAGATGCCGTCGTGGCGGGGCGCCCGGCCGATGATCGGCAGCATGTCGGGCAGGCAGGGGCGCGAACCCATCCAGGGCGTGTCCTCGACGGCGCCATCGAGCGGGAACAGCGTCTGGGCGACCGGCAGCGCGCGCTCGAGTTGCACGGGCGTCGGCGGCGCGTCGCGGCGGGCGAACTCGGCCCCGGTGGTCAACCGGATGCCGCGCTCCATCGGAGCCAACAGGTAGCCGCCGTCGACGTCGAGCACCGGATGGTTCAGCACGGCATTGCCGCGGGCGCGGAAGTGCATGTGGTAGCCGCGCTTGATGCCGAAGGGTAGCCGATAGCCCAGGGCCTTGAACACCAGGTCCGACCAGGGACCCAGCGCCACCACGATTTCGCGGGCCGCCAGCCAGCCGTCGCGAGTCCTGACCCGCCAGCCGGGTGCATCCTCTTCGAGCGTCGTGGCGTCGCCCTCGAGCAAACGGCCGCCGCGCGTCTCGAACAGCGCAGCGTAGCGTTGAACGAGCCCGCCCGGGTCCGAGATGGCGCCAGGGTCGCGGAAATGCAGCGCGCCCACGAGCCCCCCGCCGAGATGCGGCTCGCGCTCGGCCAGGGCCGCGGGGTCGAGCTGGTCGATGTCCAGATCGAAGCCGTCGAGCCGGGCCGCATCCGCCAGGCCTCTGCCGAAGCTTTTCCGGGTGCGGAACACCTTCATCCAACCGACCTTGCGCATCAATCCGGTGGCGCCGGCTGCCTCCATCAGCCGCTCGTGTTCGACGAGCGAGCGCTCGATCAGCGGGCGGGACGCGCGGGCGCTTCGTTCGACGCCGGCCGGCGTCGAACTCTTGAAGTAATGCAGCAGAAACGGCGCCAGGCCGGGCAGGGCCGACAAATGGTAACGCACGTCGGTGGAGCGGTTCAGCGCGTAGCGCGCCACGGTCGCGTGTTCGCGCGGGAACGCGTAAGGGTAGATCGAGGAGCGCTCGATCAGTCCGGCGTTGCCGTAGCTGGTGCCGCGGCCGGCCGCGCTTTCCCGCTCCACCAACACCACATCGCGGCCCCGCTCCTGCAGATGCAGCGCCGCCGACACGCCCACGATCCCGGCACCCAGAACCGCCACGTCCGCCTTGACCATGCCTGTCTCCCGGCGCGACTCCAGCCGCCCTCTCATCGTAGGTAAGGCACGGGACCGACCAATTCAGGAGGACCATTCACGGTGCCGCGCGGACGAATCGACCGTCCCGCGGCCTTCCGAGTGTATGCAAATGATCCGTCCACCCTACATGCAGCGCATGTCCGCACAATCCAAAACACGTCGTCCCCTGGTCCTGGCCTCGGTGATGGCGGCCATGTTCATGATCGCCATCGAGGCCACCATCGTGTCCACCGCCATGCCGCAGATCGCCGGGCAGCTCGGCGACCTGCACCTCTATTCCTGGGTATTCTCGGCCTTCCTGCTGACCCAGACCGCCACCACCGTGGTGTTCGGCAAGCTCTCGGACCTTTACGGCCGTCGTCCGGTGCTGCTGGTCGGCATCGCGGTCTTCCTGGTGGGATCGACGCTCTGCGGCTTCGCCTGGTCGATGCCGTCGCTGATCCTGTTCCGGTTGATCCAAGGCATCGGGGCCGGCGCCATACAGCCTATCGGCATCACGGTCATAGGCGACCTCTATTCGGCCCGTGAGCGGGGCAAGATCCAGGGCTACCTCGCCAGCGTGTGGGGCGTATCCTCGGTGCTGGGGCCGCTCGCGGGCGGACTCATCATCCAGCACGCCAGCTGGTCCTGGATCTTCTGGATCAACCTGCCGATCGGCCTACTGGCGGCGGCCGGGTTCGTCGCCTTCCTGCACGAGGACGTGAAGCGCGAGGCCCGCTCGATCGATACCGCCGGGGCAGCGCTGTTCACCGTGGCGATCGCCTCGCTCATGGTCGCGCTGACGGAGGTCGGCACCTCGGGTTCGGGGACGCTCTGGCCCGCGCTGCTGTTCGTCGTGGCGAGCCTCCTCTTCGTAGTGCAGGAGCGGCGCGCGGCGGACCCGATGCTGGACTTCCGGCTGTGGGCGCAGCGCCCCATCGCGACCGCCAATGCGGCGACGCTGCTGAGCGGCATGGCGGTCATCGGACTGACCACTTTCCTGCCCATGTTCGTGCAGGGCGTGATGCGCCAGTCGGCTCTGGTGGCGGGCTTCGCCCTCACGACCATGCTGTTCGGCTGGCCGGTCGGCGCCACGCTGGCGGCCCGCAACTTCGTGCGCTTCGGGCTTCGGCCGACGCTGCTGTTCGGCGCCGCCATGCTGCCGCTCGGCGCCATGGCCTTCGTGTTGCTGGGCCAATCCACGTCGCCCGTGGTGGCGGGCCTGGGATCGGTCGTCATGGGCTTCGGCATGGGGTTTCTGTCGACCGCCGCCATCGTGATTATCCAGGACAGCGTCGCGTGGGCGCAGCGGGGCTCGGCCACGGCCTCGAACATCTTCGCCCGCAATCTCGGCTCGACGCTGGGCGCCACCGTCCTGGGCACGGTGCTGAACTACGGGCTCGCCCACCCGGGCGCCGGCAGTGCCGTCACCTCGGATCAGTTGCGACGGCTGCTCGAGCGCCCCGACAGCCTGGCGGGCGCGGCCGACACGGTGCGGGGCGCGCTGGCGCAGTCGCTGCACGTCACGTTCTGGGGCATCTTCGGCATTGCAGTCCTGACGCTGCTGCTGTCGCTGCTGGTGCCGCGCGTCGCGCTCACCGGAGCGCCGCGCGAACTCGCGGCCGAGTGACGCCGCAGGGGTGACCCGGCCGCAGCGGTCCATCGCACACCACGCGCCCAGCTTGCGCCGGCCTGTGGTCCCCTTTAAGTCTGCAGCTCCCATATGGTCTCGGGCGGAGCGAAGCCTTCCATGTCGATGCCTTCAGGCTCCACTGCGGACTACCTTGTCGACCGCCGTCGTCTCAGGCGCAAGCTCACCTTCTGGCGCTACGTCGCGGCCCTGGTGCTGGTGCTGGCCATCGTGGGGCTCGCTGTCCGCGGCCGGGTTCCCCTCGCCAACGATCTCACGCCCCACATCGCCCGGGTCAGGATCAGCGGTCTCATCACGGGCGATGACGAGACCTTGCGCCTTTTGCGCGACGTTGGGTCGTCCAAGGCCGCGGCCCTGATCCTGCAAATCGAGAGCCCCGGCGGCACCACGGTCGGGTCGGAGCGGGTCTACGACGAGATCCGCAAGGTCGCGGGCAAGAAGCCGGTCGTCGCCACCGTGGATACGCTGGCGGCATCGGGCGCCTATATCGCGGCGCTCGGGGCCGACCACATCGTGGCCTACGGCAATTCGCTGGTCGGCTCCATCGGCGTGCTGTTCGAATTCCCCAACGTCTCGGGCCTCCTCGACAAGATCGGCGTCAAGGTCGAGGAGGTGAAATCCTCGCCTTTGAAGGCCGCGCCGAACGGCCTGGAGCCCACCAGCGACGCGGCCCGAGCTGCGCTGGCCGCCCTCGTGGCCGACAGCTTCGACTGGTTCAAGGGGCTCGTGAAGTCACGCCGCGACATGACGGACGGCGAACTCGCCGCGGTCGCCGACGGTCGCGTCTTCACCGGGCGTCAGGGCCTGCCGCTGAAGCTGGTCGACCAGCTCGGCACCGAGGCCGATGCGGTCGCCTGGCTGGAGAGCGAGCGCAACGTCGCCAAGGGTCTGCCCATCCGAGACTACAAGCCAAAGGCGCGCGGTGGTCCTTTGGGGCTGTTCTCGGCCGCGGCGGGCCTTGCCGACGCTCTGGGCTGGACCGATGCCGGCCGCGTCGCCGCGGCGCTGGCCGGGGCCGTGCGGGCGCCTCGCCTTGACGGTCTCATGTCGGTTTGGCAGGGTGCCAGCGGCCAGTGACGCCCTCGCGGGGCACGCTGGCCGGCGTTCGCGTGACCGGTACCGTGACGCGAGGGTGGGGGCCAAGGTGATCAAGTCGGAACTCGTCCAGCGGATCGCCGAGAAGAATCCGCACCTCTA
>CAXUCF010000036.1:21112-24338 GCA_964249275.1 uncultured Lichenihabitans sp.
AGGTGATCAAGTCGGAACTCGTCCAGCGGATCGCCGAGAAGAATCCGCACCTCTACCAGCGGGACATCGAAAAGATCGTCAATGCGGTGCTGAACGGCATCACGGAAGCGTTGGTGCGCGGCGACCGGGTCGAGTTGCGAGGCTTCGGAGCCTTTTCGGTCAAGCGGCGCGACGCGCGGCTCGGCCGCAATCCCCGCACCGGCACCCACGTCGACGTGCTGGAGAAGGCCGTGCCGTTCTTTAAGACCGGCAAGGAGATGCGCGAGCGTCTGAACCAGCGAGAGGCCGCTCCGCGCGCCAACGCGGCGGGTGCAACCTTGGGTTAAGCGGCACAGAAACGACGGCTCGCCTGATGTTGCCACGCTTGGCACTGCCCTGCAGAATGCGTACATGCGTGTCCGGGGCCATGGATCGTGCGACCCTGGCGCGCGTTGAAGTCCGATGCGCCAGGCACTGGCTTCTCCCGCGGCAGAGGCCCGAGGCAGCGTCGATCGGCCGGAGGCGGCCTGGGGAGCCCTGACGTGAAGACCTTTCTGAAAGCCATCGTGTTGGTGCCGATTGCGATCCTGGCGATCGCTTTCGCGGTCGCCAATCGGCAGGTCATCACCATCTCGTTCGACCCATTCTCGGCCGGTGACCCGGTCTTCGTCCTCGCGGCACCGCTGTTCCTGCTGGTGTTCCTGCTCATCTGCTGCGGCGTGGTGATCGGTGGCATCGCGAGTTGGCTCGGTCAGGCCCGCTACCGCCGTATCGCGCGGCAAGCCTCGGCCGAGGCGGCGGAAACCCGCGCCGAAGTCGACCGGCTGCGCACCGAACTCGATATCCAGTCCCGCAAGGGCCGCGAGGAGGCGCGTCTCGCCGGCGCCTCGTCCGAGCCGCTGCCGGCCCTCGCCCTGCACGACGCGCTCTAAGCGGCCCGCCATGCGGGTCGTTACCGCCGACGAGATCGACGCGGTGCTGGATTTTCCGTCTCTGGTCGGAGCACTTCGCAGGACCTTCGCGAGCGACATCGGGGCACCGGCGCGCCACCATCATCATCTTGGATCGGAGGGAGGGCATCACGCCACCCATCTGCTGATGCCGGCCTGGACGGCGGGCACGCCGGGGCCGGACGCCTATCTGGGTACCAAGATCGTCAACGTCTTCCCGGACAACGGCCGACTCGGATTACCGGCAGTGCTCGGCCTCTATGTGCTCCAGTCGGGCGAGACGGGAGCGCCGATGGCGGTGCTCGACGGCACCCGATTGACGCACTGGCGCACGGCTGCGGCCTCGGCGCTCGCGGCCGATTGTCTGGCACGGCCCGATGCCGAACGGCTCGTCCTGGTCGGGGCCGGCGCGCTGGCGCCCTTCCTGGTGCGGGCCCACGCGAGCATGCGGCAGATCAGGCATGTCGCGGTGTGGAACCGGCGGCCGGAAGGCGCCGAGCGGTTGGCCACGCGGCTCGCCGACGAGGGCTTCTCGGCCGAGCCCGTGACCGACCTCGCACGGGCCGTGCGGGCCGCCGACATCGTGTCCTGCGCGACCCTGTCGGGCTCGCCCCTGGTCGAGGGCGCCTGGCTGAAGCCGGGCAGCCATCTCGACCTCGTCGGCGCCTTCACGCTCGCGATGCGGGAATGCGACGACGCGGCGCTGCGCCGCGCCCGCGTCTTCGTCGATACGCCGGCGGCGCTGCACGAGGGTGGCGAAGTGGCCCTGGCGATCCGCGACGGTGTCCTTCGCGAGGCGGATGTGGTGGCGGATCTTCATGGGTTGAGCCGTGGTGCGCCCGGGCGCGGCGGATCCGACGAAATCACGCTGTTCAAGTCGGTCGGCACGGCGATCGAGGATCTCGCCGCGGCGGTGCTGGTCTGGGAGAAACTGGGGAAGCGCTGAGGCCGGCGCTTCAGCCGCCCCAGAGAGCCAAGTGGCCTTTTCTCACAGCGCGGGGAGAAGGACTTCCTGCGAAAGTTCCTGATTTGTTCTTGACTTTGGGCGGCTGATCGGGCCTATACGGCTTTGCTGCAGAGATGTGGTTCGGCCCGGGGCTCATCGCTTCCGGGCCTTTTTCTTGGCCGGATGACCCCCCATGGCGCCGAGAGCCCCCGCCAAGGCGAAGCCCGCCGCCCCGCCCGACGACGCCACGACCGCGATCCGCGAAGCCATCCGGGCCCATGTGCCCGACGCCATCCGCGAACTCGCACGGCTCGCCCACGAGGCCGCGAGCGAGCAGGCCCGCGTGTCCGCCATCAACGCCCTGATCGACCGCGGCTACGGCGACCTGAAACACGCGACCGAGGGCGACGCCGCCGCCCATGGCATCACGGTCCGCTTCGTCGCGCCCGCCGAGAAGCCCTGAGATCGCGCTGCAGTTCGATGCTCATCCCTCCGCCCTAAACAGGCCGGGATTCCCAACATTTGGCAAGCTGGCGGCAAGGCCGCCCTCACCCCCGTCACGAGCGAGCCGCCCATGCCTCCATCCTTCACGGCGGGCGTGCGCGACAGCCTGTCGAACCTCGCGGCCTCGCTCGGTGCCGGCAAGGACAAGGCGGCTAGCGACAGCTTCGTGCTGTTCGACCTCGATCGCGGCCAGATCGAGGCCATGTACCGGGGCGACTGGCTGGCCCGCAAGGTCGTCGACATCGTGCCCTACGACATGGTGCGCGAGTGGCGCGAGTGGTCGGGGCATCGGGAGGACGTGGCGCGGATCGAGGCCGCCGAGCGGCGGCTCGGGCTGCGCCGGGCCGTGCAGCGCGCCCTGACCCTGGGCCGGCTCTACGGCGGCGGTGCCATCGTCATCGGCACGGGCGAGACCGATCCCGCAGCGCTGGCCCGCCCGCTCGACCCCGACACCCTGCCGCGCGGCGGCTTGAAATTCCTGCACGCGGTCAGCCGCTGGCAACTTGCGGCGCCGGCGATCGACCGCGATCCGTTGAGCCCCTGGTTCGGGGAGGCGGTCGCCTACGAGGTCGTGGCGCCCGGCCGCGGCGGCCTAGCGCTACACCCCTCGCGCGTGGTGCGCTTCCTCGGCAACGCCTGGCCCGACCCGAGCCTCGGCGCCACCGTGTGGTCCGACAGCGTGCTGCTGGCGCTCTACGACGCCATCCATGCCGTGGCCCTGACCACCGCCGGCGCCACCTCGCTCATGCACGAGGCCAAGGTCGACGTCGTCACGGTGCCGAACTTGAGCGAGCACCTGTCGTCGGCCGACACCACGGCGCAGCTCTCGGCGCGGTTCGCCTATGCG
>CAXUCF010000037.1:0-13163 GCA_964249275.1 uncultured Lichenihabitans sp.
GCCCACCACCTCGATCCCATGCCAGCCCGACCCCTACCTACGGTCCCACCATGGTGCCTTGCACGGGATTCGGGCGAAACTCTGTCTTGCTGCCCGGCAGCCGCAGCATCGCCCGAAGACCGCCCAACGGGCTCTCGCCGAGCGCGAACGACCCGCCGTACGTGCCGGCGAGGTCGGTGACGATCGACAAGCCGAGACCGGACCCGGGTTTCGATTCGTCGAGGCGCCGCCCCCGCCGCGTGACAACGCTGCGGGCTTCGGCATCGAGACCCGGGCCGTCGTCGTCCACCGTGATGAGCAGGGTCGAGGGCCCGAGTTCGCCCGGATGATTGGCCGTCTCGACCGTGACCCTGACCCTGCCGTTTGCCCACTTCCCCGCATTGTCGATGAGGTTGCCGACAAGGTCTTCGAGGTCCTGCTTCTCGCCGCGAAACCTGAGGCCGTCCGGGAGTTCCGTCTCGATGACGACGTCGCGGTCCCGGTAGATCTTGCCGAACGTCCGCACCAGTCCGTCGATGACCGGCTTCACGTCCGTGACCGTGCCGATCACCGTGGAGCGGGCGGCCGCGCGGGCGCGATCGAGATAATAGGTGACCTGGTCGCGCATGATCTGCACTTGGTCGCGCACCTTCGCCGACAGCCCCTCGGTCTCGCTGCCGGCTCCCTGGGACGAGGCCTCGTTGACGATGACGCTGAGCGGCGTCTTAAGGGCATGAGCCAGATTGCCGACATGGGTGCGGGCGCGATCCACGATCTCGCGGTTGGCCGCGATCAGCAGATTCAATTCGCTGGCCAGGGGCGCTATGTCGCGCGGGAAGTCGCCGTCGATCCGCTCGGCATCGCCGCGCCGGATGGCCGCGACCCCGGCCCCGAGTCGCCGTAGCGGCACGAGGCCGAACTGCACCTGCAGGACCGTCGACAGGATGAGCGCGAAGGCGAGAAACGCCAGCGTCAACATCAGCGCGAGATTGAAACTCTGGATATCGATCTCGACTTCCTCGATAGGGGCCGCGACTTCGACGAGGTAGCGATGACGGTCGTCGGTCTCGATGACGCGCTCGACGACGCGCAGTTTGCGGTCGTCGGGTCCGACGACATATCCTTTCATCGAAACGCCCGGCGTCAGACCCGCGTAGTCGAGGCTGGGAAGGCGTTCGGCGAAGAGCGAATGCGACGTCTTGATGTCGTCCGGATCACGATCGAGCGGGGAGATCTGCCAGTACCACCCCGACAAGGGAAACTCGAACATGGGCTCGCCGAGCTGGCCGGGGTTGCTCCTCGTGTCTTCGCCCGGGTTGGCGACGTCGGCCGCCAGCGCCTTCACGTAAACCGACAGGCGCTCGTCGAAGTCGGTCTCGGCCGCACGCCGGTTGATGGCCGACAACGCGACCCCCGCGAGGAGCAGGATCAGCACGCTCCAGAATGCGGCCGACAGAAACAGCCGACTCGCGATCGACTGCATGCCGAGCCATGACCGCACGCTCAGGGCTCCTTCTTGGCGGCCGCTTTCTTGCCGTCGCTGCCCTCGGGGGGCGCGACGAGATAGCCGAGCCCGCGCATGGTCTGGATGATGTCCACGCCGAGCTTGCGGCGAAGGCGGCCGACGAACACCTCGATCGTATTGGAGTCGCGATCGAAATCCTGGTCGTAGAGGTGTTCGACGATCTCGCCCCGCGAGATGACCCGGCCGGTATGGTGCATCAGATAGGACAGAAGGCGGTACTCGTGCGATGTCAGCTTCACGGCGTTGCCGTCGACCGCGACCCGTCCGGCCCGCGTGTCGAGCGTCACCGGGCCGCAGCTCAGTTCGGCACTCGCGTGTCCGGTGGCCCGGCGCAGGAGCGCACGCACGCGGGCCAGCACCTCCTCCATATGGAAGGGCTTGGCCACATAATCGTCGGCACCGGCGTCGAAACCCCGCACCTTGTCGCTCCAGCGATCACGCGCAGTCAGGATCAGCACCGGCATCGTCCGCCCCTCGGCCCGCCAGGCTTCGAGCACGGCAATGCCGTCGCGCTTCGGCAGCCCGATATCGAGCACCACGGCGTCGTAAGGCTCCGTATCGCCGAGAAAGTGAGCCTCCTCGCCGTCGAACGCCCGGTCGACCGCGTAGCCGGCCCCCTCGAGCCCGGCAACGAGTTGACGGTTCAGGTCCCGATCGTCTTCCACAACCAAAAGCCGCATGCCGAACTCCTCAGCTGGCTGGTCCCGTCCCGCACCGCAGGGTCGCACCGCCGCGCGAGCCGGCAACCGTCACGGCTTGTCACGGCTGCCGGGTGGGCCGCCGCCGAGCGGCCCGCCGGTGGCGGCGGCAAAGAGACGATGCACCACCCGGCCGTCCCGACTCAACAAGGTCACGTCGTAGACGAGCACGGCCTGGAACCGACAGAGCTGGATGTCGATCGCCTCGGCCTGGGCCAGGACGGCGGCGGCGTGCATGACCTTGAACGGCGGCACGAGCTTCTTTTCGAAGAACAAGGCACGCGTTTCCGCATGTGAAACACAGGCCAGCGGCTGCGGCTCCTCGGGGCGGTCCTGGCACCATGCGGCCCCGCTTCCCGCGACCAACAAGGCCCCGATCAGGGCAACGCGATTCATATCGTCACACTAGGGCCGGCGGCTGAATAAGCCATGAACTGCGGGGGCGGATTGACGGAGCGGGATTAGGTGGCCATACACGCAATCTCACACGGAGGCGAGATGGAGTTCGAGTGTACCTGTTCGGCGCTTCGCATGGCCGCACGGCGCCTGTCCCAGGCCTATGACGCGGCCCTCGCGCCCGAACGGATCACCGTCTCGCAATACGCCATTCTCGGCAGCCTGGCGCGGCGCCCCGGCGACGCTCGGCCCACCATGCAGGAACTGGCCGATGCCCTGGCACTCGATCGGACCACTCTGGCGCATAATCTCCGGCCCCTGCTGCGCGACGGCCTCCTGGCGGTCGAGCCCGACCCGCTGGACCGGCGGCAACGACGGATCCGCCTCACGCCGCACGGCTTGGCGAAGCGCGACCGCTGCCTGCCCCTCTGGCGCGGTGTTCAGGATCGTTTCGAGGCCGGCTTCGGCCGCGAACCGTCGCGAGCGCTGCGCGCGAGCCTCATGGCCATAGTCGGCCAACCTCATGCCACGACATCGAAGTTCATCGAAAGAAGCTGACCCATGCTGGCTCTTCGTCTCAATAGAATACTGGCCCGGCGCAGGATCCATTACGCCTGGGTGATTGCCATCCTGACCTTCCTGACCATGCTGACCACCGCCGGCGCCATGGGGCTGCCGGGCGCACTCATCCTGCCGCTGCATGCGGAATACGGCTGGTCCACCGCCACCATCTCGTCCGCCCTAGCGGTCCGAATCATGCTGTTCGGCCTCATGGCACCTTTCTCGGCCGCTTTCATGACGCGCTTCGGATTGCGCGCCGTCGTCGTCGCAGCCGTGGCCCTGATCTCGGCCGGGCTGCTGCTGGCGACCCTCATGACGGCCTTCTGGCAGCTGATGGTGTTGTGGGGCGTGGTGGTGGGGCTCGGCACCGGGCTGACCGCCATGGTGCTCGGCGCCACCGTCGCAAACCGCTGGTTCGCGAAGAGCCGCGGCCTGGTGCTGGGTCTCCTGACCGCCAGCGCCGCCACCGGACAACTCGCCTTCCTGCCCCTGGCGACGCTGCTGGTCGAGCATGTCGGATGGCGTGCCGCGGTGTTCCCGACGGTCGCGGCCTGCGGGATCGTTGCCGCGCTCGTGGCCTTGTTCATGTGCGACCGGCCCGAGCAGCTCGGCCTCGGAGCCTACGGTGCGGCGCCCCCGGCCGAGGCAACGGCGGCAGGCAGGTCCGCGACGGCCTCGCATCGGCCGGTGCGCTACGCCTTCGCGATCCTCCGCGAGGCTTCGGCAAATCCGGCCTTCTGGGCCTTGTTCGGCACCTTCTTCATCTGCGGTCTGTCGACCAACGGCCTCATCCAATCGCATTTCATCGCCTTCTGCGCCGACTACGGGCTCGGCGAAACGGACGCTGCCTCGGTGCTGGCCACGATGGGGGTGTTCGATTTCGTCGGCACCGTGGCGTCGGGCTGGTTGTCCGACCGGTTCGATAATCGCTGGCTCCTGTTCTGGTATTATGGCCTGCGCGGTCTCTCGCTTTTATGGCTGCCGCATTCGAGCTTCTCGTTCTATGGACTCTCGCTGTTCGCGCTGTTCTATGGGCTCGACTGGATCGCGACGGTGCCGCCCACGGTGCGCCTGGCCGGCAGGATCTTCGGCCGCGAGAAAGGCCCGCTGGTCTTCGGCTGGATCTTCACCGGCCATCAGATCGGCGCCGCGGTGGCGACATACGGTGCGGGAGCCGCCCGAACGGGCCTGTCCACCTACCTGCCGGCCTTCTACACGGCGGGTGTCATGTGTCTCGTAGCGGCACTGATCGCTCTGGCGGCAGGCGGACGGCGGCAGACCGGCATTGCCAGTTCGCCCGTGCCGGCTTCATAGAAGGTCGGCGGCATCGAGCCGCGAGGAACGAGACGCCCCGCGTTGAGCAGCAAGCCCCCCCGCCTCGGCCAGCGCGGCTGCCACCCTTACGGCAAGCCGGCCGCTTCCTCCCCGGCGCGGAAGCGTTCCGGACCCGGCGGCGGGCGGGCTGAAGGCGACCGCCCGCAGCGAGCGCCCGCTCCGCCGCCCGACGTGGCTCTGATCTGGGGCACCCATGCCGTGATCGAGGCTCTGCGTTCGCCGCGCCGCAAGCTGCTGCGGCTCTCGGCCACGCAAGCCGCAGCCGAGCGCGTGGCCTCGGCCGCAGCCGAACGCGGGGTGCCGCTCGCCATCGTGCCGGGCGACGCCATAGCGGTCCGCGTGCCGCGCGACGCCGTCCATCAAGGCCTTCTCCTGGAGACGCGGCGGCTCGAACCGATCGCGCTCGACGACGTGCCGGACGCGGGCCTGGTGGTGCTGCTCGATCAGGTCACCGATCCTCATAACGTCGGCGCGATCCTGCGCAGCGCCGCGGCTTTCGGCGTCACGGCCCTGGTGATGACGGATCGACATGCGCCGGAGCTTTCGGGCACGCTCGCCAAGGCGGCATCGGGGGGGCTCGAACACGTGCCCGTGGCCCTGGTGGTGAACCTGGCCCGGACGCTCGACGCCCTGGGTAGGCGCGGCTTCTTCCGTGTCGGCCTCGACTCCGCCGGGGAGGTGTCGCTCGACGCACTGGATCCCCCGCGGCCTCTGGCGCTGGTGCTGGGCGCTGAAGGCCAGGGTCTGCGTCGGCTCACGCGGGAACGCTGCGACGCCATGGCCCGGCTCGACATGCCGGGTCCCATCAAGAGCCTCAACGTGTCGAACGCCTGCGCGGTGGCGCTGTCGGTGTTGCGGCCCAGGGCGAACACCTGAGCTGCCGAGCGTGTCGATCGCCTAATAAGCGGTTCCGATCCCGTACCGGTAGACGACCGGCGTCGCGCGGACCCGGGGAGCACAGGCGCAATCCGGGCGCGCCGGATGGCCCACGGTGATGATGCGGGGACCCGAACCGTAGCCGACGTCCTCGGATGCCGCATAGGCGTAGCGGTCGGCATAGCCGGGCGGCGCGAAGGGGCTGGGCGCCAGCGGCGGCTCGGCGAAGCGCGCCGGGAGCGGCGCTTCCGATGCGTAGCCGACGCCGGTCTGTCCGGAGTCTCCGACGCCCGCGTCGCTGCCGCCATCGTAGGCCCGATCGCTCCCGTAGGGGCCGGACGTGCCGTAGCTCCCGGGTCCGCCAGCGGCGTCCGCGCCACCATAGATGTCGCCGTCGCCGTAGACGCCCGCGCCGCCATAGCCGCCGTAACCGCCACCGAAACCACCGAAACCGCCGCCGAAACCGAGCAGGATCCTGCGGCGCGCCCCACCGACGCGCAGGCTACCATAGTGGCGATTGCCGAAGGCGCGCGCCCCGCCACGGCCGTAAAAGCCCGGACGGCCATGGCCCAGGCCGAATGCCGTCGTCGTGTGGCCATATCCACCAAAGGCGAAGCGCCCGGCCCGCCGCGGCGGCAGGCCGGTATTGACGTGGCCGTAACCGGTCACCGACGGGACCCGGTAGATGTCACCGACTGCCGCCGTGTTGGTATGGCCGTAGGCCGAGTAATAGGGCCGGATCTCCGATCGCTCATGAATGACGCCGGACACCGGTGGAAAGCCGCGGACCCCTCCTCGAAATCCACCGCCTGCGAAGCCTCGCATGGGCGCCCCGCCACCATGGAACCCGCCAGCAGGACGGAATACCGGACCTTGGCCGCCCCGATTGCCTGCCCAGCCCGGAGTCGCCACAACCACGAGGGCCGCGATGCCGACCATCATCACCACAAAGCCAGCGCGCATGCGTCGCTCCAGAACGGGACATTCCCAACATCGCACGATTAAGGTTTCGTTCACCAAGCGTATAGCGGAGGGATGCTTCCTGGTTAACGGAAACGACACTTGCGATTTCGGCACCGTTTTCATAATCTTGCCGCACTCGCCGGCGTTGCGGGTCGCCCGACCTCGCCAAGGGATGGATGGCGGGCTGCCCGTGATGCCCTGGGCTGGCGGTGAGGCGGGGAATAGCCGAGGCTTCCGCATGGCGCGACGGCACCAGCTCTGGCAACGGCGGGCGGCGCAGCCGACCATACCTTTCGACAACGACAAACCAGAACGGGAGAAAATGCCATGCTCGACCGACAGAGCAGAACCGACCAGGGTCTCGACCGGGTCACCCGGAACCCGAACTTCCAGACGCTCGTCCGCGAGCGAACCGGTTTTGCCTGGGCCATGTCGGGCTTGATGTTGGCGGTCTATCTTACGTTCATCTTCCTGGCGGCCTTCGGCAAGGGCATCATGTCGGCCACGATCGGCGGCACCAGCATCTCCTGGGGCATCCTGCTCGGCCTCGGCGTGATCATCTTGGCCTTCGTTCTGACCGGCATCTATGTGGCGCGCGCCAACGGCCGCTTCGACGACCTGACGGCGCAGCTCGACAAGGACCTGAAGCGATGAGGCTCTCTCCCTGTCGCACGCTCGTCGGCCTGCCGGGCGTTGCCGCTTGCTTCGCGGTCGGGTCGATGATCCTCGCGCTCACGGCTTCGACGGCCTGGGCGGCAGGACCCGACCTGGGCGTCATCCAGAAGAACGCGGTCAATTATCCCGCCATCGTCATCTTCTTCGTCTTCGTCGCTCTCACCCTCGCGATTACCTACAGGGCCGCCCGCGCCACGCGATCGGCGTCCGATTTCTATGCTGCGGGCGGCGCCATATCGCCCGGCCAGAACGCCCTGGCGATCGCCGGCGACTACATGTCGGCGGCGTCGTTCCTCGGCATCTCGGCGCTGGTCTTCACCTCGGGCTTCGACGGGCTGATCTATTCGATCGGTTTCCTCGTGGGCTGGCCCATCGTGCTGTTCCTCATCGCAGAGCGGCTGCGCAACCTCGGCAGGTTCACCTTCGCCGACGTGGCCTCCTTCCGGCTCGACCAGACCAGCGTCCGGATCCTGTCGGCCGTCGGAACCTTGATGGTGGTGGCCTTCTACCTCATCGCCCAGATGGTCGGCGCCGGCCAGCTGATCCAGCTCCTGTTCGGACTCGACTACGGTTACGCCGTGATCGCGGTCGGCGTCCTGATGATCGTCTACGTGGCCTACGGTGGCATGAAGGCCACGACCTGGGTGCAGGTTATCAAGGCCTGCCTCTTGCTGTTCGGCGCCACCATCATGGCGCTCGGGGTCCTGTGGCGCTATGGGTTCAATCCCAACGCGCTCATCGCCGATGCCGTCAAGATCCAGCCCAAGGGCGCCGCCATCCTCGGGCCGGGCGGTTTCGTCAGCAGCCCGATCTCGACCATCTCGCTCGGGCTCGCGCTGATGTTCGGCACCGCCGGCCTGCCCCACATCCTCATGCGCTTCTTCACCGTCAAGGACGCGAAAGCCGCGCGCAAGTCCGTGTTCTACGCCACGGGCTTGATCGGCTACTTCTATGTCCTGACCTTCATCATCGGCTTCGGCGCCATCACGTTCCTGATGCCCGAGAAGGGCTTCTACAATGTCGCGGCCGACGGCACCTACAACAAGCTGACGGGCCTCATCGGTGGCGGCAACATGCCGGCGCTGCACCTGTCGAACGCCATCGGCGGGTCGCTGTTCTACGGGTTCATCGCCGCGGTGGCCTTCGCCACCATCCTGGCCGTGGTGGCGGGCCTGACGTTGGCGGCCGCCAGCGCGGTCAGCCATGATCTCTACGCCTCGGTGATCGCCCGTGGCCGGTCGACCGAGCAGAAGGAGGTCTTTATCTCCAAGATGGCGGCCATCGGCATCGGCATCGTGGCCATCGTGCTCGGCTATGTGTTCCAGAAGCAGAACGTGGCCTTCATGGTGGGGCTCGCCTTTGCGGTCGCGGCGAGTTGCAACTTTCCGGTTCTCCTCATGTCGATCATGTGGCGGGGGACGACCACGCGGGGCGCAATGGCGGGCGGCCTGCTCGGGCTCGTCAGCGCGGTCGTCATGGTGGTGTTGAGCAAAGCCGTCTGGGTGACCACCTTCGGGAACGCGCAGGAGATCTTTCCCTACGACAACCCGGCCCTGTTCTCGATGCCATTGGCCTTCCTGGGCATCTGGCTCGTGTCGTCGCTCGACAAGAGCAGCCAGGCCGAGCGCGAGCGGGCCCTCTTCGAGGCGCAGTTCGTCCGGTCCGAAACCGGCATCGGCGCCGCGGGAGCGCACGCGCACTGACGATCTCCACCCTCGACCGCGTGGAACGGCGCCGCTCCACGGTGCCGTTCGCATTCGGGGCACCAAGCCCTGATCGACAACATAAAATACAAATGACAGGCGTAGTTCTTTTTATTTATCGTTTTCGCTGTGGGGAATCCTATATCAGGCGCCTCGGGGTCAGATCGGCGTGGGCTGCGCGATGGACGGCGTGTGACCGCACCCCGATCGAACGAGTCGCGAGGAGGTCCCATGGGCCAAGTCATCACCGCTAACCGCCTGACCGACGGTGACGTCGTGTTCCTCGACGTCGAGGGCCATTGGAGCGAGCGGCTCGACCGGGCGCAGGTGTTCGCCGACAAGGCCGCCGCTGCAGCTGGTCTCGACATCGGCAAGGCCGCCGAGTCCGGCAACCTGATCGTCGACCTCTACGCCGTCGACGTCACGCTTCAGGCCGGCACGATCGTGCCGCTGAAGCTGCGCGAGGCCATCCGGGCGCGCGGACCCACCATCTTCCCCGCGTTCACCAAGCCCGGCTCGACCCCGGCGCCGGTGCAGGAGGACGACCATGTATCGGTATGACAAATTCGATGCGGAGTTCGTGGCGGAACGCGTCGCGCAGTTTCGCGACCAGACGGCGCGTCGCTTGTCGGGCGAACTGACCGAGGACCAGTTCAAGCTCCACCGCCTGATGAACGGCGTCTACCTGCAGCTCCACGCCTACATGCTGCGCATCGCGATCCCCTACGGCTCGTTGCGCTCGAACCAGATGCGCAAGCTCGCCCATATCGCCCGACGCTACGATCGCGGCTACGGCCATTTCACGACGCGGCAGAACATCCAGTTCAACTGGCCGGCCCTCGCCGATTGCCCGGACATCCTGGCGGAACTCGCCACCGTCGAGATGCACGCCATCCAGACCTCGGGCAACTGCATCCGCAACGTCACGGCCGACCACTTCGCCGGGGCCGCAGCCGACGAGGTCGCGGACCCGCGCCCCTATGCCGAGATCCTGCGGCAATGGTCGTCGCTGCATCCGGAATATTCCTTCCTGCCGCGCAAGTTCAAGATCGCGCTGACAGGGGCGGAGCGCGACCGCGCCGTGATCCAGGCCCACGACATCGGGCTGCAGGTGGTGCGGGACGCGTCGGGTGCGCTGGGTTTCAAGGTCTATGTCGGGGGCGGCCTCGGCCGCACGCCGATGATCGGCTTCAACATTCGGGACTTCCTGCCGGAAGCGGACCTGCTCGCCTATGTCGACGCGATCGTGCGGGTCTACAACCTCGAAGGCCGTCGCGACAACAAGTACAAGGCCCGCATCAAGATCCTGGTGCACGAGAAGGGGGCCGAGCCCATGCGCGAGGCCGTGGAGGCCGAGTTCGCCAAGGGGCCGAAAGGCCTTGCCCTGCCGGCCGGGGACGTCGAACGCATCCGCGCCTATTTCGCCCCGCCGGCGCTGGCTGCAAAGCCGGCGCGCTCGGACCGCGTCGAGACGCGTCGCGCCGCGGACGCCCGCTTCGCCCGCTTCGTCGACACGAATGTCGCGGCCCATCGCGTGCCGGGCCACGGCATCGTGACGATCTCGCTGAAGCCGATCGGCGGCGTGCCAGGCGACGCCTCGGCCGACCAGATGGACACGATCGCCGACCTCGCCGACCGTTTCTCCTTCGGCGAGTTGCGCGTCTCCCACGAGCAGAACCTCGTCCTCACCGACGTGGCGTCGGAGGACCTGCCGGCCCTCTACGACGCGCTCGACGCGGCCGGACTCGCGACCCCCAACGCCGGTCTCGTGACCGACATCATTGCCTGCCCGGGCCTCGACTATTGCGCGTTGGCGACGGCGCGCTCGATCCCGGTGGCGCAGCGCATTTCGGAGCGCTTCGGCGAGGGCCCGCGCTCGGACGAGATCGGCCCGCTGAAGATCAAGATCTCGGGCTGCATCAACGCCTGCGGCCATCATCACGTCGGCCATATCGGCATTCTCGGACTCGACCGGAAGGGCGAGGAAACCTACCAGATCACGCTCGGCGGCTCGGGCGACGAGCGTGCATCGCTCGGCGACCTGACGGGACCGGGCTTCTCGACCGAGGACGTGGTCGATGCCGTCGAGACGGTGGTCGACACCTATCTCGGGGTCCGCTCGGGCAAGGACGAGGACTTCCTCTCGGCCTATCGCCGCGTCGGCATGGCGCCCTTCAAGAAGGCCCTCTACGAGCGGAATGTCGGCGAAGGGATCTGATCCATGAGCGTGCACGATGTGACGCTGTTCGGCGACCAGGTCGCGGCCTCGCGGCTGGGCCAACGCTTCGCCGCGATGGACTCGGGCGCCCTGCTGCGCCTCGCCATCCGCGACCTCTACCCGGGCCGCATCGCGCTGGTGTCGAGCTTCGGTGCCGATTCGGCCGTGCTGCTCCATATGGTGGCGCAGGTCGACAGGGCCACGCCGGTGATCTTCGTCGACACCGGCCACCTGTTCCCCGAGACGCTCGCCTATCGGGACGAACTCGTCGCTTTGCTGGGCCTCGCGGATGTGCGGGCCGTGACGCCGTCCGCGGACGATCTCGCGACGCTCGACCCGGAAGGTTTCCTCTGGTCGAGCGATCCCGACGCCTGCTGCGAGATCCGCAAGGTGCGGCCGCTCGCCGCGGCGATCGAGGGCTACGACGCCTGGATCACGGGCCGCAAGCAGTTCCAAAGCAGCACCCGCGCAACGCTGCCGCTGTTCGAGGCCGAAGGCGAGCGGGTCAAGGTCAACCCGTTGGCCGGATGGGATGCGGGCGAACTCCTCCGCTACCTCGACCGGCACGCGCTGCCGCGGCACCGCATGGTGGCGCGCGGTTATCCCTCGATCGGCTGCATACCCTGCACGTCGCCGGTGAGGCCCGGCGAAGACGCGCGCGCCGGTCGTTGGCGCGGCAAGGGCAAGACGGAATGCGGCATCCATCTCGGCACCCTGCATGCCGGATCGGACATCTGATGCGGCTCTACAAGCAGGGCGCCTTCGTCGAGGACCCCTGGCGGGTGCTCGGCGATGGCGACGCGGTCGGCGACCTCGGGCCGACCATCCTGTCCCTCGCGCAGTGGCAGGCGCTCGGCGACCGTCGTGACGGGATCAACGCGCCCGTCGGCGTGCTGGTGGAGGCCGGCGAGGCGATCGACGCCATCCTGCCCGACCTCGAACGGCTGTCGCTGGTCGCCCTGTCGTTCCCGAAGTTCGGCGACGGACGGTCCTTCTCGAAGGCATCGATGCTGCGTGGCCAGCACGGTTTCAGGGGCGAGATCCGCGCGGTCGGCGACGTGCTGTGGGACCAGTTGCAGCTCATGCGGCGCTGCGGCTTCGACGCTTTCGCGATCGACAACGCGCCGACGCTGCGGGCGCTGGAAGTCGGCAAATCGCCCTTCATGGACGAGTTCTACCAGCCTGGGCTCGGGGCCGAAGCCCCGGCCGATCCGCGGCGGCCCTGGGCGCGGCGGGCGGTGGTGCGTTGACCCCGAGCAGAGACTGGCGGCCAAGCGGGCGAACGAGAGCCTAAAGTCGACCGCGACCCTGCTGAACAATCTGGCCATCGGTCTCTTGATCGCTGGTGTGCTGTCGCCGCTCGTGGCCGGGCGCGGCATGACCACGCTGTGGTACAGTGCGTTGACTCTAGGCGCCACGATTCTACATGTGATCGGGAAGGCGCTTCTGCGCCTGTTGAAGAGCGAGGAGTGACGAGATGATCGACTGGTCGTTGTTCGCTCTTCCTGTCGGGGCTGTCGCGCTGGGCGGGCTTTGCGCCGCCTATGCGTGGTGGGAATCGCGCGCCTACGATAAGAAATATCCGCCACACCTGCGGGGCTGATTAACATGTTGCGCTCCCGGCCATGCTCGTGTCCAGCGCTCGTGCCGAGCGGACCTGAGTCCCCCGGTGCGGACGGACTACTGAGGGCATAATGATCTTCCGCAACGACCAACCCCAGCACGTCGACCAGCTCCCGCCCGAGGAGTCCGGTCACGAACCCGTCCGCCGGACGTTCCTGCTCGCCGGCCTCACGGCCGGCTTCGCGCTGGCCGCCTCCCCCATCATAGCACAGGTCGTCACCACGCCGGTCGACGGCCTCGTGGCCGGCGAGGTCAAGGTGCCGACCGCCGACGGCAACATCCCGGCCTATCGGGCCATGCCGGACGGTGCGGGGCCGTTTCCCACCATGATCGTCATCGAGGAGATCTTCGGCGTCCACGAGCACATCCGCGACGTGTGCCGGCGCTTCGCCAAGCTCGGCTACTTCGCCATCGCGCCCGAACTCTTCGCGCGCCAGGGCGACCCGGCCCATGCCGACATCAAGGTCATCCTGTCCGACATCGTCCCCAAGGTGCCGGATGCGCAAGCCATGGCGGACCTCGACAGCACGGTCGCTTTCGCCAAGGCGAGCGGCAAGGCCGACACGGCCAGGCTCGGCGCCGTGGGTTTCTGCTGGGGCGGCCGCATGATC
>CAXUCF010000037.1:13173-23932 GCA_964249275.1 uncultured Lichenihabitans sp.
ATGATCTGGCTCTACGCCCACCACAATCCCGAGCTCAAGGCCGCCGTGGCGTTCTATGGCATCCTCGGCGGCAAGGCCTCGCCGCCCTCACCCATCAAGCCCACCAACCCCATCGACTTCGGCGGCGACGTGAAAGTGCCGGTGCTGGGACTCTATGGCGGCGCCGACGACAACATCCCGCTCGACCTCGTCGGCCGGATGCAGGCCGAGTTGAAGGGCGGACAAAGCGAGATCGTGGTCTACCCCGACACCCCCCACGGATTCTTCGCCGACTACCGCCCGAGCTATCGGCCCGAGGCCGCCAAGGATGCCTGGATGAAAGTGCAGAACTGGTTCAAGGACCACGGCTTGGGGTGAGCGACTTGCCGCACGCCGGGGCCATGGGCTAGCATCCGATTATGAATATCGAACTCACGACGGAACAGAACGACCTCGTACGGCGCGCTATCGAAGCCGGGCGTATTGCCCGGCCCGAGCAGGCCGTGGCCGAGGCCATGGCGTTTTGGGTCGAGGCCGAACGCCAGCGGGGGGAACTTCTGGCGAGCCTGGACCAGGCCGAGGCGGAGTTTGAACGGGGTGAGTATATCACGATCGAGACGGAGGACGACGCTCGCGCGCTCGTCGCCGATATCATGGCTCATTGCCGAACCGGACTTGCCGCCAAGGATCATGCGCCGGGCTGATGGTTTATCGCTTGTCGCGACAGGCTCGGCGCGACCTCGACAACATCGCCCGCCATATCTCGCGAGAGCGAGACGCGGGGACGGCCGAGAAGGGCGTCGCGGCCGTGATCCGCAGCCTGCGCATGCTGTCCGACAATCCTCTGGCCGGGCGTTCCCGTGGTGACGACCTCGGTCGCGACCGACGCAGCATCGCAGTTACCGAGTACGTGATCGTCTATCGTGTGGTCAGGTCGGACGCGCTGATATTGCGCGTGCTCGACGGTAGACGCGATCTCATGCGGATATTCGGTCACTGACTGCCGCTCCGCCGCGGCCGCTAACCTTCAGGATCAAGCCCCCGGGTCGGCCTTCAACCCGGCCGCCTCGATCCCCGCCACGGCGCAGATCTCGTCGTTGTCGCTGACGTCGCCCGACACGCCGACAGCCCCGACTACCTCGCCGTCCTGCATCACCAATACGCCGCCCGGCACCGGCACCAGCGAGCCGCCGACCGCATGGGTGACGGCGGCGACGAAGCTCGGGCGCTCGGCCGCCGCCTTGGCGATAGCGCGAGAGCCCATCCCGAGTGCTAGTGCACCGTCGGCCTTGCCGCGGGCAACCTCGCCGCGCTTCAGGCTGGTGCCGTCCTGGGCCGCGAAAGCCTTCAAGGCGCCTCGTGCGTCGAGCACCGCCACGGCGAGCGGCTTCAAGCCGCGCTCCACGGCTTTCGCGAGGGCAGCATCGAGGATCGTGCGGGCATGGTCGAGGGTCAGATGCGTCATGACGGTCCAATGAGATGAATGAATGCGCGACCCTGATCGGGCCGGTCGCGTTTGGCAAGCGTGCATGCCCCGTCAAACCGTCGTCGCGGCATCCAGTGGCACGAGGTCGTCGGGCGAGAAGTGCAGCGTCACGCTTTCTCCGCGCACAGGCGGGGGAAGCCCGGGATTGTTGAAGCGGTCCAGCACGATCCGGCTGCCGCCGACCCCGACCTTGATGCGCACGACGGCTCCCAGGAAGGCGACGTCCTCGATCGTGCCCCGCACACGGTTGCATCCGTTGCCTGGGTCCTGCAGCATCACGGCTTCGGGCCGCAGCGCGACCGCGTAATCGCTGCCGTCGGCCGCGGGGATCCCCCGGCCCACCCTGGCATCCTGCCCGTCGATGCGGATCGCGCCCCGCGCCGCATCGACGACCTCGACCTTGAGGATGTTGAGCGTCCCCACGAAGGAGGCCACGAAGCGGGTCTTCGGGTGATTGTAGATCTCGAAAGGCGTGCCGAGCTGCTCGATGCGGCCCTCGCTCATGACGACGATCCGGTCCGACATGGAGAGCGCTTCCTCCTGGTCGTGCGTGACGTAGATGGTGGTGATGCCAAGATCGCGCTGCAGGTTCTTCAGCTCCTCGCGCAGGGCCACGCGGACCTTGGCGTCGAGCGCCGACAGCGGTTCGTCGAGGAGCAGCAGCTTGGGTTTGGGGGCCAGCGCCCGGGCCAGAGCGACACGCTGCTGCTGGCCGCCCGACAACTGGTAGGGGTAGCGGTCGGCGAGCTGGGGCAGCTTCACCACCCCGAGCAGTTGGGCGACCCGCGCGTCGATATCGGGGCGCGGCTGCCGGGCGACCTTCAACCCGAAGGCCACGTTCTGGGCAACCGTCATGTTGGGAAACAGGGCGTAGCTCTGGAACACCATGCCGACGTTGCGCTGGTTCGGCGGCAGGTCCGTGACGTCGCGGCCTTCGATACGGATGGTGCCCTCGGTGGCGCTCTCGAAGCCGGCGATCATGCGTAGCGTCGTGGTCTTGCCACAGCCGCTAGGCCCGAGGAACGAGATGAACTCGCCGGCCTGAACATCGAGATCAAAGCGCTGGACCACGGGCGTCGTGCCATAGATCTTGCGCAGATGCTCGATCGCGAGAAAGCTCATGGTCCGAGGGACTCCTTGGGTCACGCCTTCAGCGATGCCGCGCGAGGATCCCGCGCGAAGACCTGGATCAGGCCCATGCAGGCCCAGGTCACCGCGAAGGCGATGAAGGCCAGGGCCGAAGGCTCGTAGGCCTTGTTGGCGCCGACGAGCTGCAGGTAGGGCCCGAAGGCCGGCCGATCGAGCAGGCTCGCCAGCGTGAACTCGCCGATGACGATCGCAAAGGTCAGGAAGGCGCCGCTCAGCACCGCGGTCCTGACGTTCGGAAAGATGACCTTGAACAGGATGGTGGCGCGGTGGGCGCCGAGGCACTCGGCCGCCTCCGTGAGACCGCGGAGGTCGATCGTCCTCAAGCCCGTGTCGACGGCGCGGTAAAGGTAGGGCAGCGCCAGCACCACGTAGCCGAAGACCAGCAGGATGTCGGTGCTCCACGCTTCCCCGGTCATGGGCAGGATCGAGGATGAATTGTAGAGCTTGAGGTAGCCGAACACCAGCACGATCGCCGGGATGACCAGCGGCATCAACGTGATGAACTCGACGTAAGGGCGCAGCCAGGGGAGCTTCAGGCGGATCCAATAGGCGGTCGGCACGACCAGGATTGTCCCGACCGCGATGGTGGCGATGGCCGCGATCGCGGAGAACAGGAAGGTCTGCTGGAAGCGCGGATCCGACAGCACGTTGGCATAGGCATCGAGGCTGTAGGTCCCGCGCCGGATGCGGAGCGAGAATTCCACCGTGCCGATCAGCGGAACGACGAAATAGAGCGTGCCGACCGCGAAGGCCAACCAGGCGCCGAGGCGTGGGCGCTTCACCGGAGCCACCGCTCGGAGCGGGTGCGCAGCACGATGTAGAGCGCGTTCGACAGGCCGGTGATCGCCACCATGCCGAGGGCCAGCGCATAGCCCAAGTGGGCGTTGTGGAGCACGTCGCCACGGATCTGGGCGTAGAGCAGGATGGTGACGAGGTTCAGCGTCGAGCCGGTAAGGCCGTAAGCCGTGGCGATCGCACCGAAGGCGTTGGCGAACAGCAGCAGCGTCGTGCCGAGCAGGCTCGGCCACAGGATGGGCAGCACTACCTCGCGCCAGTAGACCCAGGGCGAGGCACCCAGGATTGTGGCGGCCTCGCGCCATTCGCGCTTGAGGCCGTCGAGGGCCGGCGTGAGGATCAGCACCATCAGCGGGATCTGGAAATACAGGTAGGTGATGGTCAGTCCCCAGAAGCTCAGGATGTTGAAGCCGGCGCGATAGAGGCTGAAACCGAAGACGGTCTGCAGGAGTGTCGTGGCGAGGCCCGTCCGCCCGAGCGTCGCGATGAACGCGAAGGCGAGCGGCAGGCCGGCGAAGTTGGAGGCGACCCCGCTGAACGTCATCAGCACGGGCCTCAGCCAGGCCGGCAGCCCGCCCAGCACGACGGCCCAGGCCAGCAGGAATCCGATCGCGGCGCCGAGAACTGCCGACGCGGCGCTGATCTCGAGGCTCACCACGTAGGCGCTGACGATGCCGGGCTCCCAGAGGCCCACGATGTTGGCGAGCGTGAAATGGCCGTCGTTGTCCTGAAAGGCGCCGACCACGAGGTAGGCGGTCGGCAACAGCAGGAACAGCACCGCGAAGGAGAAGAACGGCACCACCCCGAGCCACGCCAGCGACACCGGCGCGCGAGGCCGGGTCGCCGTCGTGGCGGGCGTGAAGGCTTCGACGGATTGTGCCATTGTGCCTCGCCACGCTGGGCGGTTTCAGGCCATGGCGCCCATCACTTCACGTTGGCGCCGACGACCTTGTCCCAGTTCGTCGTGATCGTGGCCTTGGATGCGTTCTGCTGGTCGATGGTCGGGAAGACCGCGCCGGCATAGGCCTCGGCAGGTGGCAGCTTGCCCATCAGGTCGGACGGGACCTTGCCGTCCTTGACCAGGGACGCGAAGCGGATGGGATGGCAATAGCCCTTCAGGTAGGCGAACTGGCCCTCGTCCGAATAGACATATTCCATCCACAGCTTGGCGGCGTTGGGGTGAGGCGCGAAGGCGCTGATGGCCTGGACGTAGACGCCCGCCACCACGCCGGTCTTGGGCACGACGACGTCGATCGCGGGGTTGCCCTTCAGCGTGTCGCGGTCCGCGAGGGCATTGTAGTCCCAGCGCACCACGATGGGGGTCGCGCCCTGGGCCAGGGACGCCACCTTGCCGATGGTCGGCACGAGGTTGCCGGCCTTGTTCATGGCCGCAAAGAAGTCGAGCCCGGCCTGGGATGCTTTCGCGTCGTCGCCGCTGCCCTTCGACAGTCCCGCCGCATAGACGGCCAGGATGGCCTGGTTCGACGCTCGCGGATCGCCGGCCAGCGCGACCGTGTTCTTGTAGTCGCCGCCGAGAAGGTCGGACCAGTCTTGCGGCGCCGTCTTCACGATGTCCGTGTTCACCTCGAAGGTCAGCACCCCGTAATAGTCGCCCGTCCAGGCGCCGTCGGCATCCTTCTGATCGGCCGGGATGCCGGACCAGGTCGAGACCTTGTAGGGCGCCAGCAGGCCTTCGGACTTCGCCGTGGGACCGAACGACAGGCCCACGTCGATGACGTCCGGAGCCTGCGGGCCCTTGTTGCCCTTGTTGGCCCGGATCGCCTCGACCTCGTCGCCGGAGCCGGCGTCGGGGTTCAGCTCGTTCATCTTGAGCCCGTATTTTGCCTTGAAGCCGTCAATCATGCCGCCATAGCCGCACCAGTCGTGCGGCAGCGCGATGACCGACAGTTCGCCCTCGGCCTTGGCGGCCCTGACGAGGTCGTCAGGCGCCTGAGCCCAGGCGGTGCCGGTCGTGCCGGCCAGAACCGCCAGGGCCGAGAGGGAGCCCAGGAACTTGGTGGCAGTCTTCATCATCTTCCCCAATGCGTGACGGTGCCGCGCAGCGAAAGCTGCCACAGGCCTGAGCGTCGCGCTAGCACGGCTTCTTGGCAGCGGCGCAACGGCGTCCCGTCTCGGGCCGGGGCGTCGTTCGTGAGTGGCCTCGCAGGAGTTGTTTACCATGAGAAGACCATCCATGTTCACCACTCGCCACCCCGCGCTCGCGTTGCTGGCCTGCTTGGCTGGAGTGGTCCCCTTGGCCGAATTCACCGTGGCGGCCTCGGCCCAGGCGGTGATGCCGCCGCTGTCCGGCCCCTCGGCCACCGATGCCGGACTCGTGACGCTGACGATCTTCTTCAAGCATGACGAGTCGCAGACGCTCGACGAGATCAACGACCGGCTGCGCCACCAGCACTTCTACGAAACCTTTCCACCTCAGGGCGTCGAGGTCCTGTCCTGGAACGTGCTGATGGGCGTCGGCCAAGTCGTCACGCTGCGGTTCCCGGCGGAACGGCTGCGCGAGGTCAACCGCGCGGTCGAGAGGACCGCCTGGGGAGGCTACCGCACCGAGTTCTACCCCACCTACGACTATCGCCCGACGGCGTCCAAGGAGCGCGAGGGACTTCCGTCCGCATTCAAGTGAAGCCGTGAGCCGGCGACAATCTCGCCGGATCCGCCCGGCAGCGTCGGAGCCGAGCCGTCGCGCGCCGTGGCCGCGGTGGCGCGATCAGCGTCGTCAAGCCCGGCCCTGGTTGACGTCCGGCCGGCGCCGACGTTTCGTTGCGGGGAGCGACGGGGCCGCGTGATCGACTCGCCCCCTTGTCCTCGCGGGGATTTCACATGGCCCATCGCCACGTCGTCGGTCACCACACCTGGGCCTTCGCCGACCTCAAGGATCTCATGGCAAAGGCGACGCCGCTGCGGTCGGGCGACATGCTGGCCGGCATCGCGGCCGGGTCGGCCGAGGAAGGCATGGCGGCCCGGCATTGCCTCGCCGACCTTCCGCTCGAAACCTTCCTCCTGCGGCCGCTGATCCCCTATGAGGAAGACGACGTCACCCGGCTCATCATCGACCGGCACGACGATGCGGCCTTCGCCCCGGTGGCCCACCTTACGGTCGGCGGGTTTCGCGACTGGCTTCTCTCGGACCTCGCGACCCGGGAGGCGCTGGCCGGGATCGCGCCGGGCATCACCCCCGAGATGGCGGCTGCGGTCTCCAAGATCATGCGCAACCAGGACCTGATCCTGGTGGCCCGCAAGTGCCGGGTGGTGACCCGGTTCCGCAACACGATCGGTCTGCCCGGCACCATGGCGGTGCGGCTGCAGCCCAACCACCCGGCCGACGACCCCGACGGCATCGCGGCAACCGTGGCGGAGGGGCTGCTCTACGGTTGCGGTGACGCCGTGATCGGCATCAATCCAGTGTCCGATTCTCCCGCCGTGCTGGGCCGCCTGTGCCACCTCCTGTCGGACCTCATCGCGCAGCATGCCATCCCGACCCAGGCTTGCGTGCTGACCCACGCCACCACCACCATCGGCCTGATCGAGCGTGGCGTGCCGGTCGACCTCGTGTTCCAGTCGGTCGCCGGAACCGAGGCCGCCAACGCGTCCTTCGGCGTGACCTTGGACCTGCTCGCCGAAGCGCACGACGCCGGGCGCGGCCTGCGGCGCGGCACCGTCGGGCAGAACCTCATGTATTTCGAGACCGGCCAAGGCTCGGCCCTCTCGGCCGGCGCGCATCATGGCGTCGATCAGCAGACCCTGGAGGCACGCGCCTACGCGGTCGCGCGCGCCTATGAGCCGCTGCTGGTCAACACGGTCGTGGGCTTCATCGGCCCCGAGTACCTCTACGACGGCAAGCAGATCATCCGGGCCGGCCTGGAAGACCATTTCTGCGGCAAGCTGATGGGCCTGCCGCTCGGCTGCGACGTCTGCTACACGAACCACGCCGAGGCCGATACCGACGACATGGACACGCTGATGACGCTGCTCGGGGCCGCGGGCGTCACCTATATCATGGGCGTGCCGGGCGCCGACGACGTCATGCTGAACTACCAGTCGACCTCGTTCCACGATCAGCTCTACCTGCGCGACGCTCTGGGCCTGAAGCGTGCGCCGGAGTTCGAGGCCTGGCTCCAGGCCATGGGCATCACGGGTCCGGATGGGCGGCTGCGCGCCGCGACGTCCTCCCATCCCCTGCTCGCCCGGTTGCGGGCCGCATGAAGACGCCGCCCGACGACCCTGCTGCTCTGCCCTCTCCGGTGACGGAGGATCCCTGGACGCGGCTGGCCACCCTGACGCCCGCCCGCCTGGCGCTTGGCCGCGTCGGCTCTTCGCTGCCAACCCGCGAGGTCCTGAAGCTCGGCTTCGCCCACGCCCAGGCGCGCGATGCCGTCCATGCGGAGCTGGACCTCGAGACCATGGCGGCCGGGGTCGTGGCGCTCGGCTGCGATACGGTCCTGGTCGAGAGCGCCGCTCCCGATCGCGCGACCTATCTGAGGCGCCCCGATGTCGGCCGCCGCCTCTCGGCCCGCAGCCGGGCACTGCTGCAGCAGGCCGGCCCGCCCGAGGCCGACATCGCCATCGTGGTGGCGGACGGGTTGTCGGCCTCGGCGGTCGACATCAATGCCTTGCCGCTGCTCCGGGCCCTCGTGCCTCGGCTGGTGGGCGCGGGCCTGAGCCTGGCGCCGGTCGCCTTGGCGCGGCAGGCCCGCGTGGCGCTGGGCGACGAGATCGGCACGCTGTTGGGCGCCCGGCTCGTACTGGTGCTGATCGGCGAGCGGCCGGGCCTCTCGGCAGCCGACAGTCTCGGCGCCTACTTGACCTTCGCGCCGGAGGTCGGTCGGCGCGACGCGGAACGCAATTGCGTGTCCAACATTCGGACCGCCGGCCTCGTTCCGACGGCAGCGGCCGGCAAGATCGCCTGGCTGATCACCCAGGCCCTGGCGTTGTCGCTGACCGGCGTCGCGTTGAAGGACGACAGCGACGCGGTCCTCCCGGGCGCAGCGGCGACACCGGCGGGCCGGATCGACGGCTGACAGTCCCCGTCGGCGACGATGCCGCATCTGGTGCCCCGACACTGCCGGGGGTGCTCCCCGGCGGCAGGTTCCCACAGGAAAACCGCTTCGCTTCGTTGTGCCATCACGACGCCGAGTGCCACGAGTACCGAAGCATTTTTCCCCGTGGGTGCCCATAGCGGGCCATCCACCCGCCCGAGCGCAGCCCCATGACCGGACCACGCCCTTTCCCACTGCGTTACCTGGGACCGTTCGCCTCGCGACCCCGGCTCGTCACCGCCATCGTGGTAGGCATCGCGGCCGGCGTCCTGTTCGCCGTCCTGCCATCCGACCTCGACGCTCCGACCCGTGCCATCTTGGCCTGGGACATCGGCTGCGTGGTCTACGTGGCAGCGACCCTGCGCGGCATCGCGCTCCGCGATGCACCCTTCATCCGGGGGGTCGCCAAGGCGCAGGACGAAGGTCAGGGCATGATCCTGGCTCTCGTGCTGGCGCTATCGGCGGCGTCCCTCGCGGCGGTGGCGGCCGAACTGTCCTTGGCCAAGGACGCCCACGGGATCGACAAGGCGCTTCGCGTGACTCTCGCGTTCGGCACCGTGTCGGTGTCCTGGTTCGTGACGCAGCTGATCTTCGCGCTGCATTACGCCCACGAATATTATGCGCCGGACGATGACGGCGACCCCTCGACGCTCGAGCAAGGCGGCCTCAAGTTCCCGGACGACGATGCTCCGGATTACTGGGATTTCGTGCATTTCGCCGTGGTGATCGGCGTCGCGTCGCAGACCGCCGACGTCGAGTTCACATCCAAGCGCATGCGCCGGATCGGCACCGTGCAGAGCCTCGTGGCCTTCACGTTCAACACCGTGATCCTGGCCCTGACCATCAACGTCCTGGCGGGCCTGCTCTGATCAGCCGGCCTCGGCGGCGCGCCGCTCGACGGCGACGCGGAACCGCGTGACCTCGATGCGCTGCCAGACGCCCGCGCGCCGGTATGGGTCGGCGTCGAGGCAGGCGTCGAGTGCCTCGCGGTCCAGGAAATCGCTGAGGCGCTCCGGGGCGACCGGCTGATCGCGCTCATCCAGCACGGCGCCCCCGACTACGATCCGCCCTGCCGCGACGTCATCCGCGATCCGTGCCAGATGGGCCGGCCGCGCGGCGGCGCGGCGGGCCGGAGCGTCGGCATCCGATCCGTCCCGCGCGGTCACGAGAAATTGCGCCATGGGGACTCTCTACGCCACGATCAGCCGCCGAGGCCCTGATCGCAGATCTTGGCGCAGGCCGGGCTCAGTTGAGCGCGGTGCAGCCGCCATGCAGGCCGTGATCTTGTCCTCGAGGATCGCCGCGTCGCGGGGATTCCGCACGTCATCGCGGCAGAGGTGCTCGGCCTGCTGGCGCGCCGGCTCGGCCGCTACTTCATGCCCGCATCGAAAACCTTGCGGCAGGCGGGGCTCAGCCTGGTCCGCTTGGCCCTCATGCAGGCCGCGACCTTGGTCTCATCGGGGACCTCGCTGCTGCACAATCTCTGCACATCGTCGTAGCACAGGTGTTCCGCCTGCTGACGCATCTGCTCCTTGTCGGTCATCGTCTTGGCGGATGCACTCTCCAGACAGACCAGCGTCAGGATCGCCCCGACGATAAGGCTCGTTCGCATGTTCCACTCCCCTCGCTTCGCTGCAGTTCCATCAGGGTAACCGACAATGGGCCGGGCTTTCCGGCCCGTGGCCGCGATAACCGCGGGCGTGCCCCATGGGCAACGCCGGCGATCCGCACGGCCGGCTCAAGCCCGTCGCTGGATCCAAGCTCCCGAAGTAAGCATTAAGGCGTTGTTCAGGCAATGGCGGCGAGCTTGTGTCCGATAGGTGCGGACGGCCATCGCCCTGGTTCACTGGCGGACGTCCAACGATTGAGGAGAGCCTAATGAAGATCCTGCCGACCCTGGCTCTTGCAACCACCCTCTCGACCCTCTGCATCGCGGCCGCTTCGGCCGGACCGATGCCGGTCGCGCCGGCTGCATCGGGCACGTCCAACGTCGAGAACGCTGCACTGGTCTGCGGTCCTTACCGGTGTTTCCGCCAGTTCGGATGGCGTTACGGCTACGGCTACGGCTTCCGCCCGTTCAGGCGCTTCGGCTATGGCTTCCAGCGCTTCGGCTTCGGTTACCGCCGCTTCGGCTATGGCGGTTTCGGCGGGCGCCGCTGGTGAGTGGGCCTGCCGGGTCCAGCCGTCAGTAACGTCAGCGTCACTGGCTGATCGACAGATGTTGCTCGACCAGCACCGTTCGCGGCTGGCCGGGCCGATCACCGCTCGCCGCCCTCGGCCTTGAGCTGCCACAAGA
>CAXUCF010000038.1:0-23927 GCA_964249275.1 uncultured Lichenihabitans sp.
CCTATTACGCCCGCGTGCTGCCCGGCGACGCGCCCCTGGCGCTCGACATCCTGTCGGATATCCTCACCGACAGCCTGTTCGATCCGCAGGAGGTCGAGCGCGAGAAGGAGGTGGTGCTCCAGGAGATCGGCGCCGTCGCGGACGTGCCCGACGACTTCGTCTTCGACCTCTTCACCGAGCACGCCTTTCCGGGCCAGGCGATCGGCCGGCCGATCCTCGGCACGCCGCAGGGTGTGAAAGCCTTCAGCGGCGAGGCTGTCAGGGATTTCCTCGACCGCCGCTACCGGGCCGACGCCACCGTGATCGCGGCGGCCGGCGCCGTCGACCACGACGGCTTCGTGGCCGAAGCCGAGCGGCGCTTCGGGCGCCTTCGCAACGAGCCGGGCGCGGAGCTTTCGCCTGCCACCTACCGGGGCGGCGACGTGCGGCTGAAGCGCCGGCTCGAGCAGGCTCATATCGTGATCGGTTTCGAGGCGCCGTCGTTCCACGACCCGGTCCATTACGCGGCCCATATCTTCTCGCATGCAGTCGGCGGCGGCATGTCGTCCCGCCTGTTCCAGACGGTGCGCGAGGAGCGCGGGCTCGCCTATACGATCAACAGCTTCGACTGGGCCTATGCGGACACGGGCCTGTTCGGCTTCTACGCCGCCACGGGGTCGAACAACGTGGCCGAACTCGTGCCCGTGGCGCTCGACTGCATGGCCGAGACTACGGCGGACCTGTCGCTCGCGGAGGTCGACCGGGCCAAGGCGCAACTCAAGGTATCGATGCTGGTGGCGCTGGAATCGTCGGGCGCCCGGGCCGAGCAGATCGCCCGCCAGCACCTGGCCTATGGCCGGACCCTCGACAGCGCGGAGGTTTTGGAGAAGATCGACGCCATCACGGTGGCGGACGCCCGGGCGGCCGGTGCCGCGATGCTGCGCTCGACCCCCACGGTGGCGGCCATCGGGCCGGTCGGCAAGGTGCCGGGACCCGACGGCGTCGCGGCGCGGCTGGGGCTCTAGCGGGGACACCGAGCATGGCGCTGTTCCGGCTGGGACCGACCTTCGACGCCGCGAGCCTCGTGCGCGGCGACGGCGTCTATCTCCGGCCGGCCGAGATGCGCGACTTCGACGACTGGGCGAGCCTGCGCGAGCGCAGCCGCCAGTTCCTCACCGCATGGGAGCCGATCTGGCCGGCCGACGACCTGACCCGGGCCGCGTTCCGCCGCCGCATCCGCCTCCACACCGAGGAGATGTCGCGCGACGAGGCTTTTCCGTTCCTGGTGTTCCGCGAGGACGACACGCTGGTGGGCGGCCTCACGGTGGGCCAGATCCGGCGCGGCGTGGCCCAGACCGCCACGCTCGGCTACTGGATGGGCCACGGCTTCGCGGGCCGCGGCTACATGAGCCGGGCCGTGCGGGCCGCCGCCACCTTCGTGTTCGCGTCGTTGCGGCTGCATCGCCTCGAGGCCGCCTGCCTGCCCCATAACGAGGCCTCGATGCGGCTGCTCGAGAGCGTCGGGTTCGGCAAGGAAGGGTACGCCCGGGCCTATCTCAGGATCGCCGGCCGCTGGCAGGACCACGTCCTCTTCGCCCTGCTCGACACCGATCCAATGGCGCCCCCGCGGCGGCCGCTGGGGTGATCGAGTGGCCACGGTAGGCTTGAGTTTTTTGGTACTTTCCGTAATCTACGCAGTCACCAGCGCGTTACTTTTTCGCGATCGTATCAGGCCGACGCTCATGATCCGTCAGATCACCGCTACAGAGGTCCAGAAAAACTTCGGTTTCTTTCAGGATGAGGCGCTGAAGAAGCCTGTTTTCATCTCCAAGAACGGTCGCCCGAAGACCGTGCTGATCTCCTATGAAGAGTTCGTCCGCCTGAACGAGAGGGATCGCCAAGCCTACACCGTGGAGGACCTACCGGTGCATCTGGCAACGGCGATCCTGGAGGCAACGGTGCCGGACGACTTGGAGGATCCGCGCTAGGCATCGACGAGTGTGGCGGTGGAGATCCCTAGAGCCGGCACGGTCCTTCGCTACCGCTATCTCTGGAAACGCGAAACGGAAGCCGGAATGCTGGACGGTCAGAAGGACAGGCCAGCCGCGATCATCGTGGCCCGATCGTCCGGCGGCGAGACGATCGTGGTGCCGATCACGCATGCCGAGCCGACCGATCCGGCGACAGTCATCGAGGTGCCGGTCGAGGAACGCAAGCGGATCGGCCTGGATGAGGAGCGCTCCTGGGTGATCGTGTCGGAGATTAACGCCTTCGTCTGGCCGGGACGGGATCTGCGCCCCGTTCCGGGTCGGGAGCCCGAGACATTCGTCTACGGTCGGCTCTCGAAAGCCTTCTTCACGCGCGTGCTGTTCCAGGTTCAAACACTGATCAGGGCGAGCCGCGTCGAGCGGGTCGGACGGTGATTGCCCTTCTCCCGTTTACGGGAGAAGGTGGCGCGTCGCGGCGCAGCCGCGAAAGTCGCCGGATGAGGGTCGCTGGGGGACGCCCATCGCCCTCCGACGTCGGCCCTCATCCGACCCGACTTCGTCGGGCCACCTTCTCCCGCCGCCGGCGGGAGAAGGGCAGGCCGCGACACCATCCCGAGACCCGATGACCCCGGCCGCAGGCTGTATCGTGAAAATTGGTGGCGGTTTAGCGAAACGCGACCGGGACTGCTCAAGGTAGCAGCGGCAAGAGAAAAATTATCGTAACGCCTAAAGTGGCTCGATGGCGTCCATTTGTTTTCTTAGACTCAGCTATCATTCCCGACAACTTGGTCATAGCTATATGTCGAGAGGACGACTGCACATTTGGAATCCTGAGCTGGAAAGGCCATGAGCTTTGGTCCCTGAGTACGGGCGCTTGGATCGACGTCGGCCAACGATCCGACTTATACGCCCTCCACCTGCTTCGAGACCTTCCCCTTCCCCGAGGGCCTGACCCCTAACATCCCGGCCGCCACCTATGCCGACGCCCCGCGCGCCAAGGCCATCGCGGAGGCCGCGGCGGAGCTGAACCGGCTGCGCGAGAACTGGCTGAACCCGCCCGACCTCGTGCGGGTCGAGCCCGAGGTGGTGCGGGGCTACCCGGACCGCGTGCTGCCGCGCGACGCGGAAGCCGCGGCCGTGCTCAAGACGCGCACGCTGACCAACCTCTACAATGCCCGCCCGGCCTGGCTCGACATGGCCCACCGGCGCCTCGACGCCGCAGTGGCGTCAGCCTATGGCTGGCCCGCCGACCTCGCCGACGACGCCATCCTGGAGCGCCTCTTCGCGCTCAACCAGGAGCGCGCCGCCGCGGGGCGGTGACGGCGTGACGTGGCCGCGCGGGTTCGCCCTTCTCCCGCTCGCGGGAGAAGGGCAGGCCGAGCCACCGTCACTCCACGGTCTCGCCCGGATAGACGCCCCACAGGTTGCTCTGCTGCTCGTAGCCGTCGAAGCCGTCGCCGTAGATGCGGCACCACTGGCCGTCGCAGCGCTTGACGTTGCCGATCACGCCGGACTGCAGGTTCGCCACCACGCCGGCGCCCGCCTGCGGCTGGCCGTAGAGCGGCATGGTCTGGTCCTTCTTCCAGGGCGCGATCAGCGCGGTGCGGCGGCCCGACAGCAGCGAATGCAGCACCCAGCCTTCGGACCCTTCGGAATCGCGGATCTTGCGCCAGGTGTCGAACTCCGCCGTGATCTCGACCGGCAGGCCGGCCCGCTCGAAGATCCAGGACGTGCGGTGGTCCTTCGACGGGCCTTCGCGCAGGTTGACGCGGTCGGATTTCAGGCTGACGTAGCGCGGTACCGGCAGCCCGGTCATCGGACCCTTCGGGTCGACGACCGCGGCCCCCGCGCCGAAGCCGGACAGCAGCAGTGCGGCGGTCGCGAAGACCGCACCGAATCGGCGGAACGCCCCGAGCTGCCGCATGCCTCAACCCTCCAAAGCACCCGCCCGGCCAATCGGTCGAGCGCAACCGCACCCGATTCCCGTCGTGGCGAAGGCCGAGATGCGTTAGCATCTGGCGCCGACAGGGTTAAGGCGGCGTGAAAACGTGGGGGGTCCCGGCCCCCCGCGACGATGCCCCGGCGGGCGCGACCGGCTTCCCCCGAGGAGGGCCGCCACCTGGGTGAAGACTGGAAGCGGAAGAGCCATGGCCAAGAAGCCCTTCGTCGTCGTGACCCGCAAGCTGCCGGAACGTGTCGAGACGCGCATGCGAGAACTCTTCGATGCCCGCCTCAACATCGAGGACGAGGTGATGGGGCCTGCCGCCCTGGCGGCCGCCATGGGCGAGGCCGAGATCCTGGTCCCCACCGTCACGGATCGGGTCGACGCGAGCCTCATCGAGGGTGCAGGCCCGCGGTTGAAGCTCATCGCCAATTTCGGCACGGGCGTCGACAACATCGATGTCGACGCGGCGCACCGGCGCGGCATCGTGGTGAGCAACACGCCCGGCGTCCTCACCGAGGATACGGCCGACATGACCATGGCGTTGATCCTCGCGGTGGCGCGCCGCATCGTGGCGGGCGCCAACGTCATCCCGGCCGGGGAATGGAACGGCTGGGCCCCGACCTTTATGCTGGGCAGCCGGATCGCGGGCAAGCGGCTCGGCATCGTCGGCATGGGGCGGATCGGCCAGGCCCTGGCGCGGCGCGCCAGGAGCTTCGGCCTGTCGATCCACTACCACAATCGCCGGCGCCTCGCGGCCGACATCGAGGAGGGGCTCGAGGCGACCTACTGGGACTCGCTCGACCAGATGCTGGCCCGCACCGACATCGTGTCGGTCAACTGCCCCCACACACCCGCCACCTACCACCTGCTGTCGGCGCGGCGGTTGAAACTGCTGCGTCCGCAGGCCATCCTGGTCAACACGGCGCGGGGCGAGATCATCGACGAGGGGGCGCTCACCCGCATGCTGGAAGCCGACGAGATCGCCGGCGCGGGGCTCGACGTCTTCGAGCACGAGCCCGCCGTGTCCAACAAGCTCATCCGCCTCGCCAAGGCCGGCAAGGTCACGCTGCTGCCCCACATGGGTTCGGCCACCGAGGAGGGCCGGGTCGAGATGGGCGAGAGGGTGCTGGTCAACATCCGCGCCTTCGTGGACGGCCACCGGCCGCCGGACCGCGTGCTGCCCACCATGCTGTGAGGGCGCAGGCCGCCCGGAACGAGGCGAGGCTTCAAGCCCCGCGCGGCGAAGCTTCGAGTTTTGGCGTCGTGCACGCCACATAGAGAGTGCGCATCGATCTCCTCCGCCATGTCGGACAGGAATAAATGCGCATCATGGGACCGCCAACACCGGCAGGACGGGTGAGCATGCGCGGACCAGGAAACAGGGCGGCCTTCATTCTCGACCTCGAGGGCTTCGAGCGAGACCCCGGCGGATTGGCCGGGCCGGCCGACAATTATCCACCCTGCAATCTCGAACGCATCCGGGATGCGGCTGAGGGCCGCGACAGCCTGCGGCTCGTCCTCGCAGTGGCGGGCTTCGCCCCGGATCAACTTGAAATCACGGTCGCGGGGGACCAGCTTTGCATTAGCGGCGAACAGGGCCGCGAGGGGGAAACTCGGCACTTTCTATATCGCGGCATCGCGGCTCGCCGCTTTCGGCGATGCTTTCGATTGGGGCACGGCCTGGAGGTCCAAGGGGCCGACCTCCGCGACGGCCTGCTGCGGATCGACCTCGCGGTGCAGGTGCTCGGCCGGCTCAGCCGGACGATCGTCATCGGGGCGCGGGACGCCTGAGCCCCGCCGGTTCGCGGAACCTGAACGGTCCGCATGGAGTGGGAACCATCATGTCAGCGTCTGAGTCGAAATCCGAGCCCCTGTCGGCCGACGAGTTCGCCCATCTGGGCCAGGGTGACATCGCCTATGTGAAGACGATCCGGTCCGACGAGGTCGCGGTGCTCTTCCCCCAGGCGCCCGCCATCCAGCCCGGGCTCGATCTGTTCATGTTGCTGGGGGCCGATGGCGTCCCGATCCTGCTCACCGACAGCAAGGACGCGGCGCTGGCCAACGCCTCGGAGAACCAGTTGCTGACCGTCAGCCTGCACTGAGGATCCCTGCACCGATCCGGTGCTGGCCTTTCCTGCTTCGGCCTGCGACATGCCGTCCCGTCATCGACGAACCACGAACCCTACACGCGTCCTCGCGTTGGCGAGTCCATCGGGCCTGGCCCGGTCGGCGTGTAGCGTAAGGGTATCCGATGTCGAGTGTTCCCGTGTCCTTGACGGCCGTGCGGCTCCTGCCCTTCGCGGCCGAGGGGGAACCCCTGATCTACGTCGCCTCCGGCGATCACCGGGCCGAGGGCATCGCACATCTTCTGGCCGAACTGGCGCCCGGCGCCACGGTGGCGTTCCTGCCGGCCTGGGATTGCCTGCCCTATGACCGCGGTTCCCCGTCGCCCGACATCCTGGGCCAGCAGATGGCGGCGCTGCGCCGGCTCGACGCCCATGGGGCCGGCGCGGTGGCCGCAGGCGCCGTGCTGGTCACGACGCTGGAGGCCCTGGTCCAGCGCCAGCCGCCCGCCGAGACTGCGGCCCAGGTGCTTCATGTCGCGAGCGGCGACGAGATCCGGCCCGACGTCTTGAAGGCTCGTCTCGAGGCCTTCGGCTACCAGCCCCATCATCGCGTCGACGACCACGGCGAGTTCGCGATCCGGGGCGAGGTGGTGGACCTGTTTCCGCCCGGCCAGACGCCCTACCGCCTGACGCTCGACAACGGCCGGATCGCCGCCATCCACCCGTTCGATCCCGCCACGCAGCGGTCGGTCGGCACGGTGGACGCGCTGACCATCGACCCCGTGACGACCATCGTGCCGCTCGGCGACGACGCGCCGCCGCCCCGGCGCATCCCCGGGCTGGAGCACCGCCTACCGGAACATTATCCGGCCCTCCGCACCATCTTCGACGTCGTGCCCCGTGCCCGGCTGATGCTGGAACCCGAGGCCGAGGTCCGCCTCGACGACGTCCTCAAACAGGCCGCACAGCACCGCACCGAGGCTGCCGCCGCGTCCCGCCGAGGCGACGGATCGAAGCCCTTGCCGGCGGGGGCGCTCTACCTGACCTCCTCCGAGTGGACGCGCGCCGCGGCGTCCCGTCTCGTCCCCCTGCCCGGCCGCGCGCCGGCCGATGCCGTGCCCCGGTTCCACGACGGCCCGCAGGCGCGCCGGCGCTTCGCGGCCTTCGTTGCGGCGCGCGCCGAGGCCGGTCATCGGGTCGTGCTGGCGGGCGCCACTGCGCGCGACCTTGCGGCCCTCGGCAAGGCGGCAGGCCGGCCGACACGGGAGGTCGGCTCCTGGGCCGACGTGGCCTGCGCGCCGCCCGGCGCGGTGCTATCGCTGCGGCTCGGGGCCGAGCACGGCTTCATCGACGACCGGGATGCCGTCACGATGGTGTGCGCGGCCGACCTCCTGGGCCACGGCCCCCACGGCGCCCATCGCGCCCACCACCATCACCACCATGCCGTGCCGGTGCCGTGGCATGCGGGCGACGGCGAGTTCGCGCTCGGCGACACGGTGATCCACATGGAACACGGCGTCGGCCTGCTGCGATCGCTGGAGACGCTGGCCTCCGACGAGATCGAGGCGCGCGACACCGTGCGGCTCGACTACGCCCGGGATGCGGACCTCCTGACGCCCGTCGAGGCACTCGACCGGCTGTGGCGCTACGGCTCGGCCGGCGATGCCATCCGGCTCGATCGGCTCGATGGCGACGCTTGGTCGAAGCGCCGCCAGCGCATCGCCGGTGAGATCGCCGAGACGGCCCGGGCCCTGGTCGAGATGGCCCGCCTGCGCGACGCCACCGAGGCCGCGGTCCTGGTCGCGCCGGCCGCCCCGTATCGCAGCTTCACGGCGCGCTTTCCCTTCCCTCCGACGCCCGACCAGGCCCGAGCCATAGCGGATGTCGCCGCGGACCTCGCCTCGGGCCGCCCGATGGATCGTCTGGTGGTCGGCGATGTCGGCTTCGGCAAGACCGAGGTGGCGCTGCGTGCCGCGGCGATCGCGGTGCTGGCGGGCCGGCAGGTCGCGCTCGCGGCCCCCACCACCGTGCTGGTGCGCCAGCACGTGGAAACCTTCACGCGGCGCTTCGCCGACCTCGGCATCGCGGTGGCGCAACTGTCTCGCCTGACGTCGCCCGCAGAGGCCGCGGCCGTGAAGGCCGGGCTCGCCGACGGTTCGGTCCGGGTCGTGGTGGGGACCCAAGCCTTGGCGGCGGCCGATGTCGCGTTCAAGGATCTCGGCCTCCTGATCGTCGACGAGGAGCAGCGCCTGGGCACGGCCGAGAAGGAGCGGCTGCGCGCGCTCGGCGCCGGGATCCATGTGCTGACCCTCACCGCCACGCCCATCCCGCGCACGTTGCAGAGCGCGCTCGTCGGCCTGCAGGACCTCAGCGTCATCGCGACGCCCCCGGCGCGACGCCGCCCCATCCGCACCGTGGTAGCGCCTTTCGACCTCGCCACCGTGAAGACGGCGCTGATCCGCGAGGCGGCGCGCGGTGGGCAGAGTTTCGTCGTCGTGCCGCATATCGAGGGGCTCGACCGCGTGGCGGCCTCCCTGACCGAAGCCTGCCCCGAGCTGAAGATCCTGTCGGCGCACGGCCGCATGAGCCCCGACGAGGTCGACGACGCCATGATGGCCTTTGCCGAGGGGGATGCCGACGTGCTGGTGGCGACCAGTATCGTCGAGAGCGGACTCGACGTGCCGCGCGCCAACACCATGGTGGTGTGCGATGCCGAGCGCTTCGGCATGTCCCAGCTCCATCAGCTCCGCGGGCGGGTCGGGCGGAGCCGCCTCCAGGGCCTGTGCTACCTGATGACGGAGGGCCAGGGTCCACCCGGCGAGACGGCGGCGCAGCGTCTTGCGACCCTCGCGGCCTTCGACAGGCTCGGCAGCGGCATGGCGCTGGCCGGACGCGACCTCGATCTCCGTGGTGCCGGCGACCTCGTGGGCGAGGAGCAGGCCGGCCATCTGCGGCTGATCGGCCTCGGCCTCTACCAGCATCTTCTCGGCCTGGCGATCCGTGCGGCCCGTGGCGAGGCGGTGGAAGACTGGACGCCCGAGATCCGCATCGATCGGGCGGGTTCGCTGCCGTCCGATTATGTCCCCGAGCCCGAGCTGCGGCTCAACATCTATGCCCGGCTGGCGCGGGTGACCGAGGCCCACGAGGCCGAAGCCTTGTCCGAGGAAATCGACGACCGGTTCGGCCCGCCTCCGCCCGAGGTGCAGGACCTTCTGGCGCTGGCGCGCCTCCGGGCGCTGTGCCGAACGCTGGGCGTGGCCCGGGTCGACGCCGGCCCGAAGGCCATTGCACTCGACCTCAGGCCGAATGTCGCGGCGGCCGATCTCGTCGATCGGGCGGCACCGGGGCTCCGGGATCGGCTGACGCTGAAAGGGGCTCGGCTGATCTATGCCCAGCCATCGGGCACATCGCACGAGCGGCTGAGCCTGGCGTCGCATCTGCTGGCAGGGTTCGGCTGACGGCGCCGAAGCGGCCCGCGGCCACCTCATCGCTCATGGCGGGCGCGGCCAGCGGCGTCACGAGGCACGAGCCCTCGCGGAAGGCCGCGTCCCCTGTGGCGGCGTCCTCGCCGAGGCGGACCGGCAGCGCCACGACACCCCGGAGCCCGGTCGCCTGACGCCATTGTATCGCCTCGCGCGGCACGCCGAGTGCGAGGTCGGGGAACCGGCGCAGCAGGGCGTTGAGGGCGATCTTGGTTTCGAGGCGCGCCAGCGCGCTGCCGAGGCAGTAATGGAGCCCGAAACCCAGGGCCAGATGGCGGCTGTTGTCGGTGCGCAGGATGTCGAAGCGGTCCGGCTCGGAGAACACGCCATCGTCCCGATTGGCCGCGGCCAGCAGCAGGATCACCATCTCGCCTTTGCGCACCCGGGTGCCGGCGATGTCGACGTCCTCGAGCGCGAAGCGGGGCGTGCCGTGCTCGACAGGGTTGGTGTAACGGAGGAACTCCTCGACCGCGCCGTCCATCAGTTCGGGCCGCTCGCGCAGCGCCGCCATCTGGGCCGGATGGTCGATCAGCGCCATCAGGCCGTTGCCGATCAGGTTGACCGAGGTCTCGTGCCCGGCGAAGAGCAGGAGGAAGATCATGCCGATCAGCTCGTCGCGGCTGAGATGGTCGCCCGCCTCCTCGACCGTGATGAGACGCGTGATCAGCTTGTCGTCGGGCTCGCGGCGCTTGAGTTCGATGAGCTCCTCGAAGAAGCGCAGCAGCTTGGGCATGGCGGGCAGCCAGCGGATGGCGCGCCGCACCGGCCTGTCGTTGACTTCGATCAGCCGCACGACCTGGTCGTGGAAGGCCAGCCTCCGGTCCTCCGGGATGCCGAGCATCTCGGAAATGACCCTGAGAGGCAGCGGCAGCGCGAAGCTGTCCATGAGATCGACCGTGCCCCGACGCGCTGCCTCGTCGAGCAGCATCTCGACCGTGGCCTCGATCCAGGGCGCCATGTCGGCGACCGAGCGCGGCGTGAACACCTTCGATACGAGCCGGCGCAGGCGTGCGTGGGCCGGATCGTCGACGCTGACCATGGACGCACCGACGAGCTTGATGAGCTTCGGCGCATAAGGGCCGCCGAAGCCGAACAGCGGCGTGCGCGCGGCGTTGCGGGGATCCGTCGAGAAGCGCGGATCCTTGTGGACCTTGAGCACATCCTCGTAGCGCGTCACCACCCACCCGGTCCCGCGGGTCGGGATCCGGGCCCGGATCACCGGCGAATGCCGCCTCAATTCGGCGTAATAGGCATAGGTATCGCCCCGGCTGGCGGGGTCCCAACGGACAGCTTTCAAAGATGAGTCCTTCTCGGGGCGGCGTCCCGGCCGTCGACCGTAGGATGCCAAGCCTCAGTTGCCCGTCACCTTGGGGTTCTTTGCGGCGGAAGCAAGACTGGACATCGCGCAGGGCCGATCCCGGGGCGGGTGGACGTTCTCTGGGTTCGCCGCTTCGAACTCGTGCCCCACGGGGTCCCGGTTCGAGGATAGGACCAGGGCTGTGTCCGGCGGCGCGCCGGCCCGATCCTACATGCCGTGCAGGACGGTCGCGGTATTGCCCTGCTTGAGGTTGCGGTAGCGCGCCAGCGCCCAGAGCGGGAAGAACTTGGCATAGCCGCGGTAGCGCAGGTAGAACACGCGTGGAAAGCCCGTGCCGGTGTAGCGCGGCTCGTCCCAGAACCCGTCTTCGCCCTGATGGGCTTCGAGATAGGCGATGCCGCGCTTGACCGCCGGATGCGAGACCTCGCCGGCCGCCATCAGGCCGATCACGGCCCAGGCGGTCTGCGACGCCGTGCTGGCGCAGGGCCTGTAGGCCGCGTAATCGAGCGCATAGCCGGCGTCGTCCTCGCCCCAGCCGCCATCCGGGTTCTGGATCCGGAGAAGCCAGTCGACGGCGCGGCCCACCGACGGATGGGTGGGGTCGAGCCCGACCGCATTGAAGCAGCACAGCACCGACCACGTCCCGTAGATGTAGTTGATGCCCCACCGGCCGAACCAACTGCCTTCCGGATGCTGCTCGGCGAAGAGGTAATCGACGCCGCGCCGCACGGCCGCGCTGGAGTCGAAGGTCTCGCCGAGTTGGCCCAGCATCGACAGGCAGCGCGCCGTGACGTCGGCGGTCGGCGGGTCGAGCAGGGCACCGTGGTCCGCGAACGGGATGTGGTTGAGATAATAGGAGGTGTTGTCGACGTCGAACGCAGCCCAGCCGCCATTGGTGCTCTGCATGCCGAGCACCCATTCGACGGCGCGCTCGATTGCCTCGTCGAAGCGTCGCGTCCCCGTCTTGTTGCGGGCCCGGTCCATGGCCATGACCACGACGGCGGTATCGTCGAGGTCGACGTAGTGATCGTTCTTGTACTGGAAGGCCCAGCCGCCCGGCCTGAGATCGGGCCGCTGGACGGCCCAATCGCCCTTGAAATCGAGCACCTGGAGCGGCTTCAGCCAGTCGAGCGCCCGTTCGGCCGGCCCCGTGTCGTCGGGCATGGCTTCGAGCAGGGCATGGGTGGTCAGGACCGTGTCCCATACGGGGGACAGGCAGGGCTGGCAGAATGCCTCTTCGCCGTTCTGCGCGACGAGCTTTTCCAGCGCCGCCTTGGCCGTGATCATGTCCGGGTGCTCCTCCGGCACGCCGAGCACGTGGAACATCATCACGGTATTGGCGATCGAGGGATAGATGGCGCCGAGCCCGTCGTCGCCGTTCAGCCGCTCGCGGCAGAACTCCACGGCCTTGTCGATCGCCGATTGCCGGCTTTTGGCCGGGAACAGCGGTTCGACGATGCGCAGCACATGATCGAGACCGATGAAGAATTTGCCCCAGAACCCCACCTGGTTGGCGGTCTTGGGCCAGCGCTTCATCGCGTGCGGCGGCACGAGGAAGAGTTCGTCGATGCCGATGTTGCGCGGATTGGCGGCCCGGGGCCGCTTGGCCATCAGTACCAGGAGCGGCACCAGCGTGTCGCGCGCCCAATAGGACAGATGCCAGATCGTGATAGGGAACCAGCGCGGCGCATGCATCAGTTCGACCGGCATGACCGGTACGGCGCGCCACGGCACGATGCCGAAGAACGCCAGGGTTGTGCGGGTGAAGATGTTGATGCCCGCGGCACCGCCATGAGCCAGGATGGCCTCACGCGCCCGCTTCATATGCGGCGCATCGACGGAGTCGCCGGCGATCTTCAGGGCGAAATAGGCTTTTACGCTGGCCGAAATGTTGAGGCCGCCCTTGGCCAGCATAGGCCAGCCGCCATGCGGCTCCTGGATGCGCCGCAGGTAGTTGGCGGTGCGGCGTTCCATCTCGGGGTCCGGCTGCCCGAGGAAGTGCTTGACCAGGATGTATTCGGACGGGATGGCGGCATCGGCCTCGAGATCGAAGGCGTAATGGCCGTCGGCGCGCTGCTCGCCGAGCAGCGCCGACGTAGCACGCGCGATGGCGGCATCGAGGCCGGTCGCGTCGGATTTGACGGGTCGGCGGGCGGCATCGGCGACATGGGCGGCAAGTGACATAAAGCGCGGGTTCTCGGTTCCGGCAAGGGCAAGTGCAGCGCCGTATGGCTTGCCGCGATGCAGCACGTCGCGGCCCAGAATGGCCGAAACGTGGCTTTGTTTCACATTTCGGCCCGCCCGTCCCCCGTTTCGCGCGGTTAGAGTCAAACTGTTGCCCGCGTGGAACACCCACGGCGGCGGCCCGCGGCGGTCGCGGCTGCCGAGCCGATAGCCCGGCAGGATCCCTGTTGCCAAGCCCCTGGAGACGTTCTATGGACACCGCCAGCGGCGTCCTAGGGTGCCGCCCGTCGATGGTCCGATTGGAGTCGGCCTCGCTTGCGCGCTCGTAGCTCAGCTGGATAGAGCACTAGACTACGAATCTAGGGGTCAGGAGTTCGAATCTCTTCGAGCGCGCCACCTGCGTCCAAACCCGCCGCCGTCTCTTGCCGATCGAGCGTTCCTGGCCTTGGCCGATTTGCCGGATCCATGCCGGACATGTGGGGAGCCCGGGTCGCAGCCGGGCGGCCTTCCGCTCGAGCGGCATCGCGCCGACCCCTCGCGGACAGGCCGTCAGACCCGCCACTCGGCCGTGAATGCCGCGATGATCTCGGCCGATGTTCGGACGCGGGCGATCCGCGGCAGGATGCGGGTGAGGGCGAAGTCGTGCAGGGCCGGCGCCGTGCTGCTGCAGGCGTCGGATGCGATCAGCACGGCGTAGTTGAGGGCGTGGGCGTCGCGGGCGGTCGCTTCGACGCCGAAATTGGTCGCAAGTCCGCAGATCACCACCGTCCCGACACCCCGCCTTCGAAGCTGCAGATCGAGTTCGGTGCCGAAAAAGGCGCTGTGCTGGCGCTTGGTGATGCGCACCTCAGCCGGCAGTGCCGCGACCTCGGGCGCGAGCGCGGCCCAACCCTCGGGCAGACCCTCGGCGGGCAGGTTCAGCGGCGCATCGACGAGGCCTGTCGGCCGGTCGGCGTAGCGGTCCGAATAGTCGACGTTGACCAGGGCGAGGACGCCCCCGGCCCCGGCGAGCGCGCAGCCCAGTTCGACGGAGCGCGCGACCACGTGGTCGGCATCGTGGGGTGTCATCGGAAGCGCCAGGATGCCGTGCTGAAGGTCGATGACGACGAGTGCCGTGGCTTTGGGGTCCAGGGTCAGCATGAGGTTTCCTGCTTGAGTTCCGTCGGCCGTTCAAGCGAGCTTGTGCCGTGCCAGCCGCTCGTAGAAGGGGCGCCCGGCCTCGGCCAGGGGCTTCAGGCGGTCGGGCAGGTCGGCGAAGCCCACCTCGGGGCGCGGCGGCGCGAATCCCGTCGAGCGCTCGACCCCGTCGTACCACGAGGGTGCCCAGACGCCGTCGCTGGCGCGGCGCCCCGCGGGCCAATGCAGCATGGCCTCGTCGAAAGCGAGGCCGAGCCGGCTGCAGAGCGCCGACAGGATGCGGCGCGGATCCGCCAGCACGTCGCGGGCCTCGACCACGGCCGGCGCTTCGCCGAGGCGATCCGCCACCCTGTCGAAGAGTTCCGCCTGCTGGGGCAGGCCGATCTCATCCAGGGTCACGTCGCCGCGCTTCGCGACATAGGAACGGAGCACCGACTCGGGCGCCCGGATCAGGAAGGCATTGCCGACCCGATCGATCCAGTCGCGCCCGAAGCCCGGCAGCATGTGGTGGGTCATGTGCTTCTGGTACCAGACGGCGCGACCTTCCGGCGCGGGTCCGCTGACATGCGCCACCACGGCGCGCCAGTCGCGCGGCTGGCTCAGCAGGATCTCGTCGCGCTGCGGGTGGTCGAGTCCTGTCGCCTCGAGATAGGCGGCATAGAAGGGCTCGTCCGATACGGCCGTGTCGGGCCGGTTCTCGAAGGCCCGCATCATGGCGGTCGAGATGTTGCGCGGGCCGGACCACATGGCGACGCGGAGAGGGGTCATTCGGAATGCCCCGGCCGATTTGTCCGGTTCATTCTGCACCGTCTCGATGGAGGCGCACCAAGACTTCGTCGTAGACCGCCGTGCGACAGCGGAAGCTGGTGACGCGAAGCCGCGCAAATGCCTCCGCCAAATCAATCAGTCCACGACGAGCCGCAAGATCGAGCAGCCCCACTGTCCCAATCACTGCAAAGCCAAGCGACAGCGCCGCCGCGACTCCGGCGCGGTCGTCCATCAAAACCAGATCGGCATTCAGAGACCGGGCCAGAAGGAGCGCCTCGCGTTCACCATCGTCCAGCAATGGAAGCTCGCCTATTGGACTGTTCGGGTCCGGCTCAACGACCAGCCACGGCGGATGCGACGCGATCCAACGCTGCACAATGTCCGGAGTTCGAGGATGGCCCAATTCGGCGCGAACGACTTCGGGGATAGACACTGTTCCGAAAAGCATCGAGAGCACATGGATATGTCCGATGATGACGAGGTAGTTGATCGGTCCCGTATCGGCTACAACACGTGGCACGGCATCACAGGCCAATGCGAGCCAGATCCCGCCGCTCTCGCTCCAGATCAGTAATATCATAGGATGAGTAAATAGCCCGCTGCTTCAAAAGCGTGTCCATCTCGGCTCGGGTTACTAATCCCAAAAGTCGGCGCAATTCGCGCTGACTCAATCGACCCGCCCGGTATTCCTCGACCGCGAAAGACTCGAGGACCCGACGTGCAGCGTCCGCCCCGTCGGCGCCGAGCCGGTGGGCGAGATCGTCCGGGATGGCCAAGGTCAGGATCATCGGCGCGAGGCTCCGCCCTTGAGACTATTCAAGCACAACGCGTCGGGCCGACACTGCGCTCGCCCCGCCCCATCACGCTGCACCATCGTAACATACCCGGCTTCGCCCATCACCCTGCCGTTCTCGTCCCCGCGCTTCCGCATCCCTCAACGCGAGATGATGCTCGCGCAATCGCCGCGTCACCGGCCCAGACAGGTCGTCGGCGTCGCCGAGTGCCGGCAGATCGCGGCCGTCGACCCGCGACACCGGCGTGAGCCCCGCGAAGGTGCCGGTCACGAAGGCCTCGTCGGCCGCGTAGACGTCGAAGAGCGAGAAGTCGCGCTCGTGGACCGGGATGCCGCCGCGCCGGGCCGCGCGGATCACGGCGTCGCGCGTGATGCCCCGCAGGCAGAAGCCGCCTCCCGAGGTCCAGAGTTCGCCGTGCCGCACGATGAAGAAATGGGTCGAGTTGCAGGTCGCCACGAAGCCGCGGTCGTCGAGCATCAAGGCCTCGTCGGCGCCCGCCGCGGTGGCCTGGATGCAGGCCAGGATGTCGTTGATCTTGGAATGCGAGTTGAGCTTCGGGTCCTGGTCGGCCGGGCCGGTACGGCGCACGTGGGTCGTGAACAGCGTGATGCCGCGCCGATAGACGTCGGGCTTCGGCTGCTTCCACTCGGGCACGATCACCATTGTGGCGGGGCCGACCGTGAGGCGCGGGTCCTGGTAGGGCGAGCGCTTCCTGCCCCGCGTCACCATGAGCCGGATATGCACGCCGTCCCGCATGCCGTTGCGGTCGAGGCAGTCGAAGAGGCGCCCCACGAGGGCGTCGCGATCGAGGCCCACGTCGATCATCAGCATCCTGGCGCCGTCGTAGAGCCGGTCGAGATGGGCGTCGAGGAAGGCGATCCTGCCGTCGATCAGCCGCAGCCCTTCCCAGATGCCATCGCCGAGCACGAAACCGGAATCGAACACCGACACCATCGCGCGGTCGCGGTGCACGAGCACACCGTCGACCGACACCAGCACGTCGTCGTTGCGGGGGTCGCCCACGTAATCCTGGGTGCCGGTGCTCATCGCGTCGTCTCGGGCCGTCGGGATTGCGACAGGTTGGCGGAGCGGGTCGGGTTTGTCGAGCGTCGCGGGTCGCCGCGAAGATCCGGCAACCGCGGTCGCCGGTCCGCCATGCGCCATCGTCAGGGCTGGGTTGCGAGCCTGCTTCCTTAACGAGTTGTTGAATGGATCGGCTTAGCTCGACGCAATCCTGTTGTCTGTTCGAGAGGTCAGGCCTTGGCCATCGCCATGCGCAAGCTGCCCCGCCGCGTGCACCACGACGATGCCGCGATCCGACGCGACGCCGGGGCTTCCCCGCGCCCACCCGCGCGGGTTCTCGCCGCACGGCCCGCCGTCACGGCTCCGGCGAAAACCGTCTCGGTGCCCCTTCTTCGCCCCGAGCGGACGCTTGTCGGCATCCTGGCGCTGCTGGTCAGCGCGGCGCTGTTCCCGGTGTCGGACGTCGTGTCCAAGGTGCTGACGGCCTCGCTGCCGGGCATCGAGGTGGCGTGGCTGCGCTATCTGGTCTTCGTGGTCATGACGGTGCCGCTGCTGCTGCGCGGAGGCGGCGTGCTGCGGACGGCCCGGCCCGGGGCGCAGGTCGGCCGCGCCGTCGCGGCCGCCGCTTCGACTTCGCTGTTCATCGTGGCGTTCGGCGTGATGCCGGTCGCCAATGCGACCGCCGTCGGGTTCATGGCGCCCGTCGTGGTGACCGCCATGGCGGCGCTGGTCCTGCGCGAGAAGGTCGGCGTGAGGCGTTGGTCGGCCGCCCTCGTCGGCCTCGCCGGCGTTGTGGTGATCGTGCAGCCCGGCGGCAGCACCTTCGCGCTCGCCAGTCTCATTCCGCTCTGCGGCAGCATCGCCTCCGCCTCGGCCGTGATCGGCACGCGCCTCGTCAAGGACGACCAGCCCGAGACGACGCTGCTCTATGCGGCCCTGATCGGCTTCGCGGTCGTGTCGGTCGTGACGGCGTCCGTCTGGCAGACACCGACCTGGAACCAAGTCGCGGTCGGCGGCATCACGGGCTTCTTCGCCACCCTGGCGAGCCTCATGCAGGTCTACGCCTACCGCAATGCTCCGGCGTCGCTGCTGGCGCCCTTCAGCTACACGCAACTGCTGTGGGCCGCCGGCCTCGGCTACTTCGTCTTCGGCACGGTCCCCGGGCCCGCCATGCTGGTCGGTGCCGCCATCATCGCGGCGAGCGGCATCTACACGGGGTGGCGCGAAGCCGTGCGCGGCAAGGCGCCCCTGACGGCCTGAGCCGGTCGCGAGGAGGGGGGACGGCGCAGCAGCCCGGAAAAATCCCGCCCGGCACCGTTCCAAATCCTCGTCCGGTGGGGCATGGTGGCGCGAACGGCGGCACCATGCTTCGGGCAAACCATGAAGAAAGTCTACGAGGACGCTCGCGCGGCCCTGGCCGGTCAGGTCAAGGATGGGATGACCATCCTGGCGGGGGGATTCGGCCTCTGCGGCATCCCGTCGAGCCTCATCGCGGCGCTGCGCGACAGCGGTGCGCAGAACCTCACTTGCGTGTCCAACAATGCCGGGGTTGACGGCGAAGGCCTGGGGCTGCTGCTCGAGACCGGTCAGATCGCCAAGATGATCTCGTCCTATGTGGGCGAGAACAAGCTCTTCGCCCAGCAGTTCCTGGCGGGCAAGCTCGAGGTGGAGTTCACGCCCCAAGGGACGCTCGCCGAACGCTGCCGCGCCGGCGGGGCCGGCATCCCGGCCTTCTTCACCAAGACGGGCGTCGGCACCCAGGTGGCCGAGGGCAAGGAGGAGCGCGCGTTCGACGGCGAGCGCTACGTGATGGAACGCGGCATCGTCGGTGACGTGGCGCTGGTGCATGCCTGGAAGGGCGACACGGAAGGCAACCTCGTCTATCGCAAGACGGCCCGCAACTTCAATCCGATGATGGCGACGGCGGCCCGCATGACCATCGCCGAGGTCGAGCACCTCGTCGGGCCGGGCGAACTGGAGCCCGATTCCATCGTCACGCCCGGCATCTACGTGAAGCGCATCGTGCACGTGCCGAACGCCCGCAAGCTGATCGAGCAGCGTACCACGCGAACGAGAACGGCCCCGGCCACACCGGCCGCAGCGGGGGAGGAAGTCTGATGGCCTGGTCGAGAGACGAGATGGCGGCCCGCGCGGCCCGCGAACTGCGCGACGGCTTCTACGTCAATCTCGGCATCGGCATTCCGACGCTGGTGTCCAACTTCATCCCGGACGGGATGAGCGTTCAGTTGCAGAGCGAGAACGGCATGCTGGGCATGGGGGCCTTCCCCTATGAGGGCGAAGAGGACGCCGACCTCATCAACGCCGGCAAGCAGACCGTGACGGCCCTGCCGACCACGAGCTTCTTCTCCTCGGCCGACAGCTTCGCCATGATCCGGGGCGGCCATATCGACCTGTCGATCCTGGGCGCCATGCAGGTGGCCGAGAACGGCGACCTCGCCAACTGGATGATCCCCGGCAAGATGGTCAAGGGCATGGGGGGCGCCATGGACCTCGTGGCCGGCGTCAAGAAGGTCGTGGTGCTGATGGAGCACACCGCGAAATCAAAGACCGGCGGCGAGGAGCCGAAGCTGCTGCGGGCCTGCACGCTGCCGCTCACGGGCAGCGGCGTCGTCGACATGGTGATCACCGACCTCGGCGTCTTCACGGTCGACCGGCACGGCAGCGGCATGGTGCTGGTCGAACTGGCGCCGGGCGTCAGCCTCGACGACATCAAATCGAAGACGGAGGCCCACTACGCCGTCTCGGCGGCCCTGACCGGCGAAGCTGCCGTGGCCTGACGAGGCCGCACCCTCACGCCGTCTTGTCGAAGAGCTCCCGGCCGATCAGCATGCGGCGGATCTCGCTGGTGCCGGCGCCGATCTCGTAGAGCTTGGCGTCGCGCAGCAGGCGCCCCACGGGATAGTCGTTGATGTAGCCGTTGCCGCCGAGCAGCTGGATGGCGTCGAGCGCGCATTGGGTGGCCCGCTCGGCCGCGAACAGGATGGCGCCGGCTGCGTCCTCGCGGGTCGTCTGGCCGCGGTCGCAGGCCCTGGCGACCGCATAGACGTAGCTCCTGGCCGCGTTGGTCGCGACATACATGTCGGCCACCTTGGCCTGCACGAGCTGGAACGTGCCGATCGGCGCCCCGAACTGCTTGCGGTCGTGGACATAGGGCAGCACGGCGTCGAGGCAGGCCTGCATGATGCCGAGCGGGCCCGCCGCCAGCACGGCGCGCTCGTAGTCGAGGCCGCTCATCAGCACCCTCGTTCCGCGGCCGACCTCGCCGAGAACGTTCTCCTCCGGGACTTCGCAATCCGCGAAGACGAGTTCGCAGGTGTCGGAGCCCCGCATGCCGAGCTTGTCGAGTTTCTGGTGGGTCGAGAAACCCTCCATCCCCTTCTCGACGATGAAGGCCGTGATGCCGCGCGAGCCCGCGTCGGGATCGGTCTTGGCATAGACCACCAGGGTCTCGGCCACGGTCCCGTTGGTGATCCACATCTTGGAGCCGTTCAGCACGAAGCGGTCGCCGCGCCGCTCGGCCCGGGTCCGCATCGACACGACGTCGGACCCCGATCCCGGCTCCGACATGGCGAGTGCTCCCACATGCGTCCCGGAGATGAGGCCGGGAAGGTAGCGTCGTTTCTGCGCGTCGGTGCCGTTGCGCCGCAACTGGTTGATGCAGAGGTTCGAATGCGCCCCGTAGGAGAGCCCCACCGAGGCCGAGGCGCGCGACACCTCCTCGAGCGCCACGCAATGTTCGAGATAGCCGAGGCCGGTGCCGCCGTAGGCCTCCTCGACCGTGATGCCGTGCAGCCCCAACGCGCCCATCTTGGGCCACAGGTCGCGCGGGAACAGATTGGTGCGGTCGATCTCCTCGGCGCGGGGCGCGATGCGTTCGCTCGCAAAGTCCCGCACCGTGTCACGGATCGCATCGGCGGTGTCGCCGAGCCCGAAATCGAAGGCGCGGACGGCGTTCGGGATCATGGGCAACCTCCCCGGTGTTCCGGACAGTGTGGGGGTTTCGCGCCCCCGCGGTCAATTTCCGAGATGCGGTCCGGCCGGAATCGCCCCACAATAGCCGAATCGCGCCGAAGGCACCGTAGATCGATGTTGGGAGGCATCATGGAGGATCAGGAGGCAAGCCATGTCGCGGGGCGCCACGACGTCCCGCTGCTCGACATCGCGATCGGCCGCGCCTTGCGCGATGCCGCCCGCCGCTGGCCCGACCGGGAAGCCCTGGTGGGGCCTTACGGGGCCGATGAAACCACCGTGCGCTGGAGCTGGGCCGCGCTCGACCGGCGCGCCGACGATTTCGCGGCGGGGCTGCTGGCCTCGGGGCTCGCGCCCGGCGACCGCATCGGCATCTGGTCGCTCAACACGGCCGAATGGGCGCTCACGCAGTTCGCGGCCGCCAAGGCCGGATTGATCAGCGTCACGGTCAACCCGGCCTATCGCCTGGTCGAACTCGACTATGCACTGAACAAGGTCGGCTGCGCGGCCCTGGTGCTCGGGCCGCCGTTCAAGGGCAGCGACTACCTCGCCATGCTGGGCACGCTGGCACCGGAACTCAGCAGCGCCGAACCCGGCCGGCTCGCGGCGGCGCGGCTGCCGGCCCTCCGCCTGGTCGTCCCCTTCGGCACCGGGCCCGTTCCGGGGACATTGGCGTTCGACGACGTCGCGGAGCGCGCTACCCCGGAAACGGCGGCCCGCGTGGCCGAACTTGCCGGCACGATCCGGGCCGAGGAGGCCGTCAACATCCAGTTCACCAGCGGCACCACGGGCTCCCCCAAGGGCGTGACGCTGACCCACCGGAACATCCTCAACAACGGCTATTTCGTCGGCCGCGGCATCCGGCTCGGGCCGGAGGACCGGGTCTGCGTGCCGGTGCCGCTCTACCATTGCTTCGGCATGGTGATGGGCAACCTCGCGTGTCTCACGAGCGGCGCCACGATGGTCTATCCGGGCCGCGGCTTCGATCCGCTCGCGACCCTGCGCACGGTGGAGCGCGAGCGCTGCACGGCGCTTTACGGCGTGCCCACCATGTTCATCGCCGAACTCGAGCACCCGGACTTCGCGACGTCCGACCTCTCGAGCCTGCGCACCGGCATCATGGCGGGCTCGCCCTGCCCCATCGCCGTGATGCGCCGCGTGGTCGAGCGCATGAACATGACCGAACTCACCATCTGCTACGGCATGACCGAGACGAGCCCGGTGTCGTTCCAGAGTGCCGTGGACGATCCTCTGGAACGGCGCGTCTCGACCGTCGGCCGGGTGCATCCGCATCTCGAGATCAAGATCGTCGACGCGGAAGGCCGCACCGTGCCGCGCGGCACGCCGGGCGAGATCTGCACCCGCGGCTATGCCGTGATGCTGGGCTACTGGGACGAGCCCGAGAAGACCGCCGAGGTGCTCGATCCGGATGGCTGGATGCACACGGGCGACCTCGGCACCATCGACCACGAAGGCTTCGGCAACATCGTAGGCCGCATCAAGGACCTCATCATCCGGGGTGGCGAGAACGTGTCGCCGCGCGAGGTCGAGGACTATCTCTATCGCCACCCCGACATCCAGGACGTGCAGGTGTTCGGGGTCGCCGACCCGCGCTACGGCGAGGAGGTCTGCGCCTGGATCCGGCGTCGCAACGGGAGCGGGCTGGATGCCGAGGCCGTGCGGGCTTTCTGCACCGGCCAGATCGCCCACCAGAAGGTGCCGCGCTACGTGGAATTCGTGGAGGAGTTCCCGATGACGGTCACGGGCAAGATGCAGAAATACCTGATGCGCGAGGCGATGGAGCGGAAGCTCGGGCTGCGGGCGGCCGCGACGGCGTGAGCAGGATTACGGCCCTTGATCGCCTTACGGTTTGCGGCCGAACCATCCTGTGTCGGAGCTAATGTCGGATCACGACAGCCTTGAGTGTGCCGGGATTTATGGCCTGCCGACGTCAAGATGCCCCACATAACGATCCAGAACCGCGAGCAGCGCTCGCCGCATGAAAAGGTCGTAAGCAGTGCCGTCGCCCCCGGACTGACGCATCGCCAGGACGTCATTGTAGGCGACGCGCGCATCCGGCCCGATCGCAACAGGAGGGTATCCGGCGCGCAGCAGGACAAGATTCATCAAAAGCCGCCCGGTTCGCCCGTTGCCGTCACTGAAGGGATGGATCGTGACGAGCCGATAATGGGCCTCGAAGGCGGTCGCATAATCCACCGGCGCATCTCTCAGCCACCCGGCGAAATCGGCCATCAGCGGAACGACCTCTGCCGGCGACGGAAGCACCAGTTGCGACCCCAGGATCGCGCGACGGTGGCGGCCATATCGACCCGCCTCGGCGGGATCACCGCGGCCGAGCACCAGCTTGTGGATCTCCCGGATATCACCCTCGCGAATCGGTTCGGCCGCGGCCCCGAGCGCCCGCACGAAGTCGAGCGCATCGCGATGATCGATCGCCTCGACATGGTCTTTCAAGGGTTTTCCGCCGACCGTAAGACCCTTCTCGAGCACGACGGCAGTTTCCGACCGGGTCAGCGAATTGCCTTCCAGCGCGTTTGACGAGTAGGTGATCTCCACATCGAACCAGGCATCGAGCGCGCGCACGCCGGCAGGACTCAGCGGCCGCAATGCGTCGAGGCGTTGCTTTCGTGCCGCGATGTCCTGGTCCAGGCTCAATGCGCCTCGTCCCAATTGTCCGCCGCCCCCGCGTCGACGGCCAGCGGCACCGATAGCGTCACGGCCGGGTGCGGCGCGTCGACCATCACGCGCTTGATCACGGGAATGGTGCGCTCGATTTCGTCGTCCGGCACTTCGAACACCAGTTCGTCATGGACCTGCAAGAGCATCCGGGCACAAAGGCCTTCGGCCTCAAGAGCATCGTCCATGCGGATCATGGCGCGGCGGATGATGTCGGCGGCCGTGCCCTGGATCGGCATGTTGATGGCGGCCCGCTCGTTGAAGGCGCGCTCCGAGGGGTTCGAGGCCGTGATGCGCGGGTAGTGGCACTTGCGGCCGAACAGCGTCGAGACGTAGCCCTGTTGCTTGGCGAGCTTCTTCGTGGCATCCATGTAGTCGCGGATGCCGGGGAAGCGCAGGAAATAGGTCTTGATGTACTCGCCGGCCTCGCTGCGCGGGATGCCGAGCTGGTTGGCGAGCCCGAAGGCCGAGATGCCGTAGATGATGCCGAAATTGATCGCCTTGGCGCGCCGCCGCACCTCGCCGGTCATGTCTTCGAGGCGCACGCCGAACATCT
>CAXUCF010000039.1:0-7275 GCA_964249275.1 uncultured Lichenihabitans sp.
TTCTTGTCCTCGATGAAGTCGCCGAGATGCGAGTCCTCCTCGTCGCCGATCGGCGTCTCGAGGCTGATCGGCTCCTTGGCGATCTTCAGCACCTTGCGCACTTTCTCGAGCGGCATGGCGAGCTTCTCGGCCAGTTCCTCCGGGGTCGGCTCGCGGCCGATCTCGTGCAGCATCTGCCGGGACGTACGGACGATCTTGTTGATCGTCTCGATCATATGGACCGGGATCCGAATCGTCCTGGCCTGGTCGGCGATGGAACGCGTGATGGCCTGGCGGATCCACCAGGTCGCATAGGTCGAGAACTTATAGCCGCGACGGTACTCGAATTTGTCCACGGCCTTCATCAGGCCGATGTTGCCCTCCTGAATGAGATCGAGGAACTGCAGGCCACGGTTGGTGTACTTCTTGGCGATCGAGATCACGAGGCGGAGGTTGGCCTCCACCATCTCCTTCTTGGCCTGCCGCGCCTCGCGCTCGCCCTTCTGAACGATGTGCACGATCTTACGGAATTCGAGAATCTCGAGGCCGGTCTCGGTCGACAGGTTGTGAATATCGCCGCGCAGCCCGTGGATGCCGTCCTTCTCGCGGGCCACGAACTCCTTCCAGCCACGGCCGCCGAGCTTGGACACGCGCAACAGCCATTTCGGATCGAGTTCCGAATTCTGATAGTTGCGCAGGAAATCCTCGCGCGCCACGCCGCAGCTCTCGGCGAGGCGCATGAGCTTCATCTCGTGGCCGATCAGCTTCTTGTTGATGTCGTAAAGCTGCTCCACCAGCGCGTCGATGCGGTTCTGGTTCAAGGCCAGCGACTTCACGTCGGCCACGACCGCCTTCTTCAGATCCTTGTACTTCCGCTCCTGGGCAGGCGACAGGGTATCGCCGCCGAGCTTGTTCTCGACGTTCTGGTCCTGCAGGCGACGGAGCTTCTTATAGGCGTCGGCGATGCGGTCGAAGGTCTCGAGGACCTTCGGCTTCAACTCCGTCTCCATGGCGGAGAGCGACACGGAATTCTCCATGTCGTCCTCGTCGTCGAAGGCATCCTCGACGATCGGCATGTCGCCCCCGAGCCCGGCCGGCGGATTGCGCGGCGCCGTGGCGGGAGCCGCAGCCTCGCGGGCCGCCACGAGTTCCTGGGCGTCGGGCGCCGTCATGTCGATCTTGGGCGTGTTCTTGCCGTCGGGCCCAGCGTAGGTGGCCTCGAGATCGATGATCTCGCGGAGCAGGACCTTGGCGTCGTTGAGTTCGTCCCGCCAGATGATGATGGCCTGGAACGTCAGCGGGCTCTCGCAGAGACCCGCGATCATGGCTTCGCGGCCGGCCTCGATCCGCTTCGCAATGGCGATTTCGCCCTCGCGCGACAGCAACTCGACCGATCCCATCTCGCGCAGGTACATGCGGACGGGATCATCGGTCCGGTCGGCCGGCTCGCTCGAGCGCGTCGCCACGGCCGTCGGGCGCGGCGCCTCGACGAGGTCGCCGCCCTCGACTTCTTCCTCCTCGTCCGCCTTCTCCTCCGGAGCCGCGGCGCCCTCCTCGGCCTCCTCGCTCTCGACCACGCTGATGCCCATCTCGCTCAACATCGCGTAGATGTCCTCGATCTGGTCGGACGTAACCTCTTCTGACGGCAGCACCGCATTGAGTTCGTCGTGAGTCACGAAGCCACGGCGCTTGGCCGCCTTGATCATGCGCTTGACGGCGGCGTCGGACAGATCGAGCAGAGGGCTATCGGCCACCGGCTCGGTCACGGTGCCTTCACCCTCGACCTTATCACTGTCCTTTTTCGCCATTGTCCGCTCCGACCGGGCGCGAGACCCGGTGAGGCTCGCGCTCGCTTGATACCCTGTAGCCATGCCCGACCTCGGCCGTTGCGATCACGTCCCGCCCAGCACCATCGGCCAAGGCTGTGAATTCATTGTTAACCATAGCGTCCGACAGGCGCCGAGGCTCGTCAATCACCGAGGGTCTTATGGCCCGACAGGGTTCCATAACCCTCCACCATCGCCTCAGTTCTCTCCAAGATCGCCAACTGAGCCTGGATGTCGCAAAGCTCGGCGAAGCGCCCCTCGGAATCGTCGCGCGCCAGTGCATCGCGGGCTTTTGCAAGGTCTTTATGTAATTCCCGAGCCTTGCGGTGCAAGGCCAAGGCCTGCTGCAAACTCAACTCCGCGTCCTCCAGGGCTGCAGCGGGCCGTGTGGACCAGAGCGGCGCGCGCTCGGCAAGGCCCTGGACGCGCCGCCATAGATCGCCCGCGCCCCGCGCATCGAGCGCCGCCTTGAAGGCTGCATGGTCCGGGACGTGCTCGGCCAGGAGACCGACCATGAGGTCGCGCAGTCGCGCAAGTTCCGGGTTGTCGAAGTCGAGATGCGCCAGGTCCTCGGCGTAGCGATCGAGCAGCGCCGGGTGGTTCATCATCACGGTCAGGATCTCGACATCGCGGCGCCCGTAGGTGCCGGCCGCCGGATGGGCCGCAGCCGCGAAGCGGCCGCTCAGGGGAGCCGGGGCCGAACCTCGATAGCCGCGCAAGGGCTGGGGGCCGAAGCGCGAGAGGAAGGGCTTGACGCCGCCGCCCTGCCCGCCCCGGTGCGAGGGTCCATTGCGCCGCCCGCCCGTGAGGGCCTGGAGACGCGTCCGCAGCTCGGACTGATAGTGACGCCGCAACGCCTCGTCGCCGATGGACCGCGCGAGTTCGGCGAGCCGGTACTCGAGCCCTGCCCGGTGTTCCGGAGTATCGAGCGCGATGTTCTCGGTCTCGCGTCCCCATAACACCTCGACCAGGGGCTTCGCCCCGGCCAACACGGCCGCAATGGCGGTGGCGCCGCCGCTCCGGGCGAGGTCGTCGGGGTCCTGCCCATCCGGCAGGAAGGCGAAGCGCAGCGTCTTCTCGGGAGCGAGGGCCGGCAGGGCCGTATCGATCGCCTTGTAGGCGGCCCGACGGCCGGCTGCGTCGCCGTCGAAGCACAGGATCGGCTCGGCCGACATGCGCCAGAGGAGTTCGCACTGGTCGATCGTCAAGGCAGTGCCGAGCCCCGCCACCACATGGGGGAAACCCGCCGCCGTCATGGCGATGACATCGATGTAGCCCTCGACCGCGATGACGGTGCCGCGATCCTGGGCGGGCTTGCGGGCGCGATGCAGGTTGTAGAGGCCGCCACCCTTGTGGAAGACAGCCGTCTCGGGGGAGTTCAGGTATTTGGCAGGCACGTTGGCATCGAGTGCCCGCCCCCCGAAAGCGATCACCCGGCCCGATCTGTCCTGGATCGGGAACATCACCCGGTCGCGGAAACGGTCGTAGGGAACCGCGATGCCCTCGCCGTGCACAAGGAGCCCCGCCTCGATCATGGTGTCGACGGAGGCACCCTTGCCGGCCAGGTGGTCGCGCAGCGCGTAGCGTTCGGCAGGCGCGAAACCGAGGCGAAACTCGGCCTGCGCGGCCGGCGCGATGCCCCGGGCCGCAAGGTAACCTCGTCCCGGGGCGCCGGCCGCGTCCTTGAGGGTCCGCTCGAAGAACAGGGCCGCCATGTCGAGCACCTCGACGAGCCCGGCGCGTTGCACCTCGCGGGCAATGGTCTCGGGCGTCGTCTTGGGCAGTTCGACCCCCGCCTCGGAAGCCAGGATTTCGACGGCCTCGGGGAAGCTCAGTCCGTCCGTGGCCATGAGGAAATCGAAGATGTTGCCATTGCGGCCCGACGAGAAATCGAACCAGGCCATCTTCGTGTCGTTCACATAGAAGGACGGCGTCTTCTCGGCGTTGAACGGCGACAGCCCGCGCCATTCGCGGCCCTGTTTCTTCAGGCGGACACGCCGACCCACGACGTCCGATACGGTCACCCGCGTCTTGATCTCGTCGAGGAACTCGGGGGTGAAGCGCATAGGCCGAGATATAGGGCCGCCGGCCATCCCCGCCAATCGGCGCTCCGGCTCTGCGAGGACACCGTCCGGCCGACCACGGGCGGGATATCGGGCCCACCGGAGCCGAACGACGCGCCGCAGGAGCGACCCGCCGTCAGTCTTGAGCCTGAGGCTCGTCCCCCGTCGGAGCCGACGCGTCGGCGGCCTGAACCTCGCCCTCGCCGGCCGCATCGGCGGCAACTTGATCCTGCGGCAGACGCGCCGAGGCGATCCGGGGCTCCTGGGGCGCGAAGCTCGCGATCACCGCGTCCGACGTTCCGCGATCGGGGCCGCTACGCTTCTCGTAGAAGGCGTTACCCCCAGCGACGAGAACGTAGTGCATGTTCTTGTAGGGAAAGGTGAGGCCCGCCGTATGGAAGAACATGGCGTCGCCAACGCCGGGGTGGCGCTGGCCGGCGAGAACCTGATCGGCGACCCTGGCGGGCAGCGCGGCCTCGCGTGGGTTCATGGGCCTGTCGAGGACACCGGGAGCGAATTGGTGCGGCTGTGCGACGACGCTGCAGATGTCCTTCGGATATTTCGGCGAGTCGAGCCGGTTCATGACCGTGGTACCGACCGCCAGCATGCCCTCGGCACTGGATCGGTTCGATTCGAAATACATGACCCTGGTCATGCAGTCGTGGTCGTTGAGCGCGACGTTGCCGGCACAACCCGCGAGCCAGGGCAGTGCGAGCGCCACGACCAGACCCGGCCGGAACACGGGGACGCTCGACATGGGATGGGGCCTCGGGCTGCGGTCGACCACGCCATCAAGCCACGAGACCCTTAAGACCCCGCTACGTCGCTGCACCGCTGACGCGTCACCCGCGATCGGGATCGGCCGGCGGCATCGGCCCGATCGCATTTCCGGTGCCGGCCAGCCTGCCCCAGCGGGAGTACCCCGGTTTGTCCTCGGTCGGCGGGAGACAGCCCTGACGCTTAAGCCTAATCACGCATCATGTTGCGTTCGGCCGAACCACAATTCGTCGCCAGAGTTATCGGCCGGGACCATCGTCCCGGGAGGGTTTGAACCATGCAGGTTCGTTCGTTGATCATCGCTGCTGCGTTTGTGGGCGCCTTGACGGGAGCCGGCGCAGCTTCCGCCATGCCGCTGTCGCCCGTTGCGAGCCCGACGCTGATCGAAAAGACTCAGGCCGTCGTGCAGAGGACCACGATCATCCGGCGTCGGCCCGCCATGATGGTCAGAAGGCCCATGGTGGTGCGGACCAAGCGCGTCATCGTACGCTGAAGAGGTCGGCAAGGGAGATCGGCATCGGTCTCCCTTTCACTGCACGGGTGAGGCTGCGGGCTGGACCGGCTTGGCTCAGAAGCCTGCCGGTTGGCCTACCAGGGTAACGAGCAGCGGCCCCGCTCCGAGCATACGGGCGCCGACCCGCTTGGCATCGGCCAGCGTCACGTCCTCGATCATGCGGTTGCGCTCGTCGAGGTAACTGACATCGAAGCCCTCGGTCTGCAGGTTCACGAGTTGGCTCGCGATCTTGAGCGAGGTGTCGAACCGCAGCGCATAGGAGCCCGTGAGGAACCTCTTGGCTTTGTCGAGTTCCTCCGCGGTCGGGCCGTCGCTGGCGAGCTTGCCGATCTCATCCTCGATCACCTCGAGCGATTCCTTTGCCCGCTCGTTCTTGGTCGACGTGCCGCCGCTCAAGATCGCGGTGTGGTCGAAAGTCGACAGGTGCGAATAGACCGAATAGGCAAGGCCGCGCTTTTCCCTGACCTCCCGGAACAATCGGGCCGAGAAGACTCCGCCACCCAGGATGTGGTTGACCACCACGGCCGCCATATGGTCGGGGTCGCGTCGGGCAATGCCGGGAAGGCCGAAGCGGATCGTCGATTGCGGGACGCCGAGGTCGACCACGCGAGGCTGGCCGCCAGCCGAGACCGACACCGCCGGCACGGGCACCAGCGCACCCTCGCCCGGGAGCCCGCCGAAGGCGCGATCCAGCATCTGACCCAAGGTCGAGGCGTCGATCGCCCCGACGGCCGCGATCACGAGGTTGCGCCGGACGAGCGAGTGCCGATAGGCCTCGACGAGATCAGCCAAGCTGACCTGGCCAAGGGTCTCGGCCGTGCCGCGCACCGGCCTGCCGTAGGGATGGTTCGGAAAGGCGGCCTCGCGCCAGGCACGGCTCGCCAGAGCGTCGGGATCCTTGGCCTCGCGGCGGAAGCTCGCCGTCACCTGGGCGCGGACGCGTTCCACCGCATCGGCGTCGAACCGCGGCGCGTTGAGCGCCATCCGCAGGAGGTCGACGGCGGTCTCGGTCGAGCGGCTCAACGTCTTCAAGCGGCCCGACACGGCGTCCCGCTCGGCACCGAACGAGATCTCGATAGCCTTGTCGTCGAGGGCGCGGTGGAACGCCTCGGCATCGAGTTCGCCTGCTCCCTCGTCGAGCAGGCTCGCCATCATGGCGGCGGTTCCGGCCTTCCCGGCCGGGTCCTGGGACGAGCCGCCCTTGAAAGAGAAGTCGATGGCCACGAGCGGCACGGCGTAGTCCTCGACCAGCCAGGCCGCGATGCCACCGGGCGAGCGCACCTTCTGGACGGTCGCGGCGCGGGAGATGGGCTGAAGAGCGGCAAAGGCGGTCATCGATCTTCCATAAACGCGGAGCGGGTGGGAGTTCAGGAGCCCGGATCGGCCCTGCTGCCCGAAGGGGTGCAGCCGCTCGCCAGACGGGCGGCTGCGAAGCGGCACCGGCGGCGGCGCGCGATCAGCCCGCCGCGGCTTCGATCGACGAGGACAACTCGACCGCGGCATCGGGCAGGAGGAAGCCCGTGACGGCCCGCCGCCTGGTCAGCCAGGTCGCGGCCACATCGCGGACGTGCACGGCCGAAACGGCTTCGATGCTGTCGGGCCAGCGCGCCACATCCTCGGTTGCCAGCCCGGTAGTCAGCGCGGCGCCGTACCAGCGCGCCAGCGTGGCCTGATTGTCCTGGGCGTAGACGGCGTCCGCGACGAGGCGGGTCTTGGCCCTGGCGAGGTCGGCGGGGTCGGCGAGGGTCGTCGAGGCGGTCGCGATCACCTCTTCCACGGCCTCATCGAGCGTTTCGAGGGCGACGCCCTCGATGGGCACGGCCCAGATATAGAAGCGCGTGTCGTCGAGCGAGGTCCCCATGTAGTAGGCGCCAGCCGCAACCGCGATCTTTCGGTCGAGCACCAGGGCGCGGTATAGCGTGCTGGTCTGGCCGCCGCCCAGGTGGTGGGCCAGGACTTCGAGGGCCATGGCATCGCGGCCGCCGGTCCGGTACGACGGCACGAGATAAACACGCTGGGCGCTCGGCTGCTCGACTTTCGGATCGGCCAGCGTCACCAGTCGGTGCGCGTGGGGCGGCGGCTCCTGCGGGCGCCGCCGCAGGGGTGGCTCGCCCCG